>JAHDIE010000049.1 GCA_020630955.1 Saprospiraceae bacterium
TGAAAGAAAAATGAAAATCGTGTCGTTATATCAAACATTTGTCTAATAAAAAAAATCTGAAGTGAAGTAATAGATCATTTTTAGTAATTTGAGGATTGCACAAAAAATCATAGACATGAAACAAACCATATCATTAATTTTATACTTTACTGTTTTTTTTCAATTGAATAGCATAGTTGCTCAAAAAGCTGAACTTTCCAAAGCATATAAAACAGAGGCAATTGAGCAACTCTGTGATTTGATGAATGATTTTTACATATATCCCAATGTTGCCAAGAGAACTGCAGTACACCTAAGAGCCCTGCTTAAAGATGGTTATTTTGATCAATTTGAAACCAATCAGACTTTTGCTGATGCGCTCACCAATTCTGTGCAAGAAATCAATAATGATAAGCATATGAGGATCAGGACTCAAAAAACTTTTCAAACTCCGCCCAACACCATTGAAAGACAGATTGAAGAAAGAATGGATCAAGTAAATTCAAACAGAAATTTCAACTTTGGCTTTAATACGTTGAGGATACTTGAGGGTAATGTTGCTTATCTGGATTTAAGAGGATTCGCAGGTATGAATAATGCAAAAGAAATTGCAGATTCATATATGAAATTAATGTCTCAAAGCGATGCTGTGATCATCGATCTAAGTAAAAATGGAGGAGGTAGCCCATTTATGGTGCAATATTTATGTAGTTTCTTTTTCGACGAAAAACTTCATTTGAACAGCTTGCATTTTAGAGAGGGTGATAAAGTTAATGAAGAAGAGTTTTGGACTTTGGATGAAGTTGGAGGAGATAAAATGCCGGATGTGCCACTTTTTATTATTACTAGTGAAAGAACTTTTTCAGGAGCGGAAGAATTTTCTTACAATATGCAAACGCAAGAAAGGGCAACATTGATCGGGCAGACAACAGGAGGCGGAGCAAACCCAGGAGGAACAAGAAGCATCAATGAAAAATTATTTGTTTTTATCCCGACTGGAAGAGCGGAAAACCCAATCACCAAAACCTCTTGGGAAGGTACTGGCGTCATCCCAGAAGTAAAGACAACTCCTGAAGAAGCTTTTGATAAAGCTCATGAATTGGCTAAGATGGCGGCAAATGATTTTAGATCATCTAAAAAAGAAAAGTTTACAAGCTATTATACTGATTTAATAAAAATGATTGATGATTTTCAAATTGGGAGTTCAGCGGATGCCCTGTTTTTAAAAATTGAACAATTCGTAGATTCTGGTCTTGCAGGAGAACAAGATATAAATATGCTGGGTTATGAATATATGCTTGGGAAAAACATGCCTGAAGTAGCTGCTAGTATCCTTCATTCAAACACAAGATTATTTCCGGAATCACCAAACGTGCACGACAGTTATGGAGAAGCTTTGATGAATTTAGGAGATCTTGATGCTTCATTAAAAAGTTACAAAAAAGCAGTTGGATTGGCAATGAAAAAAGAAGATCGAGACCTTGAGTTTTATAAAGCGAATATGCAGAAAGTACAAGATGCGATTGAAAACAGAAATTAATTAAGGTTCAAAAAACATTGTTTAAATGAAAATATTTTTAATTGGTGGAAATGGTACAGTAGGGAAGAAAGTTACAGCATACTTCAAGTCAAAACATGAAGTGATTGTTGGAGCACGAAGTAATGGTGATGTAATAATTGATATATCAGATATTAATTCAATCAAAAAAGCATTCGAAAAAGTAGGTAATTTGGATGCAATTGTTTGTATAGCAGGTGAAGCGAAATGGGATAAGTTTGAAAAACTTACTGAAGAGGATTTTTACATAGGAATTCGAAGTAAATTAATGGGACAGGTTAATTTAGTAAGAATTGGAAAGGATTTTTTGAATCATGGAGGTTCCATCACTTTGTCTACAGGAATTTTAGCTGATGATCCTGTTGAAATGACAACCAGTGCAGCAATGGTCAATGGTGCAATTCATAGTTTTGTAAAAGCTGTTGATTTGGAAATCGGAGATGGTATAAGGGTAAACGTTGTTTCACTTGGTTTGGTGGAAGATGCTTATGAAAAATATAAGGATTATTTTCCTGGACATGTACCTGTTAAAATGAATCACGTTGTTAGTAAATATGCCAGAAGTGTAGAAGGCAAAGGTCGTGGCCAAATCATTCGATATTATGGATAATGTCCCTCGTTTAATAATCAAGTTAACAACTCAACCTTCTTTCTCTTATCTTGCAATCCAATATCTATAAAAATGAAAGAAAGTAATATTGAGATTAAAGGAAATTGGGTAACAATTTTTAAAATAACAAGTTTTTTAGAAGGTCTTTCTTACGTCCTACTTCTGTTTATTGCAGTACCTGTAAAATATTTGTGGGACAATGCTGCAATGGTCAAAATGCTTGGCATGCCTCATGGAATTTTATTTATTGGATACATCGCCATTGCATTGATTATTAAGAATAGCCAAAACTGGAATAGCAGAGATACATTCCTTGTTTTGCTTGCTTCATTGATACCTTTTGGTACCTTTTATGTGGTCAGAAAGTATTTTCCGTAATTGACTTTGAAATTTTGTCAAAGACTTGATCTCCTTTTAAGGATGCCCGTAAATTTTTGTATTCTGAAATCATTTGATTGAGCTTTTGCTTTGATGTCAATGCTTTAATTTCTTCATTTAATCTGGAAGGATTAAAATCCTCTTGAATCAATTCTGCAACGATTTGTTTTCCTGCAATAATATTGACCAAAGAGATCCAGGGTAATTTTACAATTTGCTTTGCTATGGCAAATGATAGTTTGGAGGTTTTATAAATGACAATCTGAGGAGTGCCTATTAATGCTGTTTCAAGAGTAGATGTGCCACTTTTTACCAAAGCAATATCCGCATCCCTAATAACTTGATGATTATCGTGTCGTAGTTTTAGATTTGCCGGAATACTTGGGATAAAATCCATGATATCGGCTAAGGTGATTCCTGGTGCAATGGCAATTTCAAATTGATCATTTGGCCTCATGCAAATCAATTTGTAAAATATGGGAAGATGTTTTTGCAATTCTTGTTTTCTGCTTCCTGGAAGTATGGCAATATTTAAAAATTCTGTATCGATTTCAGTTTGATTCTTTGATGGAATACTTGCTTCTAAGGGATGACCAAAATAATAAGCTTCTATTCCTAGACCACGATAAAACCCTTTTTCAAAAGGTAAGATGACGAACAATTGGTCAATGTCTCTTTTTATTTTTTTATATCTATTTTTTTTCCATGCCCAAATTTGAGGAGCAACAAAATAGATATTGGTAAAATTTCTTTGTTTGGTCCATTTGGCCATTCTAAGATTAAATCCTGGATAATCAATAAAGATGATTTTGTCTGGATTAAAAGCCAAGATGTCTTTCTTGCAAAATGTAAAGTTTTTTCTAATGGTGGATATATTTTTGATAACCTCTGCAAATCCCATGAAAGCGGTATTGCGATAATCCATTGCTTGGTTTTTGTCTTGTGCAAGCATCATTTCGCCGCCCCAAAACCTGAAGGAAGCACTTGGGTCATTTGCCTTTAAGGCAGAAATCAGATGAGCGCCATAGATATCTCCAGAAGCCTCACCGGCAATGATATAATATTTGATAGTAGTGAGGTTTTAAAAGTGAGCCATTAGGTAGGATCCATATTTCCATATCCAAGCTCCGATATAGATTGCCATTGGAAGCATAAATCCTCTGATGGCTTGATCCCATTTTCTATTGCTAAATATTTGTAGTGGTAAAATAGCAGCTACCAATGAAAAAAGAAACATGGTTCGTTCTCTGCGATCAAAACCAAGGCCATTTCCAACATCAGCAACAAGACTTAATTTGGTAAGCAGCACAAAAATTTGTTCGATTACAAAAAATGCTACAATGGGGTAGATTGCACCAATCAAGATGCCAATCATGATTTTATTAATTGGATGTTCTTTCCTCATAATGATTCCATATATTTTAATTCTGGAATAGCCTCAAATCTGGTTAGGTCATGCATAGATGGAACGATAGAAACATAGCCAGTACTAAGCGCCCTTACATCGCCACCATGATTGTCTGGATCTCGATCAACAAATTTTCCAGCCAACCAATAATATTTTCCTCCTCTTGGATCTTGCCCCTCGGCATAATCTTCTACCCACATAGCATTGGCTTGACTACAAACCTTGATACCTTTGATATCACTCATAGGTAAATGTGGTATGTTAACGTTCAGGAGTTTGGATTCCACAAGATCTTTTTCTAAAACAGCTTTTATAATTTTTCTTGCATAGTGTTGAGATGCACTAAAATCTGCATCATGAGCAAAATCCAAAAGAGAAAAACCAATTGAAGGAATCCCTTCAATACTGGCTTCCATGGCTGCTGACATAGTTCCCGAATAGAGAATATTGACTCCAGCATTGCCGCCGTGATTGATCCCTGATACACATAGATCTGGTTTCAAATCATTTAAAATTACATTCTTTGCAAGTTTTACACAATCAACAGGAGTTCCTGAACATTCATAGGCTTCTATTCCTGGAAAGATGTCTACTTTTTTTAGTCGTATTGGATCATAGATTGTTATCGCATGCCCTTGACCAGACTGTGGACTATCAGGCGATACAACCAATACCTCACCAAATTCTTTTGCTACTTCTATGAGTGCCGCAATACCTGGTGCAGTGATTCCATCATCATTTGTCACCAATATTTTTTTCCTGTCTCCCATACGTTTTCTTTGAAAACAAAAGTAACGAAAAAGAATAATTAAACTACCAGACAAGGAGTTATGAACCAAGCTCCTTATATTACTAAGGAATGATTATGCAAAAAGAATGTATTATAGAGATTGGAAGCAGTTAGGGTTTTGTCAAAATGAATCTTAGAAAATTTTCCTTTTAGGACACATGAAGTTATTACGCCACCACTTCTAATCCAGCCAACAAGTGATCCACTTCCTTTTTGATCAATGGTAGGGTAGATAGCGGAGGCATACTGAACTCGTCATTGAAGTGCCAATAAATACTTTTCTTGACTTGTTCTGGGAAAGCTTTTCGCATCATCGTAAGATGCTCCTCCATGTTCATACAGATTACCTTATCACAGGCATCAATGAATACTTGTTCTAATTGGGTAGGGCGGATATCGTCTTCCTCTATTAAAAGTCCCATGTGCCCAAGATAATCCAGGGCGGGATTAGATTTCTTAAGCCGTCTGTTGTCCAGACTTATATCAAATCCACATGAAAATGCCCTGATCTTTAGATTTCTTTCAATACACATTGCATTAAAATAGAGGCAAGCAAACTTACTTCTGAATCTATCGTGTGTTCCTACAAATAATACCCTATACATATTAGCAAAAATAGTAATATGTTATGAGTCTACCAACTATTTAACAGTATTACCTTCCTGAAATTTTAAATACAATCGTTCCATTTGTTTCTGGCCATTCAGATTTTTCAAACCAGAACTCTTTGGATTTTCTAACTGCAAGCGATATAATACTAGGTGTCTGTAAAGTAGAGGCGGCCTCATTGACTTCCGCTGATTCGATTCTACCTCTTTCATTGACAACAACATCAATGGCTACTACACCTCCTTCATCAGCTAAAATTAAGATATTTGGTTGTTGCAGGAGCTTTCTTCCGCCAAGTCCATTCTTAATAACCAAAGTTAGATCTTCATCTACAAATATTTCATTGACAGAATTGTCAACAGGCTGAGTTGGTTTGTTAATTATAACTTCATCCACTGGAACTGTTGTACCAGGAATTTGGGTGCTAGGGCCAGTTGTTGTTCCAGTCGTGCTTCCTGGTTTTGTTGGAACAGGCTTAGTGCTTGGCTTTGTAGAAGGCTGCGTAGTTACTGGTCCAGTCTGAGTGGGTTTGGTCTGTGTTGTCGTACTTGCAGTGCCAGCATCTGGTCTAGGTCTAGGACCTGTGTTAGGTTTGTTGGCTGCCACTCCTTGGCAATATTTATTTGATTGTAAGCTTGCTTTATTGTATCCCATATTGGCAGCAGTCTGCCAGTTTCCACAGGCATCTTCAAAGAAATCCATAGCAAGTAGGCATTCTCCTCTTACAAAGTACAATTCGGCATCGTTTGATCCACATGCCAACAATGAATTAAGGGAATTTAAGGCTGCTTCATAGTTGCCTTGTCTATAGTCTACAAGACCTAAAAGCCGGATAGCATCTGAACTTGCCCCTTTTAGCTTTATGAAATTTATTACATCTTCTTTTACTCCACGGTAAGATGCCATTTGATATTTTGCCATGGCCCTTTTGATAAGGGCATCTTTATAATCAGACTGCATTCTTACAACGGTATCATATTGCTTGATGGCATCTGCATATCTTTGGGTTTCTAAAAGATATTCTGCTTTCATATACACGAATCCAATCTCATCTTCAACATCTTGACCAAAGCTCAAAAATGTTGCGCTTATTAGTAAACTTGTAAATATATATTTCAACATAACTATTGGTTTTTTATTTGGACGCTATTAATGGTAATTAGGTTATAACAATGAACGTAAATCACCCATTAATAATTCGTTAAAAATATTATAATTCTAGTTGATCTATCAATTCCCAAGGCTTCAGGCGGTTAATATTGACGGAAAAACTGATTTTTCTGATAAATTTTTCTGAATCATAAACCTGTTTGATGCGATCTGATTGTAATAATGATAGATAGATGCCTAAGTCACCATCAAAAAATTCAAGAGCCAAACCTGCGTCATACAAGGTATTCCACTCAAAACCATCGTCTACTGGGCTAGCATATAAACCAAAATCCAAGTAAGGCTTGATTGGGATTATATTAAACAATGGTACGGGTATATCTGATTTTAGATTGATTGCAAACATGGCATGATTACTCTTCCCCAAGCTTCCATTGTTGTAGATTAATGGTGTTTTAAACCCTCCTTCTATTAGTCTTATTTGTTGTTCTGTGCCGTTCATTTGTGCCGATCTCCCAAACCAATATTCTGAAAAGGAGACATCAGCAAAGGCATTGTGAGAAAGATTAAAACTTCCTTTTGCCAATACATTATTATAGCTATTTACATTTCTATTTGTATTTATGGGAAAGTAACCAGCAAAAACTCTATAATGAAAAGCACTTTTTTCAGCGTAAGAAAATTTTCCCGCATAATCAGCCGAGAGTTTTAGAAAATTAGCTATTTCGTTGTTAGGAGCATCGTATCTATGAAACATAAGAGAAACCTTCAATTTTGTAGGAGCAAGAATTTTCTTAACTACTCTGTTGAATTCAAAAAGATGAAACCTTTCTACCTGATCTACTGAAGGCAATTCTGTTCCAGTTGCATCAAATTGCTTTCGAAGATTAATCATTGAATATTTAATCCATTCTTCCTTTTGTGCTTCAAAGTATGGATTTACAAATAGACTGATGCTAGGCGTCAATCGATCATACCAGTAAAGATTATCTCCTTCCATTGGAGTTTTATATGCAAAGTGTCGATAATTAACGCCAAGCATAATTTTTCTAAAGATTGATGAATTAAGCATGATGTCATGCTCGATATTTCCAATTCCTACAAATTTTTTACTTCCAAAATCAAAACCAATATTTCCATTGAGTCGGGTCCATTTCTGTGGGAAGGCAGAATTGTAAAGACTGATGAAAGGCATTACTCCATTATGGATATTGTAGCCAAGCATGGGTAGGTAAAATAATTCTGCCCTATCGGGGTCATCGATTTGACCTAGTAATTTTAGCTTTGGTTTCTTGAAGTTTGATCCATTAAGCGATTTTGTATTGTTCTGTGGATTGACATCTAAATATTTTACTTCACCATTGATGGCCAATTTATCAAAATCAATATTTTCTATAGTAATTGATTGTGAACCTTCAAAAGCTTCTATCCATTGATGGGCAACCCACTTGCCATCCTTTTGGAAATCAAGTCTGACAGGAATGGCAATTTGACCTTTGTTTTTTATGACAACTTGATCATCAGAAATACTACTCAAGGAGTGGTCTATAAATCCATCACTATTGATCACATCCTTAAAAAACCAATCCAAATTTTTACCTGATGTTGACTCGAAAATATCTTCAACATCCTGAGGTTTTGGGTGTTTAAATTTCCATTTATCAAAGTAGGTCTTTATGCATTTTGACATCACATCTTTACCAAGATAATGTTCAAGATATTTCAAACTCCAAGCCGGATATTCGTAGGCACTAAAACCATAGTTTATGCTATTAAATTTACTACAATGGGTACTGCAAGCTTGATTTCTTCCTCTTTTGCACTGCCAAACCAAAGCACTTTCTAGTATGGTAGCATCTCCATCCCCCTGGAAAAACTTAGGTAACATATCGTCATAAGTTCCTTTTTTATAATATTGGTCATTGTACTTATGATCGTAAAATGAGTTGATGCCTTCATCCATCCATGCATTTACTCTTTCATTTGAAGCTAGAATTCCATAGAACCAATTGTGTCCAACTTCATGAGCAATTACATGATCCACTGCTTGTACTGTATTTTCTGTATCTATGGTTGTTAGCATAGGATATTCCATCCCCCCACCTGTCCCTCCTGGAGACTGGACTACTGTAGCTTGTGGGTATGGATAATCTCCAACCTCTTTGGAATAGAATAAAATTGCATTTTTCAAAAACTTCATTGACTCGTCCCAAGTATCATAATCGTCAACTTGGTAAACAAACAAATTCACAGTCTGTCCATTAGGAAGAGTGACTTGATCTTCTTCAATTTTAAAGTCGTGATAGGCACACCAAGCAAAGTCATGAACATTTTCAGCCATATATTGATAACTTGTGTTATTATCATTTGGATAGCTAACCGTTGTTGCTTTGCCGGTTGCCGCAACTTGATAATTGTTGGGAACGGTAATTGTGACATCATATTTACCAAATTCTGAAAAGAATTCACCCAAATCAAGGTACGGCATTTGATGCCAACCTTCGGTATCATATACAGCAGGTTTTGGGAACCATTGGGTAATTTGATAGTATCCATCTTGTCTTCCCATTCTTGAGAAAAAGACAGGCACCTTGACTGAAAAATTTGATTTAATTTCTATGGTTTGACCTTGAGCTACTGGTTTATCCAATTGGACCAACACTATATCAGGATTGTCCTCATGATAGATAAATTCAAGATTTTTATCTTTTGTGCTAAAAGCCAAATTAGTATATCCACCACCTTCTTCTTCTTTGTGAAAATGAAACTTCTTTTGATTCATTTTCAATTGTTGTTTAGCAAATTCAGAGTTTTTGGAACTATAAGAGTTCGCCCAAACATGAAAATAAATTTCAGAAAGTTTGTCTGGTGAATTGTTGGTATAACTTATGTTAGCTGTAGCTTCATAAGTGTACTTGGAAGGGTCTAAGCTTACTTCAATTTTATAATCAACATCTTGTTGAAAATAATCTTGGGAAAAGCTAAAATTAATGAGATGAAATAGAAAAAACAGCGTGGTGAATTGCTTCATGTCAATGAGTAAAGTGATCGAATTGTTTTGATGTTTTAGGTGGGTTTTAGGGTAAATTTAGGCGAAGATAATCACTTAAATAAAAAAACCTTGCCGACTATGACATCGACAAGGCAACGAAATTACAGACACCCTATGACTATTGAACAAAAGTAATAATTTTTAGTATTTATATTCCTTGATCAAGTGCAATTTTTTCGAATAAGGGATTAAAAGAAGAGATAACCTACTGATTATCAATAATAATTTGACAAATATTTAATTTAGCCATATGTTGGTTTTTGGCCGTTCCAATACGATTTTCGCCTATATTGTAACGGTGATAGGTGTTGATTTTCAGTGGATGACCAATTCTATCAAAATTTTACTATCGCTATTTCATCTTTTATTTTCAGGTTCTTAGTCTTCAATGTTTAGTTTTGCAGAAAAAAAGAATGGACGTTTCAAGGATAGAAAGCTTAATTGAAGAAGTAAGAAAAATTGCTTTTGCCGCAGGAGAGGAAATATTGGATGTATATAAGGATGAGGCATCCTTTGGCGTTGAGGCTAAATCTGATGATTCGCCTTTGACAATAGCTGATCAAAGGGCGAATAAATTAATTTGTGATCGCCTTTTTGAGTTAGATTCCTCAATTCCTATAATTTCAGAAGAAAATAAAGCCATCGATTATGATGTAAGAAAAGAATTTTCATATTTCTGGATGGTGGACCCTTTGGATGGAACCAAGGAATTTATCAAGCGCAATGGAGAATTTACAGTGAACATTGCTTTAATTCATCAAAATAAATCGGTGGCTGGTGTTGTTTATGTACCGGTTTCAAACAAGATGTATTGGGGAATAGAAGGGAAAGGAGCATGGAGTACGGATTCACAAAATATCATGCGATTAAAAGCAAATAATTACTCCATGGAAGATGAAGGTCTCTCTGTTGTTTGCTCAAGATCTCACCTTAACGAAGAAACCTCTGCTTTTTTAGATAAAATGAACCACCCGAAAACGGTATCAAAAGGTTCTTCATTAAAGTTTTTGACGATTGCTGAAGGCAACGCGGATGTATATCCTAGACTTGCACCAACCATGGAATGGGATACCGCTGCCGCACAAATCATCCTTGAGGAAGCTAGTGGAAAGGTCGTTCGTGCTGACGATAACTCGCCATTACTGTACAACAAAGAGATATTAACCAATCCACATTTTATTGCCTATGGTTCGCTCAAATAGCACTTTATGAACTCTGCTGGAATCACTGCAGTCATTATTACCAAAAATGAAGAAAAGCATATTGCCAATTGCATCAATTCTTTGAAAGGTTTGGTTAATGAGGTCATTGTGGTCGATAGTGGTTCGAAAGACAAAACTATTTCAATAGCCAAATCTTTAAATGCTGCCGTGTACGAAAAAAAATGGGATGGTTATGGTCCGAATAAAAATTATGGTGCTGACAAGGCCAACTATCCTTGGATTTTATCGATTGACGCAGATGAAGTGGTAGATACAAATTTGCGTAAAGCGATAATAGAGAAAAAATTAATCTCAGGTGAGTTATACTTAATTAAGAACATTACCAATTATTGCGGACATTGGATAAAATACAGTGAGTGGAGGCCATCATTCAAATATAGATTGTATGAGCACGTTAATTCAAGATGGGATGATCGAAAGGTTCATGAAGGGTTAGTACATTTGAAAGAGCCTACCTTGGTCAAATTGAAGGGAGCAATGCTACATTATTCATATACCGACTATGAAGAGCATCTTGCCAAAACCGAAAATTATGCACAACTGTCCGCAGAGCAATGGGTGTCGGAAGGCTACAGCCCTGGATTGTTAAAAAGAATATTTGGCCCTTCTGTACGTTTTATCAAATCTTACATTTTTAATCTAGGGATCTTGGAGGGACGTGTTGGCTATGTGATTAGTAGAACAAATGCGCTCCAAGCAAGAAAAAAAATTCAATACTTTGATAAAATGATAAAATGAAATTTATGAAAACTGTTCTTCTTCTTTTTGTGCTAACAATGTTCTCTTGCAAAACCAAATCGGCGATTATGCAAGTTGAAGAGAAGACTAGTTACCTTGATGGAAAGGTTGAATTTATTAAAGCAATAGATCTTACTGAGGCGATTGAAAAAGCCGAGGAGCAAAAAAAGCCACTTTTTGTAGAGTTTGAAGCTGATTGGTGTTTGCCATGCAAATTAATGAGTGAAGAAGTTTTCACACACCAAGAAACTGCCGATTTTCTTAATAAGAATTTTGTCAACTACAAATTAGATATTGAAACATCTTCAGGTGCAACAATGAAAATGTTATACGGTGTAAATATACTTCCGACCCTTATTTTTTTAGATCATAAAGGAAGAGCATTGTCCAGAAACGACGGAAGCCTCATGCACACAGGATTAATTAATCTTGCGAATGAGGCTTTGTCTAAATGGGAAGCTGTAAATCAAGACTCTTAACTTGCCAGAAGAGCCATGTTCCTTACAAGAATTTTGTTTGGTTTTCTCGCTGAGAAATGAATAATGTTGGATCTCTTAAGTTCGCCTAGAACTCTAGAAACCGTCTGTCGGCTAGTATCCGTTATGAAGGCAATATCAGAATGTGACAAATTGTGTTTGATAAGTAATTCGTCTATTCCTATTTTGATTCCTCTAGTTACTGCCATTTTCTTTAAGAATCCTTCAATCCTCTTCTGTGCTTTAACATACACAAAATCAGCAATTCTTTTTTCAAGGTCTCCTAATTGCGTCATGATGTGTGAGACAATCGAAGTACAGAATTTTGGATTTTCAAATAAGATGGATTCAAATTTGCCCTTTGGGATAATTAAGATTTGGGATTCTGTAAGTGCTTGAGCATAATCTGCACGGTTTTCTTTTTTGGTCAATATATTTTCGCCAAAAATATCACCTTCTTGTATGAGTTGTTTGATGATACTTTTTCCTGGTTCCATTTCTAATCCTACTTTGATACTTCCTTTAAGCAAAATATAAACAGATCTGATTGGTTGATCTGCCTCATAAACTTTTTGGTCTTTTTTAAGCTTTAAGAAGCTTCCAAACTGCGCAATATCATTTTTTTCATTCTCAGTTAAATCTTTGAGTAAATTCAATTGTTCAATCATTAAGTATTTTGCTGAAGTATTCATAGTCTGGATTTTATTATATAATGCTGCTCAATGTCCAATTACTTAGTTGGATGAAGATTTTTTTTCAAAATTTTATTCTGTTTGCTTATTTTGCTTCCGCAAATTTGATTCAAGTCTTTGATAATCAGCTCATTATTGCTTTTAGTCGCGCTCAAATTTTTTTAAGTAGTTTTTAAGATTATATCGTACAATTATTGAAAAAGGTTGATTTTTCAAGAGCTTTTCTTCTTTCTTGGAATTATAAAGGCGAATTTTAGGTCCAATGCATAGGAATATTCACACAAAACCGATTGGTTACCTCTTAGAACGCACCACCCGTGTTGTCAAATTGAGCTTTCACAAATGCTTCAAAGAACTCGGAATTGATATTACCCCCGAACAATGGGTCGTTATGGATAGCTTGTATCAGAAAAACGATCAATCTCAAAAAGATCTTGCTGGAGGAAGCTTCAAAGATGCACCCACCATTTCTAGGATTATAAATGTATTAGAGAAGAAAAATTGGGTTCAACGAAAAGCTTCTGAACAAGATAGAAGATTTTATCTCATTCATCAGACCAAAGAAGGACGAAGGATAACGGAATTGTTGCAAATTGAAATTAGTAAAATACGTGAACAAGGATGGAAAGGACTGAGCAAAGAAGATTATGAGATTTTTACAAGAATCATAAATCAAGTATTTGAAAATTATTCTTCGAATAAATAGAACTATAAAACTGTTATAGTTTAATTTTTGCAAATTAAATTGTGAAAAAAATTTAGAGATGAACATTTATTACTTTTATTAAAGTAATTTGTTCTTTCATCCGTCTTATATAAAAAGACGGTCAATATGCCCAATGAAATGGCAGGAACGCGGGAACGCAAGATCAGCAATCTAATCAATGAATATGGTAGTCGCCTTTTTCGATTTATTCGAGGAAGAGTATCTACCAATGCTGATGCTGAAGATATTTCCCAAGAGGTCTGGTATCAATTGAGTCGCGTGGTAGAATTGGATTCTATAGAACAAATAAGTGCTTGGCTTTTTAGAGTGGCTAGGAATCGCATTACAGATAATTACCGAAAACAAAAACCAGATTTACTCGAAGATAAGAACTTTGAAAATGATGGTGGAAGTTTTGATTTTAAGGAAATATTGATCGCCGAAACCAATTCTGATGAAGATGAAAACTTAAAAGCAATATTTTGGGAAGAATTATTTAAAGCATTGGATGAATTGCCCGAAAACCAAAAAAATGTCTTTGTTTGGAACGAATTGGAAAACCAAACCTTCCAAGAAATTGCTGATCAAACCGGCGAAAATATTAAAACCTTAATTTCAAGAAAACGATATGCGGTCCAGCATTTAAGAATTCGTTTAGAAGCCTTGTATGATGAGTTTTTTATTGAAAATTAACCGAAGAAGAATTAGAAAATTAAAGCATTATGTTTAAAGAAACCAATTTCAGTAATCGAAAATTTAATCCTTTAAAGGTTTTGTCCTTTGTATTGATTTTTGCTGTAATCTTTACGCTGGTCACATTTTTAGTGATGTTTTTGTGGAATTCAATTCTTACCGATGTAGCCGGATTTAAACGTCTAAACTTTTGGAAGGCAGGTGGTATTCTGATCCTTTCAAAAATACTTTTCGGAGGCCTTAAAGGTCATAGATCTCATGCCACCCGAAAGAAAAATCACTGGAAAAATAAATGGATGGAGATGGATCCAGAAAAAAGGAAAGAAGCCAAAATGCGGTATAGACAATATTGCGAGCAGAGAAAATCTAGCGATAAAAATGAATATTGACTTCGATAAACATTCAATCAGTTAAAACTAAAAAAATCCGTATGTATCCATCATACGGATTTTTTTTTGTAAAAATTTATTTAAATAAATTGCTGTAAATCAATCGCTTAACGCTTTTTTGTACATCCTAATAAAAAATATTCCATGCTTTTTAAAGTAATGCAAAGCTTGATCCGTCTACTATATTAAATACACAGTTCTAAAAAGTCATTTGATATGAAACTGTGAAATTAATTAACCATTAAAATACCATAAGATGAGACCTTTTAGAATGTTTTTTGGAATAGCAGTTGGTGTAATCCTCTTCTTGTTTGTTGTAAGAGTAGCATTTGCAGCATTTATTATTGCCGCCGTGATGAGTTTGATTTATGCAATGTATAGAAGACTTAAAGATTTCGTAACCTACGATCGGAATGGAGATTATTATATTCCAAAATACTATGAACATGCCCAGATGAATCGTAACTGGAACAACCACGTTGAACCTTTATTTTATAGTAGCCAAACTAAAACTATGCGACCTTCGATTAATAGTGTTCAGTTTGTTGAAGCAAGATAAACGTTCTCTTGCGTTGAACTTGAATGATGTTTGTCGGAACGGATGCAATCGTTGATCATTATAACACTTTACTTTTTGTGGAAACAATGAATCATTTGTAAAAGTGCTAGAAATCATTAACGGCTTTATTTTTTAATTTAAAAACAAAAATTTATGTGTAATAGAAAAGAGTATCATAGACAATGGAGCCAACACAAGGCAGAGAAAATGAGAAGATATCATGCCGCTCGAAAACAGGCATGGAGAGATAGTTTTTTAACCAAGGCAAATCAACCTCCTGCGAATGTATTAGAGTTGGATGACAAATATGAGTTATACCTTTCCGCCCCAGGATATGAAAAAAGTGATTTTGTCATTGCAATTTTAGACCAAAGGTTGAGCATTACAGTTAAAGAGAAAAAGGAAGAAGATGCAAATTGGAAACGCAAAGAATTTAGTACCAAAGATTTCGTTCGCCAATTTGAGCTTGATGAAAAAATTGACAAGTCAAATATAGAGGCAAAATATGAAAATGGAGTACTGAAACTTACATTGCCAAAGTTGGAGGGGTTTGAAACAACCCGTCAGGAAATTTCAATAGCTTAAGTATACGTTTTGGTTAGTTAGTGATAGTTAATAGTAAGTTGTGCCCGGTGAATTTTTTTCATCGGGCTTTTTATTATCCATTCTCCTTAGTAGTGACAAAGGACATTTATATAAATGAAATAAAAAACCCTGCCAATGTAAATCGACAGGGTCATTATTGTATTAGATACAATACCAACTTAAATTTTTACAAACTGCTGCATTTTTGATTCTCCATCCATACTTACTTTTATGAAGTAGGTTCCTGGAGTTAAGTCAGCAGAATTCATACTTATTTTTTGAATTCCAGCATTTAGTGTGCCACTGTATATGGTTTTGATCTGCTGGCCTAGGGTGTTGAAAACAGCCACGTTGGTTTGTGATTGTTTATCCACCACCAAGTTCAAATTCGCTATTGAAGCTACAGGATTTGGATTAATAGAAAATGAACTTACATTGTCTAAATCTACAATATTTGAAATAGGTCTTGAAGCACCTGTATTTTCAATCCATTCATTTAATAATTCTATGGTGCCTTCATAATTATTATTTACCCAAGGGTCAAATTGCACAGTGCCATCAGGAGCGATAATAACAAGGGTAGGATATCCTACAAACTGACCAAATTGGTGATCGGTGTATGCTTGTACTGCTTCAGGTCCTCCTCCATCAGCACTTACTGCAGGCCAAGTGGTGCCATGTTGTTCTTCAAATCCTATAACGATTGGGTCAGTATCATTTGGTTCGCTCGTTAATGAAATAAATTGAACTGATCCTTCTCCAGCTCCCCACTCTTGGTAAACGGGTTCCAAAAGAGGTGCTAGTGTGTTACAAGGACCACAATTCACAAAAAATAAATCAAGTACAACCGTTTTGCCTTGATTTAGATAATCTTCATAAAGGCTGTGTTCGACACCATGTGTGTCGGTAACCGTAAAGTCAGGAGCAGTTTGTGCAAAAAGCCCGAAGGTAATTAGGGAAAGAAAAAGTGTATAGATTTTTTTCATTTTCAATATTTAAAGGATTATGAACATTTCTCTCTACTAATTAATAGATAATCTTGGGTTTTATGAATTTTAATCAACTGAAATGTCTTAGAGTATATCTGGTTTTTCTACAAAACGCTGCATCTCTAGTACTTATACTCTTTGGAGATTTATAAAAACTGGGCTTATGCTAAGAAGTTATACAGATTTTGAAAGCTTCCAAAAAACCAGTATACTTGCATTGACAACTAATTTTTGGATTCAAAAATTTCAGCTTTATGCACAAACAAACAGAAGAAATACCTAAAATATATCAGGATACTCCTGACTTCATGCCGATCAACGGTACAGATTACTTGGAATTATATGTTAGTAACTCCAAACAAGCTGCTCATTTCTACAGGTCTGCAATGGGATTTAAACCTTTGGCATATTCTGGATTAGAAACTCAAAACCGAGAAACAGAGTCATATGTTGTCGTTCAGGATAAAATTCGATTGGTACTAACTTCTCCACTGAAGAGTGGTTCTGTAATTGGGAAGCATATTGATAAACATGGAGATGGGGTGAAAGTTACTGCCTTGTGGGTAGATGATGCAAGCTATGCATACCAAGAAGCTATTAAAAGAGGAGCGAAATCATATATGGAGCCAAGAGTTGAAGAGGATGAGCATGGAAGAGTTGTTAGATCAGGAATCCATACCTATGGTGAAGTTGTCCATATTTTTGTTGAAAGGAAAGACTATGGTGGAATCTTTTTACCTGGATATAAGGAATGGAGCTCTGATTATGAAACTGAAGACGTTGGGCTAAAGTTTGTGGATCATATGGTGGGAAATGTAGAATTGGGAATGATGAATGAGTGGGTTAAATTTTATGAAGAGGTGATGGGTTTCAAACAAATCATGTCTTTTGATGATAAAGATATTTCTACAGAGTACACAGCGCTGATGTCGAAAGTAATGAGCAATGGAAATGGAAGAATTAAATTTCCCATCAATGAACCAGCTGCTGGACTTAAAAAATCTCAGGTTGATGAATACCTAGAGTTTTATGAAGGTGCTGGCGTTCAACATATCGCTGTAGCAACAGACGATATTATTTCTACAGTGACACAATTAAAACAAAGAGGAATAGATTTTCTTGAGGTTCCAGACACCTATTATGATGTACTAAATGAAAGGGTGGGGCCGATTGATGAGGATATAGAGAAATTGAGAAAATTGAAAATATTGGTGGATCGTGATGATGAAGGGTACTTGCTTCAAATTTTTACAAAAACGGTGCAGGCGAGGCCAACGATGTTTTTTGAGATTATCCAAAGAAAAGGTGCAACTTCTTTCGGTAAAGGTAATTTTAAAGCATTGTTTGAAGCATTAGAAAGGGAACAAGAATTGAGAGGAACACTTTAACAAATAAAATTATAGTAAAATATACTTTGATAAGGACCTATGAACGTTGCATTCATAGGTCTTTTTTTTTGAGTAATCATTCTAGCTGACTTTTGTTAAGATTAGGGGGAATCCATTACTTGGAATAGTAATTATAGTCTTAATATCACATTACAAAACACTTTTATTAAGAAACTACTTATTATATCACTTGTTTTGTTGCCATTTTTCTTGTTATCACAGGATGATGAGCATTGTGCAAATCATATCATATTGAATTTGGTTAGTCTTAATTTTG
This sequence comes from Saprospiraceae bacterium, assembly GCA_020630955.1. GTDB lineage: Bacteria > Bacteroidota > Bacteroidia > Chitinophagales > Saprospiraceae > JAHDBF01. Next base: position 18,210 of record JAHDIE010000049.1, read on the forward strand.
AGGCTGGTTGTGATTTCAATGATTTTGGGAGTGGAATAGACGCTGCTATTCAGATTTTTGACCTTTCGGGAAATATCCTTATTGAAAATGAAGTAGAAAACCTGATTCAGGTTACAGGCCCTGATCAAAATGTTCCTTTTGATCTATCTAGTAATTCTGATTGTTGTAATAATGGATATTCGCAGACTCTAGGAATTTTCCCTATTGATGAAATTCTTTTTAGCTTCTTTGTAGAAATTTATGACAATGATGGTGGATGTTGTGATGGTTATCAAGCTGGTCAAGATGATAACTATGGTGGTGACCAAATAACCATCAACATAATTGATGAAGTTACTGGGACTATTGATGTCGGTAGTTGTATTTCATTTAATTATGAGTTGGATATTACACCCATTTATGAATACGGTCGATCTGAATTCATTGAGACTGTATGTCAAGAGTTCAGTATTGAGTTTAATGACATTGAGTATAATCTAAATAATCCATCAGGAAGGGATACCATCTATGGAGGATCAGCAAATGGTTGTGATTCTTTTATCAATGTTCAGTTGTCTTTCTACGATGCCGTAGAGATAAGGATTGAAGGTGATAGCCTGATTTGTTTTGACGAGACCGATATTATAAGTGTTCAAGAGATATTTGAATCTTATAATTGGAGCAATGGGAGTTCAGATTCAATGATCGAAATTACTGGTCCTGGAATATATTCACTAACGGTAACAGATGATCAAGGTTGTACTGGACAAGATGTAATGGTTATAGATTATCACCCTGATTTTTTTCCAGAATTTGAGGGACCGACGGAGTTTTGTGAAGGCTTTGATACAACTTTAGGAATTGTTGGAAATTTTGAAAGTTATAACTGGAGTAATGGAGAAACAGGAAATCAAATTATAGTTAACCAATCCGGTGAGTATTTTGTGACTGTTGTTAATGAAGAAGGATGTGAAACGATTAATAGTGTATTCATCAATGAAGTGTCATTGGCTGAACCAGTGATTTTAGGAGATACTATTTTTTGTTTTGATGGTTCTACCATATTAACTGTAGAAGGGAATTTTCTCAATTATCTATGGAGTAATGGACAGACCTCATCATCTATTGTGGTTTCTGAGCCTGGTTTTTATCAAGTTAGTGTTTATAATGCCTTGGGCTGTGAAAATGAGAACTTTATCAGTGTTCTAGAACGGGATGAATACATCGAGCGAGATACTTTTTATGCTTGTTATTCAACAGAAGTTGGACAGGATAATAGCAGTGTTATTTCACCTGAAGGATGTCAGGGTAGAAGAATTGAAACTACTTTGTTGTATGCTCCTATACCGAATTATGAAGTGTCATATAATCAAACGATTATCTCTGGATTGAGCGCAACTCTTTTTCTCTATCTAGATAATCCAAATCAAGCGCAAATTGATTGGTATGACTCAGAAGATGTTTTGATCTGTTCTGGTTGTAGCGAAATTGAAGTATCTCCCAATGAAACAACAAGTTATTATGTCATTGTAGATTATCATCCTGAATGTGAAATTCGTGAAAATATTGAAGTCAATGTAAAGTCTAATACCAATATTTATATCCCCAATGTTTTTTCACCAGATTTAGAAGCCAATAATGTTTTTCAAATATTTGGACCAGATGTTGAAAATATACTGCAATTTAACATATATGATCGATGGGGTAATCTTGTTTTTGAGGATAAAGGAATTGATGCGCTTTGGAATGGAAGAAGGAATGGCTTGCAACTAGAAAATGGTGTTTATGTCTATTTGATTGAGGTGGTATTTTATGATGGTACTTCAAAGATTTTAGTGGGTGATGTTACTTTGATTGAATGAAGCGTGAAGAGGCGAGTTTGGAAGAGGGAAGTTGGTGTTAAAAAAAGTAAAAGGCTAGATTTCCTGACCAAGGTGGAAAATAAGTTAGAAAATCTAGCCTTTGTATAATATGAAATATTGACACCACTGCATGGTTAGAAAACGGTGGTTGTGAATCGGATACCAATTCTTCTAATCCACATTTTCCCAGTTCCACTTACTAGGTTATCATAATTATCAATTGATTGATAGTCAAATTTGGAATGTTGTAGCATTTGTGAAATGATAATCTGAGATCTACCAATTCTTTTTCCTGCAAAGGTTAATCCAATACCTGGTTCAAAATATGCACCTCCTGTCATGTTTACTCTATTTGGGTTCCAGAAGATTTCATCAATAAATTGATTGGTGTTTCGAGTATTAGAATAACCAATTCTTCCACTTGCAAAAAGTCTTGCTTTACCATGATTGATATTGTAGACTGCACCCACATAACTAGGGAAAAATGATTTTTGGGTGGACCAAGCATTAAAAGGAGTTTTAATTGAAGTTCCAAAAAATCCTATGCCTGCTTGTACTTCCCAATTGCGGTTGATTCTGTATCCTAAACCAATATCTCCCATAATACCGCCTGCTGCGTTTCCTAGATTTACACCAAAATTGTAATGGATGTATAAACCTTTGGTTCTGTGATATCTGGCACGATTTAGAACAATTGAATTAAGAGGAGTTCTAGCATTCTTTACAGTTTCTTTTTTCAGTGTTATTTCGTCACCGGTTGAAAGTTTTAGACTAATATTTTTATCTGTCTCTCCTAAATATTCTCCAATAAACCTGGATCCTTCTTTGGTATCTATTCTTGCTTTATTGAATACAGAATTAATTTCACTTGATTGACTAACTCTTTCTTTCTTTTTTGAAGAGGATTTTCTGTTTTGTCCGAAAACCTCCCCTGACACGAATAGTGCCAGGAGAAGTAAAAATATATTTTTATTCATGATCATTCTTAATAAAGTATAGTGCTTTCCAATTGGAAATCTAAATCTTCACTGATCAGATATTGGCTTAGTCCATTAGGTCCTGCGATCAATATTTGGCTGCTGTTGGAAGGATGTGTAATGATATCATATGCTTCAATGCCTTGATCATGTTTAATCAAAGATGGAGATTCTGGATTGGATACGTCGAAAATTTTCAATCCATTTTGTCCTTCTCCAACATAAAGAATCTCGTTCTTTGAAGTCATACCAAATGGAGAGGCCATTGGTATTTCAGAGGTTGGAAAGATATTTTGATAATTTTCAATATTTACTGTTACCAATGCATTGATATCACCTGGGCATGCTCTACTTTCATCTCCTGTTCTCAGGGTAACATAAGCAACATCGCCTTTAGGTAACACAGGATCACATGAAGTTGCATGACTGAATCGATCCAATTGTCTTGGTTGAGCCGGAGTTGTCACATCATAAATTTCCATTGAATTCGTGGTTCCTAAAAAGATATGATCATCATGATAGAAGACTGTCTCTAAAGTGGTTCCCCAAATGGGATGATTTGTTATGAGCTCTACATTTGATCCATTTTGCTCTAGAACTTTAAGGTCATTTTTAGTAATTACGTAGATGTTATCCTCATTTACTGCAATTCTGTTTACCGTTCCACTTTGGCCATTGGTCCCAGCAAAGGAAGAAGGTACAGCAGAATTAGGAATCACATTTTGTAGGTAGTCAAAATAAGCGTAGTTGTACTGATTAACTTCTTGATAATGTACAGATCCGATTTCAATGGTTTCTGTAACCTCTTTGAATGAAAATCCTAATAAAGCATTTCCTTTGTCGTCATAGCTTGGTGCTGCAATTGCATCCAATGCTCTAGACTCCAAAGATGGTGCATTCAGGTTGCTGATATCAATTTTTAGGAAGTCGTAGATGCTTTCAGCATAAAGCTTGTCCCCTTCAACAAAAAATTCTTTGTTGCCAGGAATGTTGATAAAATTGGTTTGAACCGGATTGGATGGATTGCTGTTGTCCACAACATGTATTCCTTCTCCTTCTTCTCCTATAAGGATAAAGTCTTCTCCAATATAAATTTTTCCTGGATTAACGATTTCTTTGGAGGGTTCATTCAGTGCTTCATTTCTAGAATCTTCAAGATTTCCATAAATGGCATCAGCTTTTAAATAACTTACTTCTGCAGTTCCTGTGTCTGTGCCACATGAACTTAGAATCATCATAATAGATCCTAAAATTAGATAGGACATTTTTCTCATAGTAAATGATTGTTTAAAAATTAATAATATATGATGTGGTCTTGCATTACTGCTCTTTAACGGTGGATGTTGTTTTGTTGTATAAAGTTGGCTAGTTTTTTTTGGATTAATTGATCTTGTTGTCATGATTGATGTCATATGATTATAAGAGTAAAAGAATTGCTGAAAGGTTGCATGTTTATTTTATTTCTTCAAATAAAGCCAATTCCTCTATTGCTGGCTTGTTTTAAACATAAACTGTTGGTATAAGTTTTTACTTATGGTAAACTAATATTATCCTTTGATTATATAGTTGACCATTTAAAAAGAAATGATACTTGTAATCGATATTATTGGAAATGTTAAGTGTATCATTCAACCTCACACCATATTTACGGTAAGTGATCAACATCATATTTCAAGATGAGCTAAATCATATGGGTCTGCTTATAAGCCCTTTTGGTTCTAAGCATAAAATAAATTGTGGTAACGTGAAAAATTTAAATTGAAAGTAAAAAAATATGAGACTTTTTATACTTATTGTTTGTATTTATGCTATTGGTTTTTGTGTTATATGATCTAACAATTCAATTGCTTTAGTATTGGCTTTGAATTATGGTGTAATAAGATCGAGAAGGTAAGAACCATTTATTTTGCTTGACCACCCAAGGTAAAGATTGACATATTACCAAATAGTATTAAAGCATGGAACTTTCTTGTCAGAAAACGGTTTATAAAGACAGATTGATGAATAAGGATATAATTCTTGTCAATAAAAAAGATTAATGTATATTTGCAATCCCAACCAGCAAAGGCTGGAATTAGAAAATAATAAAGATAAATATATCGCGGCGTGGAGCAGTTGGTAGCTCGTCGGGCTCATAACCCGAAGGT
>JAHDIE010000050.1 GCA_020630955.1 Saprospiraceae bacterium
TAATAACATGTTTATATACAATAACGATCCACTAATATCTAAGTCTTACAGAATTATCATCAATACGGAACATTTAATGGATTAAATGATATATATACTTATTAAGGTAGACCTTTTCTATACTTATTAGTCCGATAACTAATCCAAAATATAGAGCCGATTTCCCCTCTTAAACTTGGCATGCTATTTTACCTGGTCTAAATTGAAGTAAAATGGCCTTTTAAGCCCTTTTTATAGGGGTTTCCAAATATTAAAAAATAAAATTATCAAAAATACCCTAAATAGGGTATAAGAACATATTAAAGAAAATCTATATTTGTTCTGTTAAGTAAACTAACTACACCTACCTAGATAATAGACCTACCGAAGTAAACATTTAAGTATTCTTATTTAGAGTGTACTCGTACATCCTATAATACAGTAAGAAAAAAAGAAAATTTGGATCTCATGGTCAACGTAAACTATGTGGCTACTTCATTGAAGTCGCTCATCTTACTCACTTTATTATTTTTAGGTTCTAACCTAAATGCACAATGCTCTCTAGCATGTAATGGAACTACCCAAGTTTCTTTAGATGTAAATTGTGAAGCATTAATCACAGCTGATATGATCTTAAATGATCAAGCAACATCTTGCCCAAATGGTGTATTTGATGTAATTGTGATGGATTCCTATAACAACGTTATACCTACAAGTCCGTTGGTAACTTCCGAATATTGCGATCATACATTGTATGTCAAGATAGTGGATCTTACTTCTGGCAATACTTGTTGGGGTGAAATTATTGTTGAGGATAAATTAGGTCCTGTTATTACATCGTGTCCTACTTTGCCAGTGGAATATTCTTGTAGTGATTTTTCTGCTTTTGATGGTCCTATATATACAGATGCATGTTCTGGGGTTGTTGAACCAATCTTATTATCAGAAATAGTAACTCCACTTAATTGTGATCCTCTATATATTAAAACGGTTGTAAGAACATATACTGCAGAAGATGGTAAAGGAAACTTTGCGCCTGAGTGTACTATTACCTACAATTTGAAGAGAATTGACCTTGGTCCTGAAGACGAACCGTTTGCAGGATGCCCTGACCAATATACTGTTCTTGAAAACAATGCTTTACAATGTGGTGGAGCATTTCAACCAGGCCAAGGCGGTGGATTAATCTTAGATACCGATACCGATAATGATGGTGTTTTGGATGCAGATTATATCTGGGATGATAATGGAAATGGTTATCCAGATGTAGAAGAATTTGCAGGACCTTCGTTAAACGGAGTGCCGCTTTTTCCAACCCCTGATTTCTATTGTAATATTGGTGTATTCTATGATGACTTAGTATTACCGACTATTGGAGGATATGGAAATAATGGATCTTGTGTTACAAAGATTATGAGAACTTGGTACATCAGAGAATGGTGGTGTGGTCAGGAGATTGAGAAAACATGCGCACAAGTATTTGAAATAACAGACATGGTTGATCCACAAATGATCTGTAATGGACCAATTACTTTAACAACTAATGTTACTACTAACCCTCATGATTCATTTTATGGAACTGTAACATGCGGCGCTGAAATTTCTCTTCCACTTCCAGAAGCCACTGATAATTGTTCTGAATCATTACATTATGATATAGACTTTCCGGGTGGTTTTGTAAGTGATTACCAAGGTGAGTTGATTGAATTGCCAATGGGTTCAAATATTGTTATAGTTACAGTATATGATGATTGTTATAATTCAACTTCATGTGAAGTTTTGGTAAATGTTGTAGACGATACGCCTCCAGTTGCTATATGCGATGAGTTTACTGCAGTAGGATTGACCAATGCTGGTCTTGCACATGTTTTTGCAGAAACTTTTGATGATGGATCATACGATGATTGTCATCTAAAGAAAATGTTAGTAAGAAGAATGGATCCGTCAAATTGTGATTGTGGACATCCTACCTATAACGATATGACATATATAGGTGAATATGAAGATAATCACTACTATTTGTCACAATACCCTGTTCAAGGTTTTTTAGCCCACCAAATGTCAGAGGCTATGGGAGGCTATGTTGCTCAAACTACTCTTAATGGAACGGCTAAATTAGATTGGCTCGTTACACAAGCTTCGAATATTCAATCTGATCCATTTCTATTTATGAAAGATGGAGTAATGGTTACGGCTGCAATGGGTGTTGCAGGGGGAGCTCCTGATCCAGAACTTAGTTATAATTACATTCTTGAGATTGATGATCCTTGTACTTTCTCATCATATACTGAATTTTGTTGTGAAGATGTAGGAACTGATCAGATGGTCGTATTTAGAGTAGTGGACTTGTATGGAAACTACAATGAATGTATGGTAACAGCAGAAATACAAGATAAAGCAGCACCATCTGTTATTTGTCCAGATGATATGGAGGTTTCTTGTGACTTTGTCTACGATGTGAATAATCTTGACTTGTATTTTGGATCTGCAGTATTCTCAGGTAGTTGCGATGTAACAGAAGAAGTGACATACTTTGAGGATTTATCTCAATGTAATCAAGGAACATTAAAAAGAGTGTTTACTGGTACAAATGGAAACGGAATTTCAAACTATTGTGAACAAATCATAACATTCTACAATCCAGATCCATTTACAGAAGATCAAATAATCTATCCTGATGATATAGAAGAAGGAGATGGTTGTTTTGATGCAGATAATTATGATCCTGAAGTGATCGGTTCTCCTGAATTCTTAGGTGACCAATGTGATTTGGTAGGAGCAAATTATGAAGATCAGGTATTCTATTTCAACAATCAACAAGAGCAAGGATGTTTCAAGATATTGAGAACATGGACAGTTATTGACTGGTGTCAAGAAGATGCAAACGGAAATTTTGTGAAGTGGTCTCACACCCAGATTATAAAGGTTAATAATAATGTTGGGCCTGTGGTTTCTTGTAATGATACAGAAATTAATGTGTGTACTTACGATCCTGATTGTACTTCAGGAGACGTAACATTGGTTATGAGCGCTTCAGATGATTGTACAAGCAATGCTAACATTGAATGGTCATATCAAATAGATGCGCATTGTGATGGATCTTATGATATAGTTGAAGAGGGATTTGGAGCATTGGCTGATGCATCAGGGAACTATCCAATAGGAGAGCACTGTATCCTTTGGTCTTTTACTGATCAGTGTGGTAATACAACAACTTGCTATCAAGAATTTACGGTTACCAACTGTAAAGCTCCAACACCATATTGTATCAATGGTTTAGCAGTCGATCTTATGCCAATGGACACAGATAATGATGGTGATAATGATTGGGGTATGGTAGAACTTTGGGCATCTGATTTTGATGCAGGTAGCTATCACCCTTGCGGAAATGAAGTTATACTTTCTTTCAGTGATGATATTACTGAAACAAATATGATTTTTGATTGTACCACTCTTGGAGATCAAGAAGTTCAGATCTGGGCTACTACAGTACTACCAGATGGTACCTTGATTCAAGCATATTGTGAAACTTTTGTAAATGTACAAGACAATAACTTTGCATGTCCAGAAGGTGGCGGAGGTGGAAACCCAGGTGGTGGAATAGATCCAACTGGATTTATCATAGAAGGAAGAGTTTTAACTGAAATGCAAGAGCAAGTGCATGAGGTATCAGTAGAATTAGAAGGAGCAAACATGAATCCATACATGACGGATAATGATGGAAACTATGCTTTCCCTCCAATGCCAATGGGTGGGTCATATATTATCGACCCTGCTAAAAATATCAATCCACTAAATGGTGTTACGACACTTGATATAGTTGAGATTCAAAGACACATTTTGGATATAAAGAAATTGGATAGCCCATACAAGCAGATTGCTGCGGATGTAAATAAAGATTATAATATATCTGCCTTGGATCTTCTGGATATCAGAAAGTTGATACTTGGCGTTAAAGATGAGTTTACAAATAATGAATCTTGGGTATTTGTTGATGCTAATCACATATTTCCAAATAGTGATGCACTTGCAACCATTTATCCAGAAGTGTATGATATCAATAATTTGACCGCAGACATGAGTGTAGATTTTGTGGCTGTTAAAACAGGAGATGTTAATAATTCAGTTGAAGCTTACTTAACTGGTGAGCAAGTTGAAAATAGATCGGCAAATAAAGTAGAGTTTTATTTGAGATCTGAAGAATTTACTCAAGGTAAATCTCAAAAGTTAGGTCTATATGCCTCTGTAGATATTGAAACATATGGATTCCAATTCACAATTAAGACAGATAAATCAATTGAGATTTTAGATGCATACTCTGAAGAGTTAGGAATTGGAGAAAATAATGTAGGATTTGCTTATGCAAATGAAGGTTTGGTTACTGTGAGTTGGAATACATCCAAATTATTAACCATTCCTGCAGGAACAGAAGTATTAAGCTTGATGGCAAACATCAATGCTGTTACAAGTCCGACTTCACAGCTATCAATTGGTTCCGATATTACAGGAGCTGAATTATATACAACGAACTATGACATCAAGACTCCGGTGATTGTTTTGGATGGCGAACAAGGTAACGAAATTACATACACTTTTGACTTATATCAAAATAGTCCTAATCCATTCACCGGAGCTACTGAGATCAAATTTGTTTTGCCTCAGGCAGCGCAAGGAAAATTAACGATTACGGATGTTAGTGGAAAAGTGCTGATGGTAAAAGATGGAAGTTACAACAAAGGACTTAACACTTTGGCAATTTCACAAGGTGAAATAAATACCTCGGGTATTTTGTATTACACGCTTTCAACAGATGAATATACCGCTACTAAAAAGATGGTGGTTTTAAGATAAAGTAAGAGTTTACTGTTTTTGGGATGGGACCCCTCTCTAATAAAGATTAGAGGGGGTCTTTTTTTTTATAAAAATATAGTTAATATTTGCACATGGCCAGAATCATGGGAATAGACTATGGTGCTAAAAGAACAGGGATAGCAATTACAGATTCTCTGCAGATTGCAGTGCATCCATACAAAACAGTTTCAACTATTGAATTATTTTCAACTATTCAGAACTATTTATCAGAAGAAAAGGTTGAAAAAGTCGTGTTTGGTTATCCCAAACATTCGGATGGATCAGATACTCATTTGGTGAAAGACATAAGAACATTTGCCGAAAGGCTGAAAAATAAATTTCCAAAATTATTAATTGACTTCCAAGATGAATCATTTTCTTCTGCAGATGCTAAAGAAATCATATTAAAGTCAGGAATTAAGAAAAAAGCGAGACGAGATAAATCAAGGATTGATTTGATTAGTGCGGTGATAATTTTACAAAGATATTTAAACCATATACCATGATATTACCTATCTATGCCTTTGGCTATGGTGTACTAAAAAGAGAAGCAAAACCTATTAGCCAAGATCATGACAAACTTGATGAGTTAATAAAAAACATGTGGGATACCATGTATAATGCTAAAGGTGTTGGTCTTGCGGGACCTCAAATTGGCTTATCATTAAGAATCTTCTTAGTCGATACTGTTCAACTAGAAGGGGAAGAGGATGAAGTAAAGAACGGAATAAAGAAAACATTTATTAATGCCAAAATATTAGAGGAATCTGGAGATTTTTGGGCATACGAAGAAGGTTGTTTGAGTATACCACAAATTAGAGGAGAGGTAGAAAGACAAAAGAAGATCAAGATCTACTACCTAGATGAAAATTTTGAAGAACATACCGAAGAATATGAAGGAATCAATGCCAGAGTAATCCAACATGAATATGATCATATTGAGGGGAAACTGTTTACAGAAAAGTTAAAACCGCTTAAGAAAAAGATGATAAAACGAAAACTTGAGAAAATAAGGGTGGGGAAAATTGAAACAGAATACCGAATGAAATTTCCTGGCTGATATCGTGGCTCATAATGCAATGAAAAGCCTACATTTATGAAAATTTATATTTTATGATTTCTTTGATCACAATGCCAGATTTTGCATCCTCGGCAGTCTGGTTGAGTTTGTTAACCTTGACGTTCCTTGAAATAGTTCTGGGAGTAGATAATATCATTTTTATATCAATCACTTCTAGTAAATTACCAGAAGATCAACAGAAAAAAGCCACAAATATTGGTTTGATATTGGCAATGGTAATGAGAATTGCATTATTATTTGGAATCTCTTGGCTTATTGCCATGGAAAATCCGTTTTTCTCATTTGATTTTTGGGGTATAAAAGGTGCTATATCAGGGCAAGCATTGATATTATTCATTGGAGGGATATTCTTATTATATAAAAGTGTTACAGAGATCCATCATAAGTTGGAAGGTGATGCTCATGCAGCTGGAGGGAAAGGAAAATTAATTTCAATGCAACAAGCAATAATTCAGATAACTTTAATCAATATCGTTTTTTCTTTTGACTCAATTCTAACTGCAGTTGGAATGACGCAAGGAGTAGAAGGTGCGCTTGTCATTATGATTATTGCAGTTGTGATTTCTGTGTTAATAATGATGTTGTTTGCAGTTCCAGTAGGAAGGTTTGTGAATCGACATCCAACAATTCAGATGTTGGGTCTTTCGTTTTTAATATTAATAGGATTTATGTTGATATTGGAAGGAGCACATTTAGGACATGTGACTATTGCAGGTAATGAACTCAGTTCAATACCTAAAGGATATTTGTATTTTGCAATTGCTTTTTCACTATTGGTTGAGTTTCTAAATATCAAATTGAGATCAAACAACAAACCTATTCAATTGCATGGAGCTGGGGAGGAAGCAAAAGCAGAAGGCATTATATAATAAAATATATTTTATCAGATGAATTTTAATTTAAAAAAACCAATTGTATTTTTTGATATAGAAGCGACAGGACTGAATGTGCTTCGGGACAAAATAGTACAGATTGCGCTGATAAAATATTCACCTAATATTGAGTCTCCTGAGGAAATGGAAATGATGATCAATCCTGGCATTCCAATTTCTGAAGAAGCCATGAAGGTACATGGAATTACTCCAGATATGTTGAAGAATAAACCAACCTTTCAGCAAGTCGCTCAAAAGCTGTATGATTTTATTGGTGAGGCAGATCTTGCAGGATATAATTCTGATAGGTATGATATTCCAATGTTGATGGAAGAATTTGCTAGAGTAGGGATGGAACTTAATATTGACAAAAGGAACAATGTCGATGTCCAGAAGATTTTCTACATGATGGAGCCACGAACTTTGAAGGCGGCGTTAAGATTGTATTGTGGTAAAGAATTGGTTGGAGCACATGATGCACTTGCAGATGTAAGGGCAACAGTGGATGTTCTTAAGGGTCAATTGGAAAGATACAAGGATGTTGATTTCGAAGATGGCGATGGTTTTGTGACAAAAACACCTATTAAAAATGACATACCTTCATTGAGCAGTTTTACCAGTAATACTAGAACTGTAGATGCAACCCAACGATTGAAATATGATGGAAATGGAACGATCGTTTTTAATTTTGGAAAATACATTGGCAAACCTGTGGCAAAACTTTTGTACGAGGACAAACAATATTATAATTGGATATTGGAAAAAGACTTTTCTTCGCAAGTAAAGCAAATTGTTAAAAAGCTTGTCAAAGAATATGAGAATAGTCTACCGTCTTCTTAGTGTTTGTTTTGTTGTAGTTTCAATGAATGCTTGTGTGGATCCTTCGGAAGGCTGCACCGATCCTTTTTCTTCTAATTATCAATTAGATGCGGATAAATCTTGTGAAGATTGTTGTACTTATCCTTCATTTTCCTTGTCAACTCAGTATTTGTATGGAGAGGAAAATATAGATAGTTCGTTATATTATCAAAACACAGCAAGTAGTTATTTTAAGTTGAGGTCATTCTATCTTGTTTTATCAGAATTCTTGTTAATTGGGGATCTTAGCAATTATGAAATTCTGAGCAAACTGGAAAATAAAGCAACTAAAGATGATTTAGTTGGTATTCGCTTTAAAGCAAGTTCCAATAGTCCAGGGAAAATATCCATTGAAGATTCGATTAGATCAATTGAGTTTAAAATGGGTATGCCGCAGGAGTTGGATGACCCTATCAATGCTGATCTTGATTATGGTGTTTTGGAATTTTTACAAGATTCAATGTACTTTGATTCATCTGAAAATCTGTTTTATAAATTAATTATTGGGGTTGAAGTAGATTCAATGAATAAGCAAGAGAAAATAATCTTTCTAGATGATTTGGATATGCAATACAATTCAAATGTAGTGACTGGCACGACAAGAGGAAATTCGATGAATATTCAACTAATTATTGATTTTGAACGTTTATTTAATGGCCTGGAATTTCAGGGTAGTAATGTTGAAACAGCAGCAAAGGAGATATTAAGAAATAACCTTGGTGCTGCAATAGAAGTAAATTAGATAACATCATATGAAATACAATTTCTTATTATTGCTTTCAGCAGTTTTATTGTGCATTGGATGCGAAGACAAAACAGGAACTTTAGAGTTAAAGTTTTTAGGAAGCTATGATGGAGCACCACTTATATTAGGTGAAATGGTTGAATATGATGATTACCAATTGCAGTTTTTTGAATCAGATTTTTACATAAGTGAAATCTCTTTGACTGAAGGAAGTTCGATTACTGAAGTAAAAGATATTGATTTTGTTGATTTTACAAACACCAATTTTTCACTTGAAGGAGCTGAAAATGGTTTTTCCTTAGTCTATAATAACATTGAAACAGGAAATTATGATGGTTTGAGATTTGGTATAGGAGTACCTCCAGTTGAAAATATGACTAAGCCAAGTGACTATAACTCAGATCATGTGCTTTCTAAACCAGGATATTATTGGCAAGCTTGGGATAGTTATATCTTTGCAAAATTAGCAGGAAAGTATAAAGATGAGGCAGGTACTTTTGATGATGGATTTTTATTTCATACCGGAACAGATGATTTATTTAGAACCAGAGAAGGGAATTTCAATATTTCGATCAATGAAGAATCAACGACTATTATTGAAATAATCATTGATCATGAGAAATTATTAAAGCTCCAAAATGGAGATTTTTATGATATTCAGAATAATTCGACAAATCATGACCCTACAGATCCGGTTCCTCTTCAGATGTTGGTCAATAATTATAGCGATGCGATAAGTTTTCAACAATGAAACAACTTAGTTTTTTGATATTGTTGGCTTTTGCATTGATCGCTTGTGAATCTTGTGATCCAGACCCGATTTCTGGTATTTCCTTAACTCATATCGAATATTCACCTACTTCTTTTGACCTAGAGAAACCTGCAAACTTTCCAGAGCTTGAAATTCCATCAGATAATCCTTTGACTGTTGAGAAAATAGAGCTAGGCAGACATTTGTTTTACGATCCGATATTGTCTGCAGATAGTACGATGTCATGTGCTTCATGCCATTTGCCTGAGCTTGCATTTACTGATAATCTTGCATTCAGTGAAGGAATTGATGGTATTGCAGGAAATAGAAGTTCAATGTCGATAGTTAATGTGGGCTTTTACTATACTGGACTTTTTTGGGATGGGAGATCACAAACTTTAGAAGATCAGGCGATTTTACCCGTTGAAGATCCTATTGAGCTGCATAATAATTGGCCAGAATTAATGGAAAAGTTAAGGTCAAGTGAGCTTTACCAAAGGTTGTTTAGAGAAGCATTTGGCATCGACAATACTTTAGAAATGACGAAGGAATTGGCAGCGAAAGCCATTTCTAGCTTTGAACGAGTAATTATATCGGGAGATGCAAAAATCGATAGATTTACGTTGAATATTGGGGTTTTGACCGATGAGGAATTGGAAGGATTTGAGATGTTTTTTGACATTAACCCAGATTTACCGGATGCAGAATGTGGTCATTGTCATTCTTATCCTTTGATGACCACCAACGAATTTCGAAACAATGGAATCAGTGAGGCAGATGATTTGGCTGATTTTCCTGATAAAGGATATGGAACTTTAACCGGAAACCCATTGGATAATGGAAAATTTCGATCCCCAAGCTTAAGAAATATCCAATTATCGGGACCATATATGCATGATGGACGCTTTGAAACGCTTCGAGAAGTCATAGAACACTATAATTCAGGGGGAAAATCTTCGCCGAACAAGGACCCGCTAATATATCCATTAGGACTAACTGAAGAACAAAAAGATAATTTAGAAGCATTTCTTCATACAATGCTGGATACATCTTATCTGGATAAAGACTACATAACCAATCCTTTCGATTGATAATCAGTGAATTATAAACATATTATAAAAATAAATATATTATAATATCTATTTTTTGTCTTTGTTTTTTGCTTGAATCATCCTCATATTTGAATTGTGAAATCAAAACACCGGTAAAAGAATCGGTTTTTTGGATATGTTCATGGGATTACAATTGTTAAAGGTGAGTTGCTAAGGGCAGCTTTCCTTTAACAACTTTTAAAAAGAAGATTGAGTTTTGTTATTATATAGTTGGTTTTCTATTGATTGCGTAAAGCAATAAGCTAGCATCCAGAGCTAGCGTTCATGGGATTAAACTTAAAGTAGCCGTTTGATGAAAATCAGCGGCTATTTTTTTTGACCATATTTGAGTCTATCATTTCTAATCAATTCATTATCTTACTGCTGAATCATTTCATGAAAATCGATTATATGAAAAGAAGGACCGCTATTAAAATGGGTCTTATTTCAAGTCCTCTTATAATTTCTCCATCAATACATTCAAAAGAATCATTTGAAAAACCTAAACCTACTCACACCTTGAGACACTCAATATCAAGATGGTGTTATTCATCTATTAGTATTGAAGAGCTTATCAATTGGTGTAAGGAATTAGGAATTTCTTCAATCGAGTTATTAGATAAAGAGGAATATGATATTGTACAGGCAGCTGGATTAGATTGTGCAATTGTAAATGGCTCGCCTCTAGGTATTCAGAAAGGGTTTTGTAACCCTATCTATCATGCTCAATTATTGGAAGATTATAGCAATTTGATTCCACAGATAGCCAGTGATGGATTGAAAACAATCATTACTTTTTCTGGAAATCGAGGAGATATTTCGGATGAACAGGGATTGGCCAATTGTGTGATGGGGTTAAGACCGGTTGTTGAGCTTGCTGCAGAACACAATATTATGGTAGTCATGGAATTGCTTAATAGTCTTGTCGACCATAAAGACTATATGTGTGATCGAACAAGCTGGGGTGTAGCATTGGTGGATGCCTTAGGTATGGATAACTTTAGATTGTTGTATGATATATATCACATGCAAATCATGGAGGGCAATGTAGTCGCAAATATTAAAAAATATCATTCTTATATTGCTCATTATCACACAGGTGGAGTTCCTGGTAGAAATGAAATAAACAATAATCAAGAATTGAATTATCCATTTATTATCAAAAGTATTGCAGAAACTGATTACGAGGGTTATATAGGGCAGGAATTTATTCCTACTAGAGATGACTCATTTGATTCACTAAAAGAAGCGATTATTATCTGCTCATAAAAAACCAACTATGTATTTTAAAAGTAAAGGTAAAGACGAAGTTAGCTATGATGCAATTGTCATAGGATCAGGAATAAGTGGTGGATGGGCCGCTAAAGAATTAAGCGAAAAAGGACTTAAAACACTTGTTCTTGAAAGAGGAAGGAAGGTTGCACATGGAGAATATCCAACTGCTAATATGGAAAAATGGGATATGCCAAATGGTGGAAAAACGACTGATGCCGAAATCAAGAAACATTATGAAAAACAAAACCGAACAGGATATACAGTAAGTGAGTTTACAAAACATTGGTGGGTTAAAGATGACGAGCAACCTTATGGAGAAGACAAACCATTTGATTGGATTAGGGGATATCATCTTGGTGGACGATCATTGCTTTGGGGTAGACAATCTTATCGATGGAGTCCCATGGACTTTGAATCGAATGCACGTGATGGGCACTCTATTGATTGGCCAATCAGATATGGTGATTTGGCTCCATGGTATGATTACGTTGAAGAATTTGCTGGAATCAGTGGTAGAAAAGAAGGATTGAAGCAACTTCCAGATGGTAAATTTTTACCACCAATGGATTTCAATTGTATTGAAGAAAAGGTAAGAAAAAAGATTGGGGAACATTTTACTGATCGAATCATGACAATCGGACGGACAGCACATCTAACTGAACCCAAACACAATAGAGGGACTTGTCAATTTAGAAATCGTTGTATTAGAGGATGTCCTTTTGGTGCTTATTTTTCTTCTTTGGCTTCAACTTTACCGGCTGCAGAAGTTACAGGTAACTTGAGTATTGTAGATAATGCAATAGTGCATTCCATCATTTTCGATGATGAAACTCAAAAAGCAACTGGTGTAAGAGTAAAAGATGCCAATACTTTAGAAGAGAAAGAATTTTTTGCAAAGATCATATTTTTAAATGCATCAACAGTTGGTTCGACCAGTATTCTAATGCATTCTACTTCTGATCGATTCCCTGATGGGATGGGGAATGATAGTGGTGAATTAGGACATAACCTAATGGATCATCATTTTAAGGTTGGAGCAAGTGGAAAATCGGAAGAATTTAGAGACAAGTATTATAAAGGGAGAAGACCTAATGGAATCTATATACCGAGATTTAGAAATCTAGATAATAAAACGAAGCAAAAAGATTTTCTTAGAGGATATGGATACCAAGGTGGTGGAAGTAGGAATGGATGGCAAAAAAATGTAAAGGAGATGTCTTATGGAAAAGCTTTTAAAGAAGCTTTAACGCAACCTGGGGATTGGTCATTTGGTCTTAACGGTTTTGGTGAGATGCTACCATATCATGAAAACAGAATGTATCTTAATTACGATCTAAAAGATAAATGGGGACTACATACTGTGGTATTTGATTGTGAGATTAAAGAAAATGAATTGGAGATGAGAAAAGATATGAAGCAATCAGCCGTTGACATCTGTGAAGCAGCGGGACTTAAAGATGTTAGCCCTTATGAAAATGTGTATAATCCAGGTAATGGAATTCATGAAATGGGGACGGCAAGAATGGGTAGAGATCCAAAAACCTCTGTTTTAAATAAATGGAATCAAATCCATGCAGTTAAAAACGTGTTTGTAACGGATGGATCGTGTATGACATCAGCGGCATGCCAGAATCCATCTTTAACCTATATGGCATTGACGGCAAGAGCAGCAGATTATGCAGTTAAGGAATTAAAAAAACAAAACTTGTAATAAATGGATCGAAGAGAAATACTAAAATTATCCAGTGCAATATTAGGATATACCATTGTTGGAGGAACAGCGGCAGCAGTATTATCTGGTTGTAAATCGGATATAGACGTAAAGCCTGCTGATTTAGATTTGTTTGATCAAGCTACATATGAGTTGATCGTTGATGTTACTGAGCGTATAATTCCAAAGACCGATACACCAGGAGCAAAAGATGCCAAGGTTGTAAGCTACATCCATAATCGACTCAAGCATTTTTCAAATGCAGAAGAATCCAATAAGATTTTAGAAGATTTAAAGCGATTTGATGTTTTGTCTAACGAGAAATTTGGCAAGCAATACAATCATTTACCTGGAGTGGAAAAAGATGAGATCATGGATATGATGCAGGCAGAGGCATCTAATGATGGTGATCATATTTTTAATTCCTTGAAAAGAGAAACAATGGTTGGATTCTTTACTTCTGAAGTTGGCGCAACCCAAGTATTACGCTATGATCCGCTACCTGGAGCATATATTGGATGCATCGATTATGCTCCAAGTGATAAAGTTTGGGCACTTTAAGCAAATTATAAGCGAAAAAAGTAACAAAACATGAGATTCAAGTCTTAATATCTAGGAAGGATATTGAGATGATATTGTATTTTTGCACCACAAAAATTTAAAAACGTATGCCATTTGATATTGAATTAATTAGGAGCCATTATGCAACAATGGCAGAAAGGGTTGGAAAAGCCAAAGAAAAATTGAACAAGCCGATGACTTTGGCTGAAAAGGTATTGTATTCTCATTTACATGAAGATTCACCTTTGCAAAGCTATAATAGAGGTAAAGATTATGTCTTTTTCTCACCTGATCGAGTGGCAATGCAAGATGCAACTGCTCAAATGGCATTATTGCAGTTTATGATGGCTGGTAAGTCTAAAGTTGCGGTACCAAGTACTGTTCACTGTGATCACCTTATACAAGCGAAAGTTGGTTCAGAACAAGATTTGAAAGGAGCGATGGATATCAATTCCGAAGTATATGATTTCCTTGAATCTGTATCTGATAAATATGGACTTGGATTTTGGAAGCCAGGTGCAGGAATTATACACCAAGTTGTTCTTGAAAATTATGCATTTCCGGGAGGAATGATGATAGGAACGGATTCGCATACTGTAAATGCTGGTGGATTAGGAATGGTTGCTATAGGTGTAGGAGGTGCAGATGCTGTTGATGTTATGGTAGGTATGGGATGGGAATTGAAAATGCCAAAATTGATTGGAGTTAAGCTGACTGGAAAGATGAGTGGATGGACTTCTTCTAAGGATGTCATTCTAAAGGTAGCTGATATCTTAACTGCAAAAGGTGGTACAGGAGCAATTGTAGAGTATTTTGGTGATGGTGCTATAAGTCTGTCATGTACAGGGAAAGGTACCATATGTAATATGGGTGCAGAAATTGGTGCAACAACTTCTATTTTTGGCTACGATGATTCTATGAGCAGATATTTAAAGGCCACAGATAGAGCGGAAATAGCAAATCTAGCAGATGGTATCAAAGAACATTTAACTGGTGATGCAGAATGTTATTCAGATCCAGAAAAGTATTTTGATCAAGTAATTGAAATAGATCTAAATACTTTGGAACCTCATATTAATGGACCATTTACTCCTGATTTAGCAACTCCAATTTCAAAAATGGCTGATGCTGCTGCAGAAAACGATTGGCCAACTGAGCTTGAATATTGTTTAATTGGTTCTTGTACAAATTCTTCTTATGAAGACATTACAAGATCAGCTTCAATCGCAAGACAGGCCATAGCCAAAGGAATCAAGCCAAAATCTCAATTGACAATTACCCCAGGTTCAGAGCAAGTAAGATTTACGCTAGAGCGAGACGGAGTTATCAAAGAATTACAAGATATGGGTGCTTTGGTATTTGCAAATGCATGTGGACCTTGTATTGGTCAATGGGATAGAGCTGGTGCTGATAAAAAAGAGAAAAATAGTATTCTTCATTCCTTTAATAGAAATTTCTCTAAAAGGGCAGACGGAAATCCAAATACTCATGCTTTCGTTGCATCTCCTGAAATTGTAACTGCAGTAGCATTATCTGGGAAATTAGGTTTTAATCCTATAACAGATACATTGACTACTGAAAGTGGGGAAGAGGTAAAATTAGATGTGCCAACGGGACACGAATTGCCGCCACAAGGTTTTGATGTTGAGGATGCAGGTTACAATGCTCCAGTTGAAGATGGTAGTGGCGTTGAAGTAAAGGTAAATCCAAGTTCAGAAAGGCTACAATTATTAACCCCATTTGTTCCTATTTCTGCTGAGCAGTTGATGAACAATAGAGTTTTGATTAAAGCAAAAGGAAAGTGTACAACGGATCACATTTCAATGGCAGGGCCATGGTTGAAGTTTAGAGGACATCTTCAGAATATTTCTAATAATTGTTTTATTGGAGCAATCAATGCATTTAATGATGAGGCCAATAATGTAATAAATTATATAAAAGATGAATACCTTCCTGTTCCAGATTCTGCAAGAGCATATAGAGACAATGGAGTAGGAACAGTAGTATTTGGAGAAGAGAATTATGGAGAAGGATCTTCAAGAGAGCATGCAGCAATGGAGCCTAGATTTTTAGGGGTGAATGCGGTTATTGTAAAATCTTTTGCAAGAATACATGAGACCAATTTGAAAAAACAGGGAATGTTGGCGTTAACCTTTATCGATGTTGCCGATTATGATAAGGTTAGACAAGATGACCAGGTTTCAATTCAAGGATTCGAAGATATGCAACCTGGAAAGCCATTAACAATCCACCTTAAGCATCAAGATGGTACTGAGGAATCATTTCAGGTTAATCATACCTATAATGATGCTCAGATAGAGTGGGTAAGAGAAGGTTCCGCCTTGAATAAAATTAGAAAAGATATGGGAGTAAGCTAATTTTACTTCATATGATAAAAAGTACGGCCCTGTTGTGAAAGCAACGGGGCTTTTGTTTTCAATGTTGTAAATAGTTGAAAGGCGACAAGGTATTATTTGTTTTTACTCTTTTCCTCAATTTTAAATATCTTTTAAAAAATATTTAGAATTGATGAGAATATATTTTCTATTATTTATTTGTATGCTTTTTGCGTTTGAAATAATAACACAAGACCAAACAGTTGGATTGTTAGAATATATTGAAGATGATATTTCTGATGGATATACCTTGATTTTTCCCAGAAAACAATCCTCAGTATTTTTGTTGAATAATTGTGGGGAGATTGTACACGAATGGAAAGATGATGATGGGTTTGTGCCAAATAATGCTGTCTACTTGATGTCAAATGGCAATTTAGTAAAGTGTAAAAAGAAGGAGGTTGGAACATCAATTGGAACAGGTGGCGGTGGATTTTTTGTAGAAATTAGAAGTTGGGAAAATGACTTAATTTGGTCCTATGAGCTTAATAATGAAAATGCTCGTTTACACCATGACGTTGAAGTTCTTCCTTCTGGAAATATATTAATGATTGCTTGGGAGAAGAAAACTTTAGAAGAAGCGGAGGCAAGTGGAAAAAACATAACTGAATTAAACTCAAATCAATTTTTCCCTGACTTTATTTTCGAAGTAAATCCAATTTTAGATCAAATTGTTTGGGAATGGCATGCCTGGGATCATTTGATACAGGATTATGATTCGACGAAATCTAATTATGGAATTATTAGAAATCATCCGGAATTAATTGATATTAATTTTGGTGATAATGATGGCTCCAACGATTGGGATTGGCTTCATATTAATGCAATAGATTATAATGAAGAATTGGACCAAATAATTGTTTGCGTCCCTTACTTCAATGAACTATGGATCATTGATCATTCGACTACAACAGAAGAAGCTGCAAGTCATGTTGGAGGAAACTCAGGTAAAGGCGGTGATCTTCTTTACAGAGTTGGAAATCCTCGATCTTATCAGCGAGGCGGTGTTTCTGATCAGATATTGTTTTTTCCTCACGATGCTCATTGGGCTAACAAATTTGTAGAAGAAAGTGAAACAAGTGTAAACGAACTTTTTGTATTTAACAATAAAGTACCAGGAGGTTATTCTAAAATGGAAAGATTCATTGCGCCAATGGATTACGATTCTATGGCTTATCTACTTAGTGACTCAGTCTATATGCCTAGTTTATTTAAAAACTCCATTACTCATCCTGATAGCTTTTCATTTTATTCGCCAGGGCAGTCAAGTGTTCAACTCTTAACCAATAATAATATTCTAGCGTGTAGTGGAACAACAGGTCAAATAGTAGAAATATCTCCATTAAACAAGATAGTTTGGGAATACATTGTGCCATTCAAAGCTGGAGATCAAGTTACCCAAGGAACAGAGTTAGAACCTATGGATAACATAACTTTTAGAGCATTTAAGTATCCAACATATTATAGTGCATTTGATGGTAAGGAACTTTCTTCAAAAGGGTTTATTGAGTTAAATCCAACAATCGATTATTGTGATAGACTTGTTGGTAATGATGATGTACATAGTGATCAAATTAATATTTATCCCAACCCTGTTTTTGAAATTCTTTTTTTTGAAACTGAAGTAAAGAAAAAAACGTCGTTTAATATTTATAATCTAATTGGTGTAAAGGTCTATAGTAATATTTTGGATGAAGAGACTCGTCAATTTGATATTAGTTGTCTAACGACAGGAATTTATTTCTTAAAAATAAATGGACAAAAAGCAATAAAGTTAATTAAGGCCCATTAAGGTCGTATTTCCTTTTCTTGCGTTTTATGATCTCTAGGACCATTTCCATAAATGCGGTACCCAATTAATAATCTGGAGGTAAAGTCTAAACGTCCAACCCCTCTAGAAAAGTAGTCAAATATGTTTTCTACTATTGGTTCGCCCAATAAATCATCAATAAATTCTCCAACTGGGTTTTGGAAGGAAGAATATATTCTTGTTCCCATTCCAAATCCTATTTCCATGTAAGAATTTTCAATCGTAAATAGTTTTAATCCTCCAATGATTCCAATGGAGCCTCTTTTGTGGATATATCCTGCGCCAAAATTTTTCCTATATTTTAAATAACTCCCAAAATATACTCCATCTATATTATATTTTGGTGTTAGGTAGTATTTGGTAATTATTCTTGCCCCATAAGATCTTCCAGGAATGCTTGGAAGATTGATAATAGGGATATTGATTTTGCCACTATATAAGCCATCGACATCAATGCTTAGATGTTCATTAAATGCAACTTCAAATCCACCTTTTAGATTTTTAGCAAAAGCAGTACTGAGCGGGTCAAATTTAATATCAAACTGTGCAGCTAGGGAAATATTCCAGCAAGCAAATAATAATAATAGCCCTTTCTTAAAGCTCATATTGAGGTCTATTTTAATGTATGTTTAACCATAAAAGGATCAAATTTGAGTTATTTGTCGCTATTTTGTTGAAGTTTTAACCAATTGAAAGAAAAATTAAGTTTTGATGCAGCTTTTCAACACTTTTGACAAACATATAAATAAGAAGCAACTCGCAACGTAGTTTCTTAACTTATTTTAGATTCCAAAGTGCTTTGGGGTCAAGACATTTTAATCTTAAAACATGATATTTAGAAATTTATTTACACTGATTTTCATTTTCGCTGGGCTGATTGCTGTGCAGGCACAAGAAGACTGTGATTGTGACGAGCCTCAATGGGACGCTGAAGGAATATGCGTTGAAGTAGAGGACAATGGAATGCTTTTTACTTTGTGGGCACCGGATGAGTGCCACGCGGAATGCTTTTTTGGAGAAGATTATACAATTGTAGAATGTAATGATGATGGTTGGGAATGGGAAGACGAATGTGATTGTCCAGAAGATGATTGGAATTCTGAAGGAATATGCATCGAAGTTGTGGATATGGTGTTTGATTCAAGTGCGTACATTACATGGGTTCCAAGTGAATGTTATGCGGAATGTTGGTTCGAAGAATATACCTTAGCTGATTGTGATGATCTTCCAGTTTGGGAAGACGAATGCGATTGTCCAGAAGAAGATTGGAATTCTGAAGGTTTTTGTATTGAAGTGGTTGATGTGGAGTATGATACTACAGGCTACATTACTTGGGTACCAAGCGAATGTTATGCAGCTTGTTGGTTTGAAGAGTACACCCTTACAGATTGTGATGATGGTTGGGGTTGGGAAGATGAGTGTGATTGTCCAGAAGATGATTGGGAAACAGAGGGGATATGTATAGAAGTAATTGATATGGAATATGATTCTTCAGCATATATTACATGGGTTCCTAGCGAATGTTATGCAGCTTGCTGGTTTGAGGACTATACAATTGCAGAATGCGATGATGGATGGGGCTGGGAAGATGACTGTGATTGCCCTGAGGAAGATTGGAATTTGGAAGGATTCTGTGTAGAAACTGATGGTTACATTACTTGGGTGCCAAGTGAGTGCTATGCAGAGTGCTGGTATGAAGACTATACTATAGTAGATTGCGATGAAGGAGGATATGGAGAAGGAGGAGAATGTGATTGGGATTTGGATTGTGAATGCGAAATTGATTCAGAAGAAGGTATTTGTATTGCTTATATTTATTCAGATTCTCTATTTGGTATGATTGATACACTCATTGAGTGGGTTCCAAATGAATGTTTTGCGGAATGTTGGGGATTTGAGGATTATGTAGTGGTTGATTGTGAAGACTTATGGGATTGGGAAGAAGAAGACACGGGAATTGAAATCGAAGGTGATGCTGAATGTATTATTGCTTTGTTAGAAGCAGAGGATCTTACATTCCAAGGATTTTTATACGGATTACACGAATGTGATGCTTTGGTATTAGATGAGTGTGTTCTTGCTGCACCAATATTTGAAACTGATGAAGAGTTTATTAATTATCTGATTGAGAATTGTCCAGAGTGGTTTGGATTTGTCATGGATGAGTCTGATGGACCTTCTTTGTTTACTTCTTTTGGACAAAGCCAGGAAGGAAATCCTATAAGCTCAACATATGATATAGAAGGCTTGGATTTAAAAGTTTTGGGTAATCCTGTTGTGGATCAATTAAACATATCGATGAATACTGCTGAGTCTATTGACTTAGAAATTATCGTAAGTTCTTCAACTGGAAATGTATTAAATGTAGATTTAATTCAACTTGCGAAAGGTGAGCATTTGTACGAATTAAATACAAAAGATTTTTCTGCAGGTCTATATAGTATGACCATAAATAATAAATCATCAAGTCAAACCTTGAAATTTGTAGTAATAAAATAAAATATTAAAAGTTTTGTTGGAAATCCCGATTGGTTGATGCTGATCGGGATTTTTTTATTTTAAGTCTATTATAACAGTATTTTTCTTTAAATAATCGGACTTTTGCAATACATGAGGTATCTAATTATACTATACATAGTGTTGTTTAAAGCATTTGCGATATTTTC
Source organism: Saprospiraceae bacterium (assembly GCA_020630955.1). Lineage (GTDB taxonomy): Bacteria > Bacteroidota > Bacteroidia > Chitinophagales > Saprospiraceae > JAHDBF01. The sequence goes on from JAHDIE010000050.1 coordinate 20,648, forward strand.
GCAAGATAGCGCTTGGGCAAATTTGTCTATGGTTACTAAAACCAAGAGCTATGATCCTGATTTCGGTATTGAAATTGAGGATATAGAGCCGGGCATTCTTGCCAAACAACTAAATAATACAGAAGTAAAGGTATCTGGTTATATCATCCCTCTTACAGGTAAGATCGAGCAAAGTCATTTTATGTTTAGTAGATATCCTCAGAATATGTGTTTTTTTTGTGGTCTTGCTGGGCCTGAATCTGCAATGCAGGTCTTTACTAAGGATGAAAAAAAATTAAAATTTAGACCTGATAAAATTACACTTACTGGTACCTTGCAGATCAATAAAGACGAGGCAAGTGGATTAATTTATACTTTAAGAAACGCCGTAGTTATAAAGGAAGACTAACATGAAAACATTAAAAAATATAATTCTAGTATTTACGATCATGGCTATAGCTTCTTCTAGCTATGGTCAGGAAGATAGCATATGGAAAAAGTTGTCAAAAATCACATATAAACAAGAATATAACGAGCTTTTTGGTTTCAAAGTAGATATACCTGTTTTTAGTGACCAGATCAAAGAAATGGAAGGAAAGGAGATTGAAGTAAAGGGATATATTATACCAATAGAAGGATACAAATCCCACAAGGAGTTTATGTTTTCGGCATTTCCATATAATATGTGCTTTTTCTGTGGTGGTGCAGGTCCAGAAACAGTAATGGAAGTTACTGCCTCAGAGCCCATTGAATATTCGGCAGAACAGATTAGAATTAAAGGTAAGCTGGTACTAAATGACGATGACATCAATCGAATGATGTACATTCTTGAAGATGTCGTAATGCTAAAAGATTGATCAAAAGTCTAGCGCTTACTTTCTTCCAAAATCAGCGGGTATTTCCCCCCAAACCTTGGTGTCCCATTTTTTTATTGGGTTTTTATAAGTATTGACTTTTAACCATTTTTCGGCGCGTTTTATCATCTCATGAATCAGCGCTGTATCTTTGTTGACTTTAAGCGTGGTTTTTGCTTTCTTATTTCTAACCCAGGCCATGGCAGTTCTTGAATCTGAGTATATAATTACATCTTGTTTGTTTTGAAATAAGGCTAAAGCGTGGACTAGCGCTAGAAATTCTCCTATGTTATTGGTTCCATGCTTGTAGGGACCTTGTCGAAATAATTCCAATCCAGAAAATGTTTCCACTCCTCTATATTCCATCATGCCTGGATTTCCAGAGCAGGCGGCATCAACTGTAATACTATTGTCATCGATTTGATCTGCAAATTTTTCTAGGTCAGGCGGAACATTATCTTTCTTTTTTTGGATGGCATCATAGTACCTTCCGGCAAATGCTTTTTCAGCTTCTGAAAGAGTTGAGAATGATTTATATTTAGCACCTGCGACTCCTTTTATATGTTTTTCGCACTCTTTCCAGGAATCAAAGATCCCTGTTTGCTTTCCTTCCCAAACAACATAGTATTTTTTCTTATTTTTCGCCACTAATAAGATTTGATATGTATATAGATTCTCATGCGCATTTGTATTTACCACAGTTCGAAGATGACATTGAAGAAGTCATTCAACGTGCAATAGATTCGAATGTACAAAAAATATTTCTACCCAACATTGATTCCAGTACGACTGAATCAATGTTTAATTTGGTGGAAAAGTTCCCTAATATATGTTACCCAATGATGGGTTTGCATCCCTGTTCAGTAAATGAAAATTACAAGGAAGAGCTGGAACATATTAGAGCTGTCAAAGATCAAAAAGAGATCTTTGGGGTAGGGGAGTTGGGGATTGATTTATATTGGGACAAAACCTACAGAAAGCAGCAGATTGAAGCTTTCGAAATACAAATCGATTGGGCGATTGAGTGGAAATTACCAATTATCATCCATTCAAGGGAAGCTCTTGACCTTGCTATAGAAATTGTAGAATCTAAGCAGGATGATGATTTGACTGGTGTCTTTCATTGCTTTGCTGGAACTGTTGAACAAGCAAAAAGAATCAGAGAAATTGGTTTTTATTTAGGAGTTGGCGGTGTTTCAACTTTTAAGAATGGAGGTATGGACAAAACACTGCCTCAAATCGAATTAGATGGATTAATCCTAGAAACGGATAGTCCTTATCTCGCACCAGCTCCTTATCGAGGAAAAAGAAATGAATCTTCATATATTCCTCTTGTTGCTGAGCGAATTGCTTTGCTTCAAAATATTTCGATTGAAGAAGT
>JAHDIE010000010.1:0-30097 GCA_020630955.1 Saprospiraceae bacterium
AAAATACACTAATAATAGCAATCTTGAGTTCTAGTATTGTAACTTTGATTATCAATAAATTGTGCCAATAGTAATGTTATGCTCATTGAGTTAAAGACTGAAAAGAATAAAATTATGGTGATGGACTTGGATTCCTCTGGACTTCCCAAAACTTTGGAATTGGCTAATCATTTGCAAGTAATAGCGCTCTCAATAAACCTAGATTTATTTATTATTCTCAGAAATGAGCGTACTACAAAGAGAGAAATTAATGATGGTAGATATAATTTTGTAGCTCCCAAAGCTCCTCACAATCATATCATAGATATTGGCTTTGAGAAAATATTCTCTTTAGGAAAGGAAGATTTTCTTTTTGTTGATATAAAAGGAGTCTACAGACAATTTAAAAATACTCTAAAAAATTATTGGTCACTTTAATGAGCGTAATTAAGAAACAAAGCATTTTACATACTTTGGTAAATTACCTTGGAGTTGCTATTGGTTTGCTTTCTACTATATTTATTTATCCGAGAGCAACAGAGCTATATGGTCTATATCAGATGATATTTGGAAGCTCTCTTATCGTTATGTCTATTTTTCTACTCGGGCATAATGTTTTGGCAATCAAGTTTTTTCCAAAATTTAAAAATGAAGAAAACGGCCACAATGGATTCCTTCTAATGCTTCTTAAGGGAGGGTTAAAAGGATTTATATTTTTCCTATTGTTGTTTCCTTTGGTCAAATTTATTCTTTTGGATTTGTTGTTTGCAACAAATGAAAATAGGGAGCTATTTTCTGAGCACATATTGTTTATTATTCCAATGGTGTTGTTTTTTATTTTCAACAACCTATTCCTAAAGTATGTTTCCAATTTTTATAAAATCGTAATTCCAACTATTTTGGATCAAATACTGATCAAATTGGTGTTGCCTTGTTTGGTCATTTTGTATTTGGCTAAAATGATTAATCTGAATTTGTTTTTTGGTTTAATCTGTCTTAATTATCTCATCGTTTTAATAGGATTGGTATTATACACAAAGTCATTAGGTCAACTTTATTTCAAGGGCAATGTAGATTTTATGAGCAAACCACTCATTAAGGAGATGCAATCATATTCTTTGTTTGGTATACTAAATGCTTTGGGAACTCAGTTAGCCTTTAGGATTGATATGCTTATGGTAGCAGGATTGGTAAGTATTAGTTCTGGTGGAATTTATGCTATAGTAAATATTATTATTGATGTGATGACAAAACCAGCAAAAGCAATTATTGCCATTGCTAATCCAATTATTTCTGAAAAATGGGAATCAAATGATATTTCTGCTCTAGAGAGTATTTATAAAAAGTCTTCGATTGTTTTAATGATATCTGGCTTGTATATTTTTTTGGGAATTTGGTTGTCTGTTGATGATCTTTTTTCGATCATGCCCAATTCTGAAATAATGAAGTCAGGGAAGTATGTTTTACTTTTTTTAGGGATAGCAAAACTCATAGATCTTGCAACAAGTGTGAATACCCAAATTATCGCGAACTCTATAAAGTTTCGATTTAACTTTTATGCTTTGATGTTAATGGCTGTATTGAATATAGTCTTTAATTTAATTTTTATTCCTAAGTATCAAATGGTTGGGGCTGCTATTGCCACCTTATGTTCTTTAGCAATTTTTAATATAATCAAACTAATATTTATTTGGCTACAGTTTAAAATTCAACCATTTTCTGATAAAACCATTCGTTTATTATTTATTGGAGGACTTTGTTTTCTACTTTGTTTTTACCTTCCGGTAAATTTTCATCCTGTAATTAATATATTAATTCGCTCATTGGTATTGACATTGATTTATTTTATTGCTGTGTATGAATTTCGCATCTCTGATGATTTCAACGATTCAATAAGAAAAACCTTTTATAGGTTTATTAAATAAACAATAGCGAAAGTGCTAGTAGCAAGTTAATAAAACTAAAACTTATAACTTTATCGTTTAAAAAACTTCACAGAGGTTCTATCCACACCATCTGTCATCGTCAGTAAATACATTCCTTGAGTAAACGATGAAACATTTATGGTTACCGATGGAGCTTCAAAGAGCGAGGGCTGAAGGCTTGAAGAATATACCAATTGCCCAATGGTATTATAGATGGAAAGCTCATGAATATCGAAATTTTTATAATTGAACTTAAAGCTTACTTCCTCATCTGTTGGATTAGGCCCAAGGTCAAAAATACTTAACTCTTCTCTTTCTGAAGTACTTCCTGTAGAGCAAACCTTCGCTAATTCAGACATTGCGTTAAAAATATGAAGTCTTCCACCTGATACTGTTTTCCCTTCCAAGGTAGGTAATTTGTGTGCACTCGCTAATATCGATTGCTTAATAGCTAAAGCTGCACTCGGAGGAAAGTCTAATGAATTGAAAATTAGTTGAGGGCAGTTAGTAGCATAGAGGAGCCCTATGGCACCTGCTACATGCGGGGCAGCTGCTGATGTTCCAGTAAATTCTTCAAAATCACTATTGCTGTTAGTACTAAAAGTTTCTGCACCAGGAGCACCCATATCCACATGGGTTGATCCAAATGCAGATAATACGGACTTATTGTCAAATTTATCAGTGCTGGTAACGGTTAGAAGATATTCGCTTTCACATGTCGTTGGCATATCTCCTTCTGTGTCTACATTGTAGTTAGCATTATCAGTTGCGGTTACAGATAGAATCCCTTGTTCACCCATTGCGTCATACATTCCGCACCATGCAGGAAATGCAGTACCAAACTGATTTGAGATACCTGCAGAAAGATTTGTTGCTACGACATAAGCGCCTTTTTCACCATTGGTTTCGTTGTATAATTTTCGTTGATCAAGAACATAATTATAGCCTTCTATGATGTCACTTGAATTGTTGGCACCACTGATAATCATTAACTTTACCTTCCAATTAACTCCACTGATACCAAAGTCATTATTGCCTTCTGCACCTATAATACCTAAGACTTTGGTACCATGATCTCCTAAAGGATGATTATCATTGTTTTCGTCAACATGTAGGCCATAGTAGTCATCCACATAGCCGTTGCCATCATTGTCAACCATATCATTTGGAATTTCTCCTTCATTGGTCCAAATGTTATTGATCAAGTCAGGATGGTCAATTTGAAAACTATTGTCTAGTACTGCAATTACAATTTCTCTTTGATCATAACTTAAGCCTTGAGTTACTTCGTTCCATGCTTTATCTGCAGCTATGAGAGGTAGGGGCCATTGGATGCCATATTGTGGATCATTGGGAACTTCACGGGCTTCAACAGATACATTGGGACTCCAATGTAATATATTTCTGTTTTGTTGGATTGACCTAATATTACTACCTGCCTTTGGGTAAACACTGTAAATATGAGTAGTACGACCTAATAACTCCACATCTATAAATTCATTTTTGTGATCATTAAAAAAACCTGCTGCTTTTTCATGATCATCAAATTGAAGAATATATGATTGGGCAAAAACAGAATAATTGAAAAATAATAATCCTATAGAAAATCCAAAAAGGTGAAGCAGTTTCATATTACTTGTTGTTACTATTACCAAAATAGTATATATTCTCGCTTGAGTCATTATTTCTCTATAAATTATTGATTAATTGTCGTAGATAGTTAACTGAGTTTAACATTCTGGATCCGTACCAAGAACAATAACTACCATCAATCAACATTGTTTTTATTGAACATTTGGCCTGAATATCCTCTTGATGCTTAATATTGAAAGGGAAAGGCTCTGATGATAAAAAGATAATATCTGGAGACTTGGAAATAATTTCATTGATATCAGTTTCAGGATATCTCAATTGATTGCTAAAGCAATTTATAAATCCAAATTCATGTAAAAAGTTAGAAATAAAAGTATCTCCTCCAATTGTCATATATGGTTTTTGCCATATCAAATAAACTATCTTAATGTTCTTTTTAGGGCTAATTTGACTTTTAAGCAAATGATTTAAGGTAATAATCATTTTTTGTGCTTCTTTCCTGCGATTGCATATCGAGCCAATTTCAGAAATTAAATGAATTGCGTCGTCAATGATTTTAACTTGACTTGTATAGCAAGGTGAAAATTTTCTGATCTTGACTATTTGATCTTGGACATTTTCCTCTTTATTTGCAATGACAAGATCAGGTGCCAATTCTTTTATTTTTTCAATATTTACATTTTTTGTTCCGCCAATTATCGTGGAATTTGTGAAGCCATTTTTTGGATAGATACAAAACTTTGTTTTTCCAACTACATATTCTGCTAAATCTAGATCATGAAGTAATTCCGTAATCGACGGAACCAACGATACAATCCGAGTTGGAGGCTTATTTAAGTTAATTTGATGCCCAAGTTGATCAGTGAGATTTATCATTGATTGTCAACCAGAACAAGTTTGTTTTTTCTTACAGCAATCCTGGAGATTGAACCAATTCCATAATCTGCAAGGTCTGACATCTGAGACCATCCGGTATTATTTCTATTGAAAAAGTAAAGCTTCGACCCTTTACCACAAACAAAGTTTCCATTATTAAGTAGTTCAAAATCTTCAACACCTTGTATTGTTTCTACAATGGTTCTTACTTTTTTGGTTTCAATATTTAATTCTTTGATATACCATTTGTCAATGGATTTGTGAACAAAGTATAATTTGTGACCTCCATCATACTTTAATGTTCTTCCAATATTGGATATGATTTGATTTACATTACCTTCTAGCACATCTGCAATTGCGAGAACATGACCTTGTGATTCATCCACTAAAAATAGTGCAACTTCTGAGTCATTGATCCATGTGTGATATCCGACATTATCTACTTGTGGTAAAAACCTTTTAGCGCTTGTCGCCATGGATTTTGGGTAGAGAATTAAAGATTGCGTTTTTCCATCATTTTCAACCCTTACTGTAGAAAAATAATTTTTGTTTACCTGGGTAGGAGAATACTCACTTTGTGTGGTGGATGTAATCCGGGTGAGCTTGTTCTCAAATAGATTTAATTGAACAACTTCAGTAGATCCATTGTCGCCATAATTTGAACTTAAATAAAGATCAAAGTCAGAGCTAAAGCTTGGCTGATTGTTGTAGCCATTTTTATTGAATGCAGTTAAAAATTTTGGGTAACGAAGATTGTAACCATTTTCCTTTTCGGTGAATGTAAATAAATAAAGATTACACTTAGGTAAATCTTGAGCTGATAACTTATTTACAGAAGTGAAAAAATAAAGTCCAATAAATAGAAATATTACTTTCATCTTAATTATCATTGGCTGACTTAAATATTCTTTCCCAATTGATTCCAGTTTCATCTTTTGAAAACCATATAAATAATGGCTTACCAACTACATGATCTGCAGGAACAAATCCCCATGCTCTGCTATCCTCCGAGTTTAATCTATTATCACCCATTGCCCAAAAGTAGTCTTGTTTAAAGGTGTATTTGTTGGCCTTGGCTCCATTGATCTTCATGCTATTTCCTATAACTTCAACGTCATTTTGTTCATAGACATGGATTACTCGTCTATACATTGCAATGTTTTCAGGAGTAAGGTCAATGGTTTCACCTGCTTTTGGAATCCATACCGGGCCATAATCATCATTAGACCAATCGGGAAATAAGCTAGGTGCATGCGGATATAATTTTTTAGGATCCTTTGGCGCATACTGCCTTTGGATTTGAATATTTGGATCAATTGACTTAATTCTTTCGACTTGTGTTGAATCTAGGTACATGCCTTGACCTCTTCCATACATATCTCCTTGGTCAATTCCCCATTCGTCCAATTTTCTTTTATTCAGCGTTACTCCGGGTGGCAATTGCACGGCATAGAGGAACTGCATATGCTCTGGATTTTTGCCTAATTTGCCGTCTATATAAATTTGACCTTTTCTAATTTCTAGATTATCTCCAGGAAGACCAACACACCTTTTGATATAATGATCTTTTTTATCTATCGGCCTAACAATAAATTCTTTGTTTTTTCTAAGGCGCTTCAATTCAGGATCATAACTTTCGAATCCTTGGGGATCTCTACTCACTTGGCCAACGGAATATGGTCTTTTCTTTGTTACATATACACTATCTCCAACTGGCCAATTAAAAACAAATGGCTCATTTCTATCGATTGATTCTAAAGCAGGTAATCTAAAATAGGGTAGAGATGGTTTTTTCAAATAGGACTCTGTATTAATTCCTGGTATTCTATTGTGAAGCAAAGGAATCATAGCAACTGTCATTGGAGTTCTAATTCCAAAATGAGCTTTTGATACAAAAAGGTAATCTCCGACATTTAAGGATCCCTCCATTGATGGGGTTGGAATAACAAATGCTTCTATTAGAAACATACGAATAAAAGCAGCAGCAAATACTGCAAAAAATATTGATTCAATCCATTCCCTTCCTGCAGATTTCTTGAATGGATTATTGGTCAAAAGTTTGTTATACTGCCTTTCATTTCCTTTCGCTTTTGCTTCAGCCATTAAAGCATTATACTCTTCAAATTTAGTCACATAAGGTCCGTCGTATTCGGCATTATTATCTGTGGCTAGTTTTGCAAATGCTGCTGGGGCATATACAATTGCAGCTGCACTATGCTTTAATTTATATTTTTTAAAGGACCTTACAAGTTGTATCGACATTCCTGCAAAAACAAACAAATTTACGATTGGTATTAATAGATAGGCTGCATGCCAGCCTGGTCTTCCAACTGCTTTCATCCATTCGACAAAGTTAATACCAGGAATAAGGGCTTTATTTTTGTCAATTTCCATTTTGGGGAACAGCATATACAAGCTAATACTTAAAAGTACATAACTAACCAGAAAAAATATTAATACACTCACGCTTTACATTTTAAGGCTCAAAGATATAAAACCATTGCTTTTATCGCTTTGAATTAAGACTAGAAGGTCCAATAAAGGAATAATCTGGTCCTTATTATCTACCAATCTTTAATCAACATCATATTTGTAAAGAAAGAATACTTCAAATCCAGGCCCAAAATCTTTTAATCTGTCAGATAAACCAATATTTGCCAAAGCTCCAATTCTAAGTTCACTATACCTCGCCAAAGCATCAGGTAAAATGTATCCTCCTTGGAAACTTAATTCCATAGCAGATGAATATCCAACACCTGCCCAGAATGTTTCTTCCATTTCAAACAAGGCGCTTGCCATAACATCCAATATTTCGGAATTGACAACATTGATCTGAAGGCGAGGTTCTAGTTTATATTGGTAATCAAAGTATAGTTTTGTTCCAATGGTAGAAAACCAGTGCATATCTCTCTCGAAATTACCCCTGTCTAACAGAATTGATGTCGAATAAACTTGCGTCCCAGATATGCCAACATAGAATGAATTATCATCAAATTCTTCAGTATTGTTGGTGTAGAAAAATCCAGCTCCAACGGACGGGAAAAATGATGAATTTCTTCCTGATACCAATAATTGATCGGCTTCATCATTAAAAACTTCATTACTTGGATCATAACTAAATTGTGTAAAGTCTGCAGAAATTCCAAAGGACAATTGATCGTACCTGTTCAATAAGGATTCAAGTTTATAGGCGTAAGTTAATTTAATTCCGTTTTTACTTATTGGACCACTACTATCAGTGATCAAGGCACCGCCAAAACTCATATTTTGTCTTACCCAGGGATATTCTAATCCAATATATCCGGTACGTGGTGCACCATCAAATCCAAGCCATTGTTGCCTGTAAAACATGCTTGTACGCATATTGTAATCAGTAGCAGTCATCGCTGGATTCCAAATAAAGCCAGTATTGTCAAAAAAACTTAAGTGTGGCAATTGTTGTGAAGACACGAATTGCAAGCTGCTAAAGAAAGACACAATTGCGAAAGTTAATTTTAATTTGGTTAATTTTTTCATGGCTATTCTCTAATTATGGTTAAGCTTTTCTTTATCTCAAATCCTTCAAATTCTAAAATATAATAATATATCCCAGGTGGTAATTCGACTCCATCTCTGGTTCCGGCGAATCGAATGTCATCATTTTGATAATTTAATTGTTCATAGATTCTAACACCCCATCGATTGAATATTTGAATCTTATTAAGTGGAAAATCTTCTAGACCTTCGAATTCTAAGACATCATTTTCGCCATCTCCATTTGGAGTAATTACCGTAACAAATTTTATAGATTCAGCTGGACTTGGATTGACGCAAACCTCGATATATCTCTCATATTCACATCCAATTTCATCTGTAATCAAAACTCTATAAGTAGTAGTTTCAGAGGGACTTACTGTTATGTTTGCCCCATTGGTCGAACTTTCTATAGAGGGGTCATCATCCCATTGATAAGAATTGCCCCCTGAAATTGTGAGCGTGATATCTTGTCCGTTAAAAATACAGGTGTCTTGGATTGCTACAATATTTGCACTTGCAACATTTATGGTAATGCTTGCGGTACCTACATTGTCTTCACAATCATCGTCAGTCACGGTAACAACGTATGTGGTATTACTCTGAGGGTCAGCAATAACAATTTGTCCTTCACTTGAATCTAGACTGTTGTTTGGGTTGTTCCATGAATAACTATCCCCACCTGAAGCAGTAAGAAGAGCTGTTTCGCCAGTACATAAATTTGTGTTATCTGCATCTATATCAGCAGTAACCACTTCCGTAAATGTGATACTGACTTCATCAACAGCTGTACAATTGTCACTATTTGTGACTGTTACTGAGTACTGTTCACTAAATTCTGTGGAAGGACCATCCGATACAATAAACAATGACTCTTGTGTAGTCCCATCTGACCATTCATAGAGATCAAATGAACCAGCATCCAAAAGAATAGATTCGTTAGGGCAGAGGGCAAGGTCGGGGCCAATATCCAAATCTGGAGTCTGTCCTTCACCAACTGTTATTGATTCTGTACTTGTGCAAGCTGGGTTATTAAATACTTCTACACTGTATTCACCAGGTGTGTCAATATCAATAGAATTTTCATTTTCGCCATTGATGACCTGTCCATCTAAATACCATTGAAAATTTGTTGCATCACTATCTGCAGTAATAGTAATGGATTGACCATCACAAATACTTTGATCTGTTGGGAGTTCCAGATTTGGCGCATCACTAATATCAATGTTAATTTGGTCCATAGTGACACAATCCTCAGTAATCGTAATGATCAATGTATATGTTCCTGATTGATTAACAGTTATTTCATCTACATCATCATCAAATGGTGTACCGTCAAGTAGCCATTCATAATTTTCTCCTTGAATATCAGTGCTAAGTACAAATGTTTCACCTAAACAAAGATTTTGGTCGTCACCAAGGTCGACCTGTGGTATTTCAGTTTCAAAAACTTCTATAGATGCATCACTAGGGCAATCTTCATTGTTAAATGCTTCAACGGTATAAACACCTTCCTCTGATACCTCAAGAGTTGACTCTGTAGCTCCTGATATTTCGTTGCCATTTAAGTACCATTGGTAAAAATTAGCATCACTATCAGCTTCTATTATCACACTTGAACCTGTGCAAAATTCAGCTTCTTCTTCTACCATCAATAAAGGGGACCCGCTGAAGTCTACAATAATGGAATCTTCGCCATCGCAATCTTGGCCAGCAAAAACTATTACTGAATAAATTCCACTTTCTTCTATTTCGATGGTTTGCATGTTCTCTCCACTAATTTCTTCACCATCTAAAAACCATTGATATGATGTTCCTTGGTTTCCTGCATCTAAACTTATTTCCATGCCTTGGCAGGTAAATATATCATCTCCAAGATCCACTGAAGGAGCACTTAATGTTTCTAAAGTAAAAGTAGTTGTCTCTCCACAATCTGGGTTGTCGTACGCTTCAAATGTGTATTCTCCCGCTTCTGTAATTTCAATTGAGATTGAATTTTGATCATCTATAAGATCTCCATCTAAATACCAATTGTACGTAGAGCCTCCATTTACGGTTGCTTCAACAATAATGCTTTGGCCATCGCAAATTGATTGATTGTCGATTGACTCAATGATTGGAATCTCAGCTATGCTGATTTCAATTTCATCTTCACCTTCACAATCTTGTCCTGCGCTCACATTTACACTATAGATACCAGCTTCTGATACTTCAAGTGTGCTTTCGTTTTCACCTATTGGGTTTCCGTCTAGAAACCAAACATAATCTTGTCCAATATTTCCTGCATCTAAAATGATAGATTCACCGGTACAAAATGCAGTGTCCATTCCCAAGTCAATTTGTGGTGAGTCTGTTTCGATGACTTCAATTTCAAAAATAATAGGGCAGGCTGGGTCATTGTAAGCTTCTAATGTATATAGGCCTGATTCGTCAATAATAATTTGATCATCATTTGCGCCATTGATTTCATTACCATCCACACTCCATTGGTAACTCAACGCAAACCCATTTGCTTCAAGAAGAATCATGTCTCCTGTACAGAATGAAGCACTTGTTGGAATTTGAATATCAGGTACTGAAATAAGCTGTATTTCTATTTCATCTCCCCCAACGCAATTAGGTCCAGAAGATACTTCAACGCTGTATGTCCCTGATTCAGTTATTTCAATTTCATTTACTCCTTGTTCAATGGGTATTCCATTTCTAAACCAGGTATAATCTGTTCCTGTATTTCCAGCACTTAAGATAATTGGAGTCCCTTCGCAAGCTTCAATGTCCTGCCCTAAATCAACATCTGGTTCGTCTTGGGTTAATAATTCAACCATTTCGGAACTGATGCAATCTTGATTGTCATTCCAGGCTTGAATGGTATAAATACCAGCTTCAGAAACTTCAATGGTGCTAAAAGTTTCTCCTGGGATTTCTATTCCATCCATTAACCATTGAAAATTTAATCCATCTGTTATGGCTTCTATTATATAATTCTCACCAATACAAATGGAGACCTCTGTCTCTAGAATTTGAACAGATGGAGCGTCACCGACCTCAATGAATATCTCATCAGTCGCCGTACAATCCATATTGATAATAACTTCAACAACATAACTACCTGTTACAGTTGGCGTTATACTTTGTTCAGTAAATGGTAGTTGATTGTTGTTAAGACTCCAAATGTAACTTGTACCTCCTGGGCCCGCGTCTAGGGTAAATCCATCATTTAGACAAATTGATTCGTCTGGTCCTAAATCTACTGAAAGATTGGTGCTCTCTGTAACTTCTGTGGTGGCTTCCGCAGAACAATCACCTGCACCAACCTCAATGGTATAGGTGCCAGCTTCCATTACTTCTATACTCAATGAGTTTTCTCCTACTATTTCATTTCCTTCAAAATACCAAACTATCGGTTGATCCATGGTGTTTGCTTCAAGAATAACACTGCCTCCTGAACAGAAAGAATAATTATCGCTGATTTCAACTTCAGATTGATTTGTAAAACTCAATTCAGCGGTTGCAGTAGAAACACAGCCTTCATTATCTGTCACATTTAATTGATAAATTCCTTCCTCATCAGTCGTTATTGAATTTTCATCACCTGGAAAAATTTGTCCATTTAGGAACCATTCAAATGTTCCTTGATCAGTATCAGCTTCAATCATCACTTGTGTTCCTTCACATGCAATAATATCATCACCAATGGATATATTAGCCCCCATGCCTTCTACAACATTGACAACAGCTTCACTTGAACATGAGGTGCCTGGATTTGTGATTACTGAATATTCACCCGCTTCTTCAACGATAAGTTCTTGCCCTATTGCATTAGGAATTTCCGTTCCGTTGAAAAACCATTGAAATTGGGAAGCAATGGATTGTGCCATTAAGGTTGTAGATTGACCACCACAAATTCCGAGATTTCCAGAAATTTCGACAATAGGTGGAGCTCCAATTTCTATTAAAATTTCATCCGAACCAATACAATTCCCACCAGCTATTACCTCTACAGAATATATACCCTCTTGATCTGTTGTATAACTACTATTAATTTCTCCAGAAATGGCTACATTATCTAAAAACCATTGATAGCTATAATTTCCAACAGGAGCCTCTAGTGTAATCGTGGTATCTCCACAAGAGGAAATATCGTTACCAAGATTAAACATTGGGGTTTCACCTATGATCACTTCTATATTTCGTTCAATTTCACAATCACCACCTATTCCTCCAGCAACTACAGTGTAAGTTCCAGACTCCATAACATCTAAGGTATTTCCGGATTCACCAGGTATTGGCACTCCTTCATATTGCCATTCAGAAATTGATCCTGATGTAGATGCAATGATTGTAAATTCTTCGCCATCGCATCCTTCAAATAAATTCTCATTTACCGTAAGGTCAGGTCCATCAACAAAATTTACTTGCGTCTCATAGTTATAATCGCACCCCGCTCCTGATATGTATTCTATTCGGTATAGTCCGGATTCGCTAATTGCATATGGATTTTCATTAAATGCAACTTCAATACCATCTCTTAGCCATCTGAGGTCGTAATTGTCTGGATTACTTAATTCGAAACTAAAATCTGTTCCATTGCACAATGTTAATTCTTCAGGGTAATCATATTCAGGTTCCCGATAATTTGTAAAGTACATGGAGTCTCTTGCTGTGCAGCCATCTGTGTTTTCTGCAATAGCTAGCACTAGTCCTGTTTCGGTTCCAAAATAGTTTCCTCCTGATCCGTTAGGGTCTGGTTCGCCATTTAGAAACCATTGTACATTAAAGGTGTTTGATACGTTAAAAAGATTAAAGGATTCATCACAATTGACAATGTCTGGGCCTAATTCCAATTCTACCAATTCACCGAAGGATACTGTTGTGTTATCTGATTCAGAGCAACCTCCCGAGCTTGTTACCACTAGCGTGTAAACTCCTTCTGTGGTAGCAATATAATTGCTGCTAGGTCCTGATTGTAATTCGTTGGGCCCAATTGACCAAGTATAGGTTTCTCCAGGCATATCTTCTACACTTAATTCTATGGATGTTCCACAAATGAATTGTTCCATTGGTAAATCAACGGTTGGAGCGGGTATGTTGCCTACAATAATAGAATCTGTGGTAGAGCAATCGAGATTGCTTGTAGCGGTAAATTGATAAGTTCCTGATTGCGGTGCTAATAAGGCAAAATCATTGGCATTCGGAATTTCTTCACCTTCAAAATACCATTGTAAATTTGAGGCACCAGATACATCTGCTTGTAGTTCTACAAATCCGCCATTTTCACATATGCTAGGATTGTTTGGGCTTAAGTTTACTTCTGGATTGTCGTTATAAACGACTACAGTTTGACCTGTATTTGAACATTCAAATTCATTTGTAACAGTGACCGTATAAATTCCCCCTTCATTAAAGAAATCAATAATTTGCTCAGCGTGATCGAGTGTGTCTCCTTTGAAAGTCCACTTGTACGTTTCTCCTTCACCAGCATCAAGAAATCCAGTTTCTCCGTCACATAAAAATGTTGATCCTGGAAAATCAATTACCGGTGTAGGAAGTACAGTGAGTTCAACTGAATCTTCTGAACTACATCCAAAGGAATTGGTGACTATTGCTTTATATTCTCCTTCTTCTACTATGGGAATATAAAACTCAGTATCATCAGGTTGGAAAATATCATTAACAAACCATTCAATGGTCGATGCATCTGTACTGGCATTTACTCTATTGGTTCCTGCACCACAGACTTCTCTTGGTTCTCCGAGATCTATTTCAGGAAGCGGGCTGAAAGAAACCTCGGTAGTTGCAATTCTTAAGCAGCCAGTACTATTTCTGACCTCGACTGTATATGCTCCGTTGGACTGAACAATAATGCTTTCCCCAGTTTCTCCATCTATTTCTGCACCATTTTTAAACCATATATGATCTGCTCCAGTGACTTCGGTGTTCAGAGTTATGGTTTCACCTTCACAAGCTGAATAAACCTCTTCCAAAGCTATTTCAAATGGGCAACAATTATCTGCCGCACTGAAAGCATCTGAAATAAACTGATAGCATTGTGGATCTTCAGAAAATAGAAGTTCAAGATCTACTTCTTCTGAGTCAGATAATAAACCTGTTAATACTATAGTTTGAGGACTTCCAGTAATATCAAATTCTTGTCCGTTAACAACGAATTGTCCAACAGTTGGATTCATAGCATAATTCACAACTAGCGTTTGTGTATAAAGATTTGTGTTTGGATCACACGCACTTTGAGAAGAAATGGTGACATTAGGATCTATAGAGCAAGTTGATAAGATTGTGATGGGTTTGAAATTACTGCTGAATACCCCGCATTGTCCTTCAAGGTATATCTCTTCGGGTTTTTTACCAAGCCAAGTTTGAGGGTCAATGTTATTGGGCGGCTCTGGCCCGGAATTTTTGTAGTAAGCACCATAAATCTGATAATCTCCAGGAAGAAGGTTGATGAAATTAGCGTTATCGGAAACCATATCTATTAGACCTGTGAACTGATCTACAGCTATGTAGGTATAATTAAAATTCTGAGAATCATCGCCACTTGAAGCAAGTAAATCTCCAGGTCCATCAATGTTGGTAATAATAGTTTCTACAGGATAATCTCCATCATTGTATAAGGCAAGTATATATTGTCTGCAAGAAACTAAATTGGCGGTAAAGGAGTCGTTGTATGATAACACCGTTCCTTGCCCGGTGGCACGTGCACTTGATTTGATAAAACTAGAGCAAGGAGATTGAGGATCAAAACCATCTTTTTCATAAATGGTAGCAAATCCCTTTCCACCTTGGTTTTCTACATCAAGGTTAAAAGTATAACCTCCTCCTTTGGTGCAGCTAATTTCAACAAACTCATATTCGGTATTTTTTACTCCTGCACACCCATTTCCATTTGAAGATGTTGCCGCCATAAACATATTTGGAGATCCATTACTTATTTGTCTGGTAAGATTTGTGATTTTTGAACCAACTGCTCCTCCGAGGAACATGTTAAGTCCAGGATCTTGTGTATTATAGGTTTCTTCTCCATCATTACAAATGCCATTTGCGGAAGCAAAACATGAAGATTCAATACTAAATGGAGCTTCTGACATATTAAAAAACTTGAAGCAACTAAAGTCATCGCATCTAACCATGAGTCTTGCATTATCCGACTTTGGAAGACCCTGGGGTAAACTCAAAGTGTGACTACCAGCTGCATAATCAACATCATCAGCTATAACGATTGGAAATGAGTAGCCTCCGTCAAGGGATAACAATAAATCTGCCTTGTCACAGACATCATCATTTCCATTTGGATTCCACTGAAATGTCACCTGATCACCAGCAGAAAAAGTTTCACCACCTGCAGGATATTCGACGATTAGAGGGCCACTTTGCCTCACGTTTATACTTATCTCATCCCAGGCAATACCGGCTCCTTTTTCTACATTATTATCTCGTACCACATATCTAAAGTGTAATGTCCTTGCAACTTGCGGAATGTTCTCAAACCTATAATCAACTCCTTCAACCCAATCGTTGTATCTGGGGAAATATCTGGTTTGCGAAGAGTTTGGTGGGTAGCTTCTAAAGATAGGTGCCCTTGGACTATTGGCAGCAGTTGCTCCGATATATCCCTGAGTAGGGGAGCCGCTTCCATCTTCATTGTATGGTTCCCATTGATATGTCAATTGATCTTCCGAATCAGGATCGCTTCCCTTTCCAGTTAGGAAAAATGGAACACCTTTAGGCATGTTATAAATTGCTCCACAAGGGTTTGCATCAGAAATAGGAGGATTATTTCCTTTGTCTTCGATCGGAAGATTTTCGCATTCTGGTGTAAACTTCAAATAATCATGCATTCTTTGGATCGTATTTGCATGGAAATTTACTGTAGATGGATAGTTTGTTCCGATGTTTTGTTCTGGTCCACATAATCCAAAATAAGACATCACAGAAGTGCCAGAGCCGATTTCATAAGCACCTGTTGGACTTATTCCGCCAGGTTGGCAGGAACCTCCTAATGCATTCCATGTGTGTGGACCATTGAACATATGTCCCAATTCGTGTGCTACAACAAAAACAAAAGCATTACCATTGGCAGGGGACCACCCACTCCAACCTCCAGCTTTGATTACTCCACCATTTCCGATGGGTGCATTTCGGCAAACAGCACCTAAATAAGCGACACCTCCACCAGCATAGCCATTTTCGCCGCTATGTAAAACTTGACCCACATCAAAATTATCTGCACCAAAAAGTTCGGTAATTCTTTCTGCTGCCATATCAGTTCTGCTTCCAGCAGGTGAAAAACCATCTGTATTCGGGTCAGCATTGAGATGAGGAGTTAACACTGTAAATCCAACATTTAGGTCTGTGGAATAAATAAATTCAACAGCATTTATGGTTGTCATTATTGAGTTGTTTACCGAAGTTGGATTATTTCCCTGAGCTTGATAATAGAAACCAGTGGTCGTAATAGCCAATCTTAAAATTCTTTTCACATCTCCATTTTGTTCAGTTGGAGTTTTAATATGTTCTGCAGGGTCAATGAATGATTTCATGTCTGATTGACACGAATGCCCATTCATACTTGTCGGATCTAGACCTCTTTCTATCATATAGACTGTTGGGTCTGACCAATTTACTGGGGCAAAGGAAACATCCCCTTTATCCTCAGTTCGCATAAAGTAAGATATACCTAATGAGCTAATCATCATTCTACCCACAACTGAAGGGTCATCTTTTTGCCTGATTACATAAGTTTGTATTTCTGGATACAACTTTCTATACTCGTTTGACATGATGTTTGAAGGAGTCGCATAAAACTCTTTAAGACAATTTTCCTCAATGGGTAAATTCACTTCAAACGATGCTTCAGGTGATCTCTGAGATTGTTCTTTTGAGATTTTATAGTATTCTTTTGCATTAAACTTGAATACTTCTTTAGAGAAGGCTTCATTCTGAGAATATGATAATGGGGAATAGAATGCAAAAACCACAATTGCGGTTAGCAGGTTTAGGTACTTCATGTTCAGATTGATTTAACTGAGTCTAAGTTCCCTTTTTTTTTTAGAATAAAATAATAATATGAATGCTAATTAAGCATAGAAATGTACGGCCAGGACAAATAGATTAATGTAAGATGTTAATAAGAGCAGAATTTAACGAATTGATAGCCAATTGAATATTCCAATTGTCTTTATTTCTTGGTTCTACATAGTTGGAAATTGCTCTTATTTGTAGGCATTTTATATCCATAATGCGAGCAGTATATAAAAATGCAGCGCCTTCCATGGTTTCGATTTCAGGATGATATTTTTTTGTGATACTATTTATTGAGTTTTGATTTCCATTTACTTTATTAACAGTGATGCCAGAAACCTTTTGATAGTTTGTTTGGGCTTCGTTTTTAATTAATCCTTGTTCAAACGGATATTGATTTTGATTCATTAATTCCAATTCAAATATGTCAGTAAAAGAACCATCTGCTTCTTCTACGCCAAGATCTGCAAATCTATCTTCAATGACCTCAACGACATCACCGATTTTGAGTTCTGAATTATAACTCCCTGCAACTCCTACATTTATTAATAAATCTGCATCTGTAATGTTCTTAGTTCTACTCATTGCCAATGCAGTTAACATCGAGCCAACCCCAGTTATAACAGGAAAGATGGACAATTCTCCCTTAGCATATTCAAAGAAAGATTTTTTCCGGAAATTTTTTTCCAAATGCTCAATGGTAGGGAGAATTTCAAATTCTGTTGCTGCAAAAATAAATACTTTATTCACGGTTGTTTTTTATTGCAATAGATGGGGTCCCTCCTAATGTTGGGTGCGTACTGTAAGCTCCATCGATAGAGATGTTTTGAAATAAATTATAACTTAATCCAATTGAATAGATGCTTGGCTTGGTGCTCATGCCCATTCTAATTGATATTTTATCAACAATTTGGTAAGCAAAACCACCTTTAATTGATAAATCATTTTGATACCATTTGTCCAGTTCTAAAAAGACATTTGCTTTTGAAGTAGGTTGGTATGAACCTCCTAGTCTCAATCTAGCATTAACGTCATTGTTTTGGTTAGTGATGGAAACAACAATTGGAGAAAAAATATGACCTGCAATATTGAATTTTGAGCCTATATGAGCTATGAAACCCAACTCAAAAGTACCTGTTATCCTATTTCCAAAATTAAGAATACTTGTATTAAGTAAATCAAGTTGAACACCCATATCAAAGTTATGAAACAAAGATTTTGCATATGCCAAACCTATTTTCTGCTCTTTGTAATCTGCGAGACCTAGATTGGAAGCTGACAATCCAAAGACTCCTAAATTTTTCAGTGGTATTGTCATACCAGCACCTACGGCTATTAAGTCAGGAATGTCATTTCTGAGTTCAGAAGTTAAAATGTATGAAATCTTTTTATTGCTGATAATTCCTGCCTGGTTATTAAATATTGCGTCCACTCCAGTACTGTTAACTCCAATTCCTGCCATTCCATTAACCAAAGCTCCCGATGTTGCATTAAAATGAAGTTGGGCTTTTAGATAAGTTGTTGTAAATAAAAGAAACCAGAATATGAAAAATATTTTATTCATCTATATCTAAGTTTAATATCCTTCATCTTTCAATTTCATAGCGATCTTTGCTCCGATTTCTGCTCCCCAAATTTGACCTGCATCCATTGATTCCTGTGTGATTATTGGCGTTTTTTGTGCAAACTTTTTGCCAGTAGGCGAATTATAAAATGCGATAACTTCTCTTAGGTCTTTTATACTTAAGTGCTTTTGATAAATTGGAGTTAGAATTTTAAGCAAATCGTTGATAATGTCGGCATTCAATTCAGTTTCCAACTCATCCCAAAATTTGTCCGGTATGCTGCTGTTGTTTTGCTGTTTAAACATTTCTATCATTTGGGTTACGACCGTTTTATAGGTAGCTTCAGATCCTGTAACCTTCATTAACTCTGAAAGGGTTTCTGAATATAAGTCAGTCTGTGCTTGGCTTTGACCATAAGAGTAGCTTATGAAAATAAGAAAGATTGTAATGGCTTGTTTCATTGTTTAAATATTCATTAAGCACTAAATATAATAGAATAGAAGAGATCTATCTAATCCATATTATTTTTGGAAAGATTGTCCATGATTTATTAATACCCAAAATATAATTGAATCACAATAATTGATTTAATATTTGTAACAATTTTGGAATCTAAACGTACCTTTTTTACAATTCTTTATAAATGAAAAATCTACTAACTTTTATTTTGTTATTCATTTCGATGAACCTCCTTGGACAAGAAGATATTTCTTGGGATACGAAGATTTCTCCTGAAAAATTGAAGTACGATTTGTCAGTTCTTAAGTCGAGTTTAATTGATTTGCACGGAGATTTATATTATTATAATTCTGCTGAGACAATAAAGAATAAATTTGATGAAATTGAAAGAGAGCTAGATGGCCCAATGAGTTCAATCGAATATTTTAGATTATTGACTCCATTACTTGAACTCATAGGAAATGGGCATACCCATATTGTTCCTTCCAAATTATTTTATAAACAAATGCGGTCAAAGATGGGGTATTTTCCATTGGATTTATACGTGCATCAAGATATTGTATATGTCTTACGAAACAATTCGAATGATGGTAGTATTGTTGAGGGAAGTATTGTTGAGAAAATTAATGGCCAAAATGCGTTTAATGTCATAAAGGAAATTGCCTCCAATTTGACCCGTGATGGTTTTAATATGTCATGGCCAATAACAAGGGCAACCAATCGTTTTTCTGAATTTTATCTGTTTTATTTTGAGGCAACTTCCGTCTATGATGTTGTAATTGCCAATGACAAAGGAATTCAGAGGAACATTCAATTAAATGGTCTAATTAAAAAAGAAATTGAAACCAACAAAACAGCTAGATATGGAGAAATGAAAAATTGGCATGAATTAGAACAAGCCCCCTATACCATGGAATACGAAGGCACGACGGCTATTATGTCACTTAGAACTTTTTCAAATAAAGAAATTAAGAAAGGCAATAAAATGAAATCAAAAAAATGGTTTCAGCAAAGCTTTGAAAATATCAATGAAAAAGGTATTGATAAACTTATTATCGATCTGCGCGGTAATGGTGGAGGTGATGAGGAACCAACCATAGAGCTGTTTTCACATTTATATGAAAAGGAATTTGTGTTTTATAAGGACGTATATCTTCAAGAAAGGAAGATTCCAAACGGCGAATGGTATGAAGACAATATTTTCTTCCTCAATTTATATGCAAAAATAGTTACTAAGCGTAAAAATGGGAAATATGTACTAAAAGCTAAAGGCTTAAAGCCGTACAAACCCGCAAAAGAGCAATTTAAAGGGGAAGTAGTTGTATTGACAGATCCATATTCATTTTCTGCTACAGGGGAAATGTCTGCAATTTTAAAAGAACATAATCGTGTAACTTTTGTAGGAGAAGAACCAGGCGGGAATCCTAATCAAAATACAAGCGGAGCTATGTTGGTACTCAATTTGCCAAATTCTGGAGTGAGAGCTGTTGTTCCTGTCGTAGTATTTAAAATGAATGTGACCTTTGAAAATACTGGTAGGGGTGTATTGCCTGATTATCCAATAAAAAACACGATACACGATGAATTAAATGGGGTAGACAGTGTAATGGAATTTGCTAAAAAGCTTTGAGGCGTTTTAGGTCCTTGTGATCAACTTATGGCATAAAAAAAATCGCATTTTACATTTAGTAAATTGCGATTTTTGTACCCGAGGCGGGACTTGAACCCGCACGACCGTGAAGTCATTGGATTTTAAGTCCAACGTGTCTACCAATTCCACCACCCGGGCGTAATAAATCCTACATTCTGCTTCCAAAATGCTTTTTAGAGCGAAAGACGAGATTCGAACTCGCGACCCCGACCTTGGCAAGGTCGTGCTCTACCAGCTGAGCTACTTTCGCTTATTTTGGTTCCTTTCGGGCTGCAAATATAATCTTAGATCTGTTCTTTCAAAAATATTACCCATTACTTTTGTTGAAAATGTTATTTAATGATAACTTTATGCTAAGCAGCGGATATAGAACATCAACGTTTTAACCCTGTCAAGACAATCCTAGGCTATTATAATAAGTATACTCAAGTAGCTGAATTCCAAGCTTTATTTTTTTATTTAAAACTGAATAATGAGCAGAATTTTACCTGTCCTGTTGTTAATGCTATGTACATTAGGAATTAATGGACAAGATTTACACTATTCTATGTTTTTCAACTCACCCTTGAACCTAAATCCTGGTCTAACTGGTGTTTTTAATGGAGATCAACGATTCCATGCCAATTATAGGCAACAATGGTATCAGTGGCCGGTCAGTTATCAATCCTTTGCTGCAGGTGCTGATTTTAAGTTTCGATCAGAAGAATCGGATAATTTCTTTGGTCTTGGAGCGCTTATAAATTACGATGTTGCTGGAGATTTAGATGTTAAATACACAGGTTTTGACGTTTTTGGATCCTATTCTCTAAAACTTGGTAGTGCTTATCTTACGCCTGGTGTCAATATAGGCATGGGATTCAGGAATTATGATAGTTCAAATGCCTTGCTTGGTGAGTTTTGGAATGGCGTAACTGCCGAACCTGGTAGCGCCAATGACCCACTTTATCTAGGAAACAATCAAGACAATATTACTTTTGTAGATATCAATGCAGGATTGAATTATCGATTTCAGAGATCATTTCGAAAGCATCTTGACATCGGACTCAGTGCTAGCAATCTTTTAGGCCCAAGCCAGGTCTTCAATACCAGCGCCAATTATCAATCTGAGTTATCCTCCAAAATTAATGCTTACCTCCTAGCCAATTGGGAAATAGGGTCTAAGTTTGATCTCCTTTTGAATGGTTTAGCCTCGTTCCAAGGCCCTTATCAAGAAATCGTTTTAAATGGGCAAGGAAAAATTTACCTAAGTGACGAATACACAACAGCACTATTCCTAGGTGCAGGAATTAGGCTTAATGATGCTTGGTATCCAATGATAGCCATTCAGTATAATAAATTTTATGCTGCTTTCTCCTATGATCTAGACTTAAAAGAAATTCAGAAAGGAGGAGGTCCTGAAATTGCGGTAAGGTACATTATTGCTTCACCTCCGTATGCAGGTAAGAAACCTTGTCCAATCTACTAATCCAGAGTTATACTAAATTGAAGAAAATGACAAACAAAATAAATTTGCTTTTCATCTTTTTGATGTTGAGCTCAACGATAATAACCGCCCAATACTCCTTGAAAGAGTATGTTGAAGCAGGTGATTTGGCAATGACTGAATCAAATTTTTATGCTGCCTTAAAACACTATTCAAAAGCGATTGAATTAAAAGATAATGACCCAAATTTGTGGTACAAGTATGGCAAAGCCGCATTCAATCAAAATTCATACAATAGAGCAGAAACAGCTTTTCAATATTACCTTGATAACTTCAGTGGTGACAATCAAAGCGATGCTTTATACTATCTGGCAAGTTCGCAACAATTAAAAGGTAATTACGAAAACGCCATATCAAATTATAATCTTTTTATGACTGAATATGCAGATTCATCTGTTGATGAAGGCTTAGTGGAATCGGTAGAGTTGGGCTTGTCTGCTGCTGAATGGGCGAAAAGTCAACCACAAAATACACCTGGTCTTGGCATTAATAGATTGGGTGAAGACGTAAATTCTCCTTATAGTGAACAAGGTGCTTATCTGTTGGATGATAAATTATATTTTGCCTCCCTTAGATTTCCTCATGGATCTAGAAAAAATAAAACGCTGATTTCTAAAATATTAGTGAATGAAAATGGAAGCTCACAAGCAATAGAGGATTTAGTGCAAGATATGGATGATGGATCAATGAATTCAAATCCTAGTTTTAGCCCTGATGGCTCATTAATGTTTTACACAGTTTGCCAGTATGGCCCAATGGGTTCAAAACTTAACTGCAAAATTCATTATGCGGTCAGAGATGTAGAAGGTAATTATAAAAATGCTAAAGCAATATCCTCAAACATAAATATGACCGGCTACACATCAACGCAACCCTCTGTTAGAATAGATGATAAATTGATGTTTCTGTATTTTGTTTCTGATAGGCCAGGAGGAGAAGGTGGGTTAGATATTTGGATGTCAAGTTTTAATAAAAACATGGTCTTTTCTACACCAGTTAATGCTGGGATAAATACCGCTTATGATGATATTACTCCATACTACCACGGCACTACCAAAACTTTATTTTTTAGCTCAAATGGTCGAGAAGGCTTTGGTGGATTTGATTTGTATAAAAATCAAGGAGATAATATTGAAAATCTAGGAGCAGGATATAATAGTTCATATAATGACATATATTATTATCTCAATGAGGAAGGAACCAAAGCATATCTTTCTTCTAACAGATTGGGCTCAAATTTCACAGACGAAACTTATGAAACCTGCTGTTATGATATTTATGAAGCAGATATTGCAAAACATACCATTGATTTAATAGCTCTTGTTTATGACGGTCAAACAAACCAAGCGCTTGATAATTCCAGAATGATTTTAAAAAATATCAAGACTGGAGAAGTGGTCTATGATAGTGAGAATCCAAATGGAAATGATCATAAAGTGGCCATCTCCTGTGATGATGAATACGAACTTAATATATTTCGAGAAGGTTATGAAAAAGTATCAAAAAACATTGGTCCATATATTTCAGATTGTGGAAAAGGAAACATAGAAGAGAAAATCTACATGTTTAAAAATCCATTAAAACTTTTGGTAAATACTTTCGATAAGACAACAATGCGTCCTTTAGATTTTACTTCTGTAAAATTGATTTGTGCCTCTTCAGGAGTTGAGGCTTCTAAGAATACAGGAGCCACAAATCAAATTGAATTTCGATTAGATCCAAATTGTTCAAATTATAAATTGATTGGAACGAAGCAAGGATATGAAGCAGGATTATTGGATTTTTCTATGGATGGGCTGTCTGGAACAATTAATAAAGATTTATATCTAACGGAACAGAAAATTGCAACTTTGGAAGGTATGATTCCTGTTAAATTATATTTTGATAACGATCATCCTAATCCAAGCTCTAACGCAAGTACTACCAATCTTTGGTATTCTGAAACTTACGAGAAATATTATCCAAGAAAAGAAGTTTTTATGGATAAATATGCAGCAATAAAGGGAGAAATGGGTAGGTCCGAAGTACAGAGCTTTTTTGATACAGAAGTTAAAAAAGGAAATGATCACCTTCAATTAATGCTTTCAACCTTATTGGAAGTTATGAGATCCGGACAAAAAGTAAATTTATATCTGCGTGGTTTTGCAAGTCCTCTAGCACAAGATCAGTACAACCTGAATTTAGGCCAAAGAAGAGTCGATTCAGTGAGAAATGCACTGAAAAAGTGGGATGGTGGAATATTGGTGCAGTATATAAATTCTGGTCAACTAATTATTACAGAACGATCATTTGGAGAAACTTCTGCGCCTTCAGGAATTTCTGACAAAGAAGCCGATGCTCTTAATTCAATCTACAGTCCTGAAGCTTCCCGAGAAAGAAGGGTGGAGATTGATGAAATCAAATTTGACAATTAAAGATTAAAAAGAAAAAAGATGAACTTTAGAATATATAAATATTTCGGAGCCTTGATCTTAGGTCTTGTTTGCTCAACAAATCTTTTAGCAACCCATGTGATCGGAGGTAATGTTTTATATCGTTGTCTTGGAAATGATCAATGGGAAATTACAGTTGAATTTGCAGTAGATTGTGCATTGGGAGATGGTGAAGCCTTAGCATTGGATAGTTTTGCAACAGTAAAAATATTTGATGCTGAAAGTAATATGTTGGCCGATTTGACAACTGGGAATGAATTTACTGTTCCAGTGCAAGATGTATTGCAATTGGGAGATCCAAATGTTGCTTGTAGAGTATTGTCTGATCCTGTTTGTGTTCAAAGACAACGTTATGTTCAAGTCGTGACTTTACCCTACAATGAAAATGGATATGTCATTGCTTTTAGAAGATGTTGCCGGAATAGTACACTTTTAAATGTAACTGAACCATTGGATACAGGTGCAACCTATTGGATAGAATTGACACCTGAGGCACAACAGCAATGCAATACATCTGCAAGATTTAAAAATTGGGCAGATGTGTACCTGTGTGCCAACGAAAATTTAGAATTTGATGCTTCTGCGATTGATATTGATGGGGATTCCTTGGTTTATAAACTATGTGTTCCCACAGAAGGTGGATCAGATGCAGTATCCTTATCAAGTGCAGAATACTTTCCTCCATTTGATGAAGTAACTTTTACGCAAGGATATAGTATAGATAATTTTTTAGGAGCTGGAACTCCTTTGTCAATTGATTCTGAGACTGGATTAATTACAGCCAACGCTGCAATGTTGGGACAATTTATTGTTGGAATTTGTGTTGAAGAATATCGCGACGGAGTGAAAATTTCTGAAACGACAAGAGATTTTGAATACAATGTGAGAATTTGTACAGATCCACCAACAGCTGACTTTTCAGTTGATGTAAATCCAAATTGTGAGAATCTTACTTTGTCATTTCTTAATTCAAGTAGCTCAACCCAAGGAAATCCTTTAGAATATGAGTGGTTTTTTGACTTTCCAGATTTAGCTCAAACAACCGAAGATGAAAACCCAAGCTACACCTATTCGGAAACTGGTATATACGAGGTTGTATTGGTAACTTTTGATGGTGTTTGCCAAGATACTGCCTTTACAACAGTAGCAGTTTCTGATGGGGGACCCGACTTAGGGCCATTTCTCACTGACTATCAGACCTCCACTTGTATTTCGACACCTGTGGTATTAAATCCAGATGGAGATCCAAGCTTAACTTACGAATGGTCTTCAATGCCTGAGGTCCAATTTGATGTCACAAACCCGAGTCCTACCATTTTTATTTCTGAATCTACAGTTTTTACAGTTACAGTAACGGACGTAGCAGGTTGTACTTCAGAAGGAATGGTTACTGTGGATCCAGGAGATGGTCCTCCTTTGCCACCTTTAATCGATAATTATGATGCCATTCAATGTGCACAAACTGCACTTTTGTTAAATCCAAATCCAATATCATCTTATACTTATATGTGGTCAGCATCAGATCCAAACGTTTCATTTAATCCTATTTCACCGAGTCCAGTTGTGTTGATTTCAGAACCTACTACTTTCACAGTTACAGTCACTGATGTTAGTGGCTGCACTTCAATTGGTAGTGTTAATGTTACTCAGCAATCTGGGCCACCAGTGAATCTTATAAATTCGTTAATACAATGTGAAGGTGACTCCGTTTCATTAAACCCCAATTTTAATGAAAACTATGTTTACCAGTGGGAAAGTAGCCCAGAAGGAATTTTGGTTGATGCAATGGATCCGAATCCCACGGTTTCTGTAGAGGAATTAACAATGTTTAATCTAACCATTACCGATCCGTTTAACGAAGCCTGTGAAAGCACCACTTTCGTAAATGTTTTATTTGCACCAAATCCTGAATTGGAGGTCATTCCAGATAGTACTG
This sequence comes from Saprospiraceae bacterium, assembly GCA_020630955.1. Classification (GTDB taxonomy): domain Bacteria; phylum Bacteroidota; class Bacteroidia; order Chitinophagales; family Saprospiraceae; genus JAHDBF01. The sequence continues at coordinate 26,449 of JAHDIE010000010.1, forward strand.
TTATTTTATGTCAAGGGGAATCACAATTTTTCGATGTCAGCACAGATGGAATTTCAATCGTTTGGTTGGATATGAATGGTGATACAGTAAGCACAGAAGAAGACTTAGAACTTACTTCTGATGATATTGGAGATTATACCATTGTCGCAAGCACACTTTTTGGATGCACGACAAGCTATTCATTAAGCATTGAAGAGCCAGATATTGAAGATATTCAAATTACCTCCTTGAGTGGTTCTGAAATATATTGCGAAGGTGAAACGGTAACACTATATGCAAGTACTGATTCCGTAAATGTAAATAATTTACAATGGCTGGATTCTAACGGAAATGTTATTGGAATTGCAGATAGTTTAGTAGTTTTTCCGTCTGGAGATATTAGTTATATGGTTGAAGGGTTTAGTGATGATGGTTGTCTGCTCGAAGGTCTATTTAATTTGACAGAAAGCCTTTTAGATGCTGAAATTACAGGGCCAACATCTATTTGTCAAGGAGAAACAGGTACCTTATCGTCCAATATATTGGCAGGATCTGGAGTTAGCTTTATATGGCAGCCAGAAGAATCAATTGTAGGTCCAAATAATGAATCATCTGTTGAAATAATGCCACAAGAAATCAATACAGTATATTCACTTACCACAACCAATACAGATGGCTGTGAATTTACCAGTTTATATACTGTTACGATGCTTACTGTTGGTCCTGTTGCAATAAGTATAAATCCTGATGATATATTTTTCGGACAATCAACTGAACTTTCAGTTTCACCAGAATTACCAGGTTATTCTTATGAATGGAGTCCTAGCGAAGTGTTTGATGATCAATTTAGCCCTACACCAACGGTCACTCCAACCGAAGCAGGTGTCCAAACCTACTCAGTTTTAGTAACCTCTCCTGATGGCTGTGTTGAAGAAATTATTGTAACTATAAATGTTCGGGAGGTTGAATGCAGAATTGAAAACTTCTATGTTCCTAATATGTTTACTCCAAATGGTGATGGACATAATGATGTTTTTCAAGTGTATACCAATGCAGTTGACGAATTCAGATTGTTGGTTTTTGATAGGTGGGGAGAAACAGTTTTTGATACAGATATTTCCGGCTCAAATGGTTGGGATGGTACTTTTGGTGGTGTTGAATTAGCTCCAGATGTTTATGGTTATTGTGTTCAAGTTAATTGCAATGAGGGTGAGGAATTTGTAAAAACAGGTAATATAACTTTGGTGAAATAACTCTAAGATATTTTAATAACGAAAGCCATTAAATGTCAACGTTTAATGGCTTTTTTTATAATTACAACTAACCAGCTGGTTACTCTTGCTTTCTTTTAAATCCCTCATGAATTTTCGGAAAGCTAACTGGAAAAATTGTAATTTGTCGCGATTTCTTTCCTATGGATAGTACGATGACAAGGTTTTTAATAATATTTCTATGTGCCACATTTGCGCTTACCTTATACAAATGCAACTCCGCAGTATTAGAAATTGAAACCATTCCAGATTCATTTAAAACTTTGAATCAAACAATGCAACTTATTCCGTCTGATTCAATTGACCAAGCTAGAGATCAATTAGTTACAGGTTATGAATTTGATGGGAATGGTAAAAAAATCATTAAACCTAGCCACGATCAAATCTCTATTTTAGATTCAATGCAAAATACTCCAATTGAATCTTCTTTTGTCTATGGGCTTAGACAACAGCTAACAATTCTAGAATACGCAAAAGTAAATGATGTTCAATTTGATGATCGTGTCATCCAAGAAGAGGACTTAAGAAAGGTTATTAAAATGTTTGAAGAGGCTTACGTAAGTGGGCAGCTAAATATTGATAATTTTGAACTAAAGGCACTGACTGGCAAAGATGATTTGGGGAATGTTCATTACACAGGTTACTTTACGCCAATTATTTCTGTTAGAAAAGACAAGGATACAATATATAAATATCCGATATATCGATATCCTTCAAATTGGGAAGGCGATTTACCAAGTAGAAGAGAAATTGTACAAGAGGGAGTGTTAGAAGGGAAAAATTTGGAAATAGCCTACGGTAAAGACCAACTAAAAATCTACACCATGCAAGTTCAAGGTTCTGGTATTATTGAATACAAGGATGGTGAAAGACAACTTCTTGCATTTGCAGGTGGAAACAAACATCCTTATCGTAGTATTGGTCGATACTTAATAGATAAAAGTTATATATCAAAGAAAAGTGTTTCTTTAGATAGAATAACAGAGTTTTTTGAAACTTACCCACATTTACTTGATGAAGTTTTAAATGAAAATCCTTCATTTGTTTTTTTTAGTCCTAAAGACAGTGACCCCATTGGGGCCGGTAATATCCCGCTTACTCCATTTTATTCTATTGCCGTAGATAGAAAATATATTCCTTTAGGTGCAACACTACTTGCACAAATCCCAATTCTTGATGAATCAAATGAATTCTCTCATCATGAGTGGAGATTTGTTTTAGCGCAAGATGTTGGTGGAGCAATTAAAGGTCCTGGACATGTAGATTTGTATATGGGAATAGGACCAGATGCGAAAAAGAAAGCAAGTTTTTTGCATCACTATGGTCAAATCTGGATGATCTTACCTAAGTAATTTTACCCTGAGTTAATCTTTCTATTGTAAATTTTACTAGTTGTTTAAAGCTTATTTACAAGTCTTTAACAAGTGCTATTTTTTACACAAAAATTTCTAGAGCATTCTGACTGGAATTATAAATCGTCCATCGTAATTAATGAGCCATTCGTAGAACTTGATGATTTATTTTTATTTCCATGTAACATTGAGTGTACACTCAGCGTACTATATGTGTAATTGATCTGGCCAGACAAATACACAAACAATTAAACTTACAACAATCATTATTCGTAAATCAAAAAGTAATAAACATGAAAATTTTAAAAGTATTTGTATTGCCTCTTTTATTTGTCGCTGCAACTGGATTGCAAGCAATGGCCACTTCACCAAGCACAAAAGGACAAGACCTAAGGAATGAAATTGTCAGCATGGTGGATGGAATCGATCTGTCATCCTTGGATGGAGACTCAGAAAAAGTTACCATTGAATTTTTAGTAAATGCTAAAAAAGAGTTGGTGGTTTTGAATATTGAAGATTCTCAAATCTCAAAGCAAATATTGCACCTTCTAGATAGAAGAAAGGTAAAAACTGAAGGAATTGCTATGAATAAATTGTTCATACTGCCAATCACCTTCAATAAAAATTAATTGCTAGTATTGATAAGTATTAAAAGTCAGACCATTGGGTCTGGCTTTTTTTTTTGGTCTTATATTAATAGCTCAATGGGACATTGCATTTTCTTTGAGAGTACAGCTTGGTATATGGTTGATGAAATTGATCTTTCAAAATGGATGGAAACTCTGAGAAAGTAATCGTAAAATTTGTTGTCAATGCTAAAATAATTTGTGGTTTTAAAGATTGATGATTCTCAGATATCTCAACAAATTATTAGACTTTTAGATCGTCGTAAAGTAAAAACAAAAGGTCTAGATATGAACAAAGTTTTCATTTATTCCAATCACTATCACTAAAAAATAATAGCCACTTATATCGAAAAAAACAGACCATCAGGTCTGGTTTTTTACCTCATTCTTTGACTGATGAGTTCATCATAATTTGATTTTT
>JAHDIE010000010.1:30197-92062 GCA_020630955.1 Saprospiraceae bacterium
TTTTATTAATCTTCTGTGTCGTCAAGAATAATTTCTTTCGTCTTGTAACTTTTCTAATTTCTAATTCGTATTTAAAGTGTAATTGACCTGGCCAGGTAAAAAACAAAAGAAGAAAAAACTTACAATCATTATTCCTAAATCTAAATTATTAATCATGAAATATTTAAAATTATTTGTTTTGTCGATATTATTTGTTGCTTCAACAAATCATGAAGCAATGGCCTTTACTTCTAATTCAAATGGACCTGATCTTAGAAAAGAAATTATCAATATGGTGGATGGAATCGACCTTTCAGAAATGGGTGAAGATTCTAAGGAGTTAAGAATTCAATTTGTAATCAACGCAAAAAAAGAAATTGTTGTCTTAGACATTGAAGATTCAAAAATCACTAAGCAAATATTAAAATTAATTGACAAAAAAATCGTGAAAGCGGATGGGATAGAAGTGAATAAATTATATATTTTCCCAATGGTTTTCAACAGAAAGTAATTGCCAAAAAAATAGAAATATTTGAAACCAGGCCATAAGGTCTGGTTTTTTTTATTTCATTATTTAGGATAATCGTAAATATTCAGATACAATGTTGCTGAGAAACAGCTCATGGCAATAAAAATTGTTAGATATTTGTACTCAAATTAAATTAATAAATGAGCAAAAAGGGGAGAGTGTTGGTAGCTATGAGTGGAGGTATTGACAGTACTGTTACTGCTATGATGCTTCATGAGGAAGGATATGAAGTAGTAGGTATTACAATGAAAACATGGGATTACGCCTCTTCGGGTACTTCTGGAAAAGAGACCGGATGTTGTAGTCTGGATTCGATAAATGATGCTAGACAAATTGCAGTGGATATGGGATTTTCTCATTTCATCATAGATATCCGAAATGAATTTGGTGATTATGTAATCGATAATTTTGTTGAGGAGTATGTAGCTGGAAGGACTCCAAATCCATGCATATTATGCAATACCCATATTAAGTGGTCTGCTTTGTTGAAAAGGGCTGATGCAATGAATTGTGAATTTATTGCAACAGGGCACTATGCAAAAGTCAAAAACACAAGTGGTAGATATTTTGTCTCAAAAGGATTGGATCCAAGAAAAGACCAATCTTATGTACTTTGGGGGCTAAGTCAAGAATGTTTGGCCAGAACAATGTTTCCATTGGCTGATTTTACCAAAGAAGAAATTAAGCAAATGGCAGTTGATTATGGATATGCGCAGCTTGCATTAAAACCAGAAAGTTACGAAATTTGCTTTGTGCCAGATAATGACTATCGTGGTTTTCTAAAAAGGCGCATACCTGAATTAGAATCCAAAGTGGATGGTGGGAAATTTTTAAATACTTCCGGGGAAGAGATAGGAACTCATATTGGATATCCTTTTTTTACAATTGGACAAAGAAAAGGATTAGGACAAGCGTTTGGGAAGCCAGTATATGTAACTCATATTGATCCGATAAATAATACGGTCACTTTAGGAGATGAAAAAGACTTATTAAAAAATGGAGTTTTGGTCAGTCAGATCAACTCAATGAAATACAACTCAATACCTAATTCACAAGAAGTTGTAACCATGGTGCGTTACAATGATCGTGGTACACTTGGCGAAATAGAAAATAGAGGAGATGATGTTTATGTTCATTTTTCAGCGAACGTGAGAGGAATAGCACCCGGGCAATCTGCAGTATTCTATGAAGGTTCGGACGTGCTCGGGGGTGGAATAATTTCGCAAGGATACAATAATTAGAAAATTTTTCGTTTATTTTACATTAAAATTAATTATAATGTCTAATAACCTGTTAACCAGTGTTTTGTTTTTATTTGGGCTTTTGTTTTTCACATCATGTGAACCTGAATCTATCCCTGCCTCTAGTGCTGAAATAGAAATGGACTTCATGCCAATTGATACGATAACTACATGGGAATATAGAATGGATTCTATAATTTATGATAATGAAGGAATGACAGTTGATACTTTTATTTCATACCGTAGGGAGAGACTGGCTGGACAATTTATGGATGCTGAAGGAAAAGTTACTCATCGATTAATTGTCTCAAAAAAGCAGGATTGGAATGATGAATATAAAGAAACAGATCTATGGACCTTACAAATTAATGAGAACGGATTTCAACGAAAAGAAGAAAATCTCAACTTTGTTAAACTCCTTTTTCCAATTGTCTTAGGTGATACCTGGGATGGCAATCAATTTCCTGAGGATACACAAGTTTTTGTAGCTGGTGAAACACTTGACCAATATCGAAATTGGTTGTATGAATATGAATCAAGAATGGATTCGATGACAGTAAGAGATAAATTATATAATGATGTCGTTAAAGTAGTACAAGCCAATAATACTAACGCTATTGATAGAAGATATTCTGTAGAATATTACGCAAAGGGCGTTGGCATGATTCAACGAGATATGGAAATACTTCATACTCAATGTCCAGAACCAGCTTGTGATCCAGTGGTTCATGCAACACTTCCTTGGGAGGACAAAGCTTGGAAAGGATTCATTCTTAAGCAAGAATTGATTAATCATTTTTGATTAATCTTGTAAAAATAGCTCATGTTGGGAGTACTCAAGGTAAATTGGGCGCACTTAAATTGTATCCAAAAGAGAAACTAGAAGAAGAACTGCTTCAATCAGAATTTGTGTTTTTTCGCATTGGTGGAAGCAAAGTGCCTTTTCAAGTAAAAAGCATTAATTCTGATAATGAACCATGGTTACTTTATCTGAGCAATATAATTAACCCTGAATCAGCTACTGAACTCAGTAATTCCGATCTTTATATTGAAAGTGCAAATGTTAAAGAATCCCTACATTTAGATGATAAAGGATTGATTGGATACAATATATTATCCTCAGATAATATTAAATTTGGAACCATTATAGAAGTAGAAGAACATCCACATCAAATCTTATTTTTAATCGAGCATAATAATTCTGAGTTCAGAATCCCTTTTCATCCAGACTTAATAATTACTATTGATTCTGAAAACCAAAACATCATTTTTCGATATACAGAGAGTGACTTTTTGATGCTGATTTAATGTTTAAAGCAAACTTATTACTATTAGAAGCAGTTAAAATGCATTATTTATATTCAAGATCAATGCATTCGATCGCCACGCAATTCCATGCTTTCCATTATTCCTTTCTCGTGCTCTAAATATTCTTGCCATCTTTTTTGAACTTTATCTTTTCCACCATATTCTTCCGCAAGATTGAGAAACATTCTATAATGCCCTGCTTCAGAAATCATAAATGTGTGATAGAATTGACGTAATCCTTCGTCTTCCAGATTGGTAGATAAGATCCTAAATCTTTCACAAGATCTTGCTTCTATGAGTGCGAAGGTGAGCAATTTTTCTATGAAGACATTTTCTCGATCTCCACCTTTTTGTTGAAACTTCAGAAGCTCATTTACATAAATGTCTTTTCTTTGTCGACCAAGCTTTAATCCTCTTTTCTTTAACTCATCTAAAACCATTTTGAAATGACCCCATTCTTCCGCGACAACAGGGACAACCTCGTCAACCATTTTTTCCTTTTCAGGAAACATTTGAATTAGAGAGATTCCAGATGTAGCTGCTTTTTGTTCACAGTAGGCATGATCTGTTAAAATTTCTTCTAGTGTTTTCTCGGCAAGATTTGCCCATCGAGGATCGGTTTTTAACTTAAGTCCTAACATTATTTTTCTAAGCAGCTTAATTGGTTTACAAAAAAATCAGGGTTGTATATTTCATATTCCTCATATCCTTTACTCCAGATCACCCCAATCTTATCGATGTATGATTTATTTAGCATTTTTATTTCTTCTTTTTCGATGTGGCATGACACCAAATAGTTGGTGGATTTTCGATCATCTGATAATTTAGGCATAACATTCCCTATACTATTTCCATAAAAAGAGCTTCCGTCCATTAAGAAGAATTTAATCAAATTTCCTTTCTCTATGTATCCATAGTCTTTTCTAGCCCGGGAGGAATTTACCTTGAGTGACATTTCGAAATAAATATACCCACCTGTGCTAATGAGACCTGCCTGACCTTCTACCAAAGGGTAGTCAACCAACATACTTTTAAAAGCATCTGGAGTGAAAATAAATAGGGATTCTTTTTCAAGCTCTTTGACATATTGATCTATGCTCGAATCTACTCCATCAAATTTTACCTTACAGTGTGTTTGTTGTCCATTTTGGGCCAAGCAAAACGAGCCAATTAGTAAAAATGAAAAGACCATCTGTAATTTCATGCACATTGTCTAAAATTGTAAATCAAAGATATAATTAAAAAAATTAAATCATTTGTTTACAGTATATTTACATTAGTAATTTTACTATATATAAATCTATAGCCTCCAGAGATGAATAAAACGATACTCTGTCTTTTTATAATTACCTTATCCATCTGCTCTTGCAGTAAAAAAGTAATGGAGACATCAATTTCCAATTCTGAAATTGAATTTGAAAAAGATATAATGGAAAATAAGTTTCAATATCCGGAAACAAGAAAAGATCTTAATGTCAAAGATGATTATCATGGTACTGTAATAGCTGACCCTTATCGTTGGCTAGAAGATGATCATAGTGAAGAAACCAAAGACTGGGTTAAAAGACAAAATGAACTAACTTTTGAATATCTACATAATATACCTTTTCGGAAAGGATTGATAGACCGACTTACGGAGCTTTGGAATTATCCTAAATATTCTTCCCCGTTTAAGGAGGGTGGGAAATACTACTTTTTTAAAAATGATGGTTTGCAGAACCAAAGTGTTTTATACTCCATTAATGACTTGAATGATCAGCCAAGCTTGGTAATGGATCCAAATAAATTTTCTGAAGATGGAACAACTTCTTTAGGAGGGATGAGTTTCAATAAAAATGGAGATCTTCTTGCTTATGCAATTTCTGAAGGTGGCTCAGATTGGAGAACAATAAAAGTGAAGGATCTGAGTACTGGTAAAGACTTAGAAGACAGAATCGAGTGGGCTAAATTTACTGGTATTTCTTGGGCAGGAGACGGATTTTATTATTCTAGATATCCTGAGCCAGAAGGAGATGGAGAACTTAGTGATAAAAATGAATTTCACAAATTATACTATCACAAGATTGGAACCAATCAAGCACAAGATAAATTAATCTATGCAGATACTGGAAATCCACAAAGGAATGTGTATGCCGGTGTTTCTGAAGATGAAAATTATCTTTTTGTTACAGGATCTGAATCTACCTCTGGGAATTCTTTAAAGATTCAAAGCCTAGATCAAAAAGAACTTAGAACTATCTACGATGCTTTTGATGCAGATTTGAATGTGATCGATAATAATGGCTCAATGATTCTAATTAGAACTAATCTTGACGCTCCAAATAATAAAATAATAGCTGTTGATTATAACAATCCAAGTCAAGAATACTGGAAAGAAATTGTGCCAGAAGCAAAAGAGCCAATAAGGTCTGTTTCTATTGTAGGTAATAAATTATTTATAGGATATTTAAAAAACGCTAGTTCGATTGTAAAAGTTTTTGATATGAAGGGTAGGTTTTTATCAGAATTACCTTTACCAGGGATTGGAACTGTTAGCGGAATTTCTGGTAAAAAGGAAGGAACAGAAGGATTTTATTCTTTTACCTCGTATACGCAACCAAGTACAATATACAGATTAGATACTGAAACTATGCAATCTGAAGTCTTTAGAGAATCAGAAGTGAATTTTGATGCTTCAGAATATGTCACCAAACAAGAATGGTACACCAGCAAAGATGGAACTCAAGTTCCAATGTTTATCACACATAAAAAGGGCTTGGTGCTGGATGGAACTAACCCAACCTTGTTATATGGATATGGAGGTTTTAATATTTCTATGCTTCCTTCTTTTCAATTAACAAGATTGCCCTTATTGGAAAGCGGAGGAGTGTATGCGGTTGCAAATTTGAGAGGTGGTGGAGAATTTGGCAAAGAATGGCACAAAGCTGGAACATTAGATCAAAAACAGAATGTGTTTGATGACTTCATAGCTGCTGCTGAACATCTAGTTGCAAACAATTATACAAGACCATCAAAATTAGCAATACAAGGAGGTTCAAATGGCGGTTTGTTGGTAGGCGCCTGTCTTAATCAAAGACCAGACCTTTTTGCAGTGGGATTTCCAGCAGTTGGTGTTTTAGATATGTTGCGCTATCACCAATTTACGATTGGTTGGGCTTGGGCAGGAGATTATGGCCGATCGGATGACCCAGAAGCTTTCGATTATCTTATCAAATATTCTCCTCTGCATAACATAAAGGCCGTTGATTATCCAGCAACTTTGGTGACCACTGCAGATCATGATGATAGGGTAGTACCTGCCCATTCATTTAAATATGCGGCTCAACTACAGGACCTTCATACAGGAGAAAAACCTGTCATGATTAGGATTGAGACAAGTGCAGGTCATGGAGCGGGAAAGCCTACTTCTAAAAGAATTGAAGAGGCAGCAGACATACTTTCTTTTATGTTTCATAATATAAATGAAAGCTTTAGTTATTAAAAATTTGTAATTATTAGTTTATTCGAAATAGGCAGTCTGGATATTAGAATACTTGATATTCTTGATGTAATCATTTTTGGTTACCTAATTTATATCATTTATAATTTGGTAAAAGGCACCATCGCCTTTAATATTTTTATTGGTGCAATATTACTCTATAGTATCTACTTTGTTGTAGATTTTTTCGAGATGAATCTACTTTCAACCTTACTAGGTAAGTTTGTTGGTTACGGGGTATTAATACTCATTATTTTATTCACCGCTGAAATTAGAAAGTTTCTCTTATTGTTAGGTGATACAACCTTGAAAGGTAGATTGAAATTTTTAGACCAATTTTTTGGTGAAGAAAGAGAAAAGGACTTTGCAGAAAACGACCATGTTGCAGAAATGATTGTCGAATCAAGTTTTCATCTTGGAAAAACTAAAACAGGAGCGTTGATTGTTTTAACGCATGAGGATCTGGTACAAATTGCAAGTACAGGAACAATGTTAAACAGTGATGCCAATACTTTATTAATCGAAAGTATATTTTTTAAAAATTCTCCCCTGCATGATGGCGCGGTTATCCTAAAAAAAGATAAAATCATAGCTGCCTCTTGTATTCTTCCTGTTTCTAAAAAAGATACCATTTCAAAAGATCTTGGCTTAAGGCATCGTGCGGCTATAGGGATTTCTGAGGCCCATAAGACCCTAGCTGTTATTGTTTCAGAAGAGACAGGTGAAGTCTCAACAGCTTTCAGAGGTAAAATCAATAGAAACTTAAGCCCAAATCAATTGAAAACTGAAATTTCTGAATATTTTAAAAGCAAATAGTTTTATTACTACATGGAGAAAGTACAAAAATTCATTACAGAAGGGAAAGAAAGGTTTGTTCAAGAATTATTTGACCTGTTGAGGATTCCCTCCGTCAGTGCAGATCCTGCTTACGCAAATGATGTTCGTAGAACAGCAGAGTTTTTAGCAGAAAAGATGAATGATGCAGGTTTAGATCAGGTGGAAATTCATGAAACTCCTGGGCATCCCATCGTTTTCGGAGAGAAAATGGTGGATGAAAAACTACCTACTGTTTTGGTTTATGGACATTATGATGTTCAACCTCCAGATCCATTGGATCTTTGGGAGTCTGGGCCATTTGAGCCAGTTATTAAGAAAACAGCTATCCATCCTGAAGGAGCCATTTATGCTCGAGGTGCATGTGATGACAAAGGACAGATGTATATGCATTTAAAAGCTTTTGAAGCGATGAATACTGCAGGTAATATTCCGGTTAACTTAAAGTTTATGATAGAAGGTGAAGAAGAAGTCGGATCTGTTAACCTTGGAGACTTTTGTAAAAAATATAAAGACAAATTAGCATGCGATGTAGTGCTGCTCTCTGACACCTCAGTTATTGCAAATGATGTGCCTTCAATCACTGTTGGTCTGAGAGGTTTATCATATATTGAAGTTGAAGTTGTTGGTGCAAATAGAGATTTACATTCAGGAGTCTATGGTGGAGCGGTTGCAAATCCTATAAATATTCTTTCAAAAATGATCGCTAGTCTTCAGGATGAAAATAACAAAATTACCATTCCTGGATTTTATGATGATGTTGAAGAACTTTCAAAAGAAGAAAGAACAGCAATGAATCAAGCACCCTTTAATTTAGAGCAATACAAAGCTTCTTTAGAAATTGATGATGTATTGGGTGAATCAGGATATACTACTTTGGAAAGAACAAGCATCCGTCCAACTTTAGATGTAAATGGAATTTGGGGTGGGTATATCGGAGAGGGTGCAAAAACGGTACTACCATCAAAAGCAAACGCAAAGATTAGCATGCGCCTTGTTCCGAATCAGCACCCCGATAAAATCACGAAATTATTCAAAGATTATTTTGAATCAATTGCACCCCTTGGCGTCAGGGTAAAGGTTGAACCACATCATGGAGGATTTCCTGCTGTTACCCCAACCAATACCGCAGAATACAAAGCCGCAGAAAAAGCAATGGAAACGACCTATGGCAAAACACCCATTCCTCAAAGAAGTGGAGGAAGCATTCCTATAGTCTCATTATTCGAAGAGGTATTTGGAGTAAAATCAGTGTTAATGGGTTTTGGACTTAATTCGGATGACATACATTCACCAAATGAACATTATGGTCTTTTTAATTATTATAAAGGGATTGAGACTATTCCATATTTCTTTAAATATTATGCAGAATTAAAAAAATAAAAATTTAGAAACAGATTATCATGATGAAGAATATTTTATGTTTGTGCTTCTTTTTAATAAGCTTAAATATCAATGCACAAATGGATTCAGTTAGTTATAGTATAGGTGTAATTATTGCTCAAAATTTAGAAAAGCAACAAATTACTGATGTTACCACAGAGGATGTTGCAGCAGGTTTGGCAGATTTACTCAATGGTAATGAACTTAAAATTTCAAAACAAGAAGCAGACAGAATATTTAGTGAATACATTGACAAGAAAAAATCTGCAAAATTTGAAGGAAATAAAAAGGCAGGAGAGGATTTTCTAGCTGAAAATGCTAAAAGAGCTGAAGTGATAACCACGGAAAGTGGTCTCCAGTACGAAATAGTAACTCAGGGTGTTGGCGAAAACGCTCAACTTCATAATTCAGTAAAAGTGCATTATCATGGCACTTTAATTGATGGAAAAGTGTTTGATAGCAGTGTGCAAAGAGGTGAGCCAATTTCATTTCCGCTAGGGAATGTTATCAAAGGATGGCAAGAAGGCTTAAGTTACATGAATGTTGGATCTAAATACAAACTATTTATTCCTTATGATCTTGCCTATGGAACACAAGGCGCAGGAGCAGATATTGGGCCTTATTCAGCATTGATTTTTGAAGTTGAGTTATTAGAAATTAATTAATAGTTACTTTCTTTTTTTGTTAACAATAGATATCATAACACTACTTCCAGAATTATTGCTTAGCCCTTTTGATCATTCTATCATTAAAAGGGCTCGTCAACAAAAACTTTTGGAAATAAACTTAATAGACCTGCGGCTATATGGTATTGGTAAACACAAACAATTGGATGATTATCAATATGGTGGCGGGGCAGGAATGGTTTTGATGGTCGAGCCAATACATAAATGTATCATAGATCTTCAATCAAGGAATAATTATGATGCTATTATATATTTAACTCCTGATGGTAAAACCTTAAACCAAGGTACTGCGAACCATCTTTCTACCCATCAAAGAATCATGCTTCTGTGTGGACATTACAAAGGGATCGATCATCGAATTAGAGAGCATTTAGTTACTCATGAAATTTCTATTGGCGATTATGTATTATCCGGTGGCGAAACCGCTGCAATAGTGTTGGTTGATGCATTAGGTAGGTTGCTGCCAGGGGTTCTTAATGATGAAAGCTCAGCATTGTCAGATTCATTCCAAGATAATTTATTAGCACCTCCTGTTTACAGTCGTCCATCCGAATATAACGGTTGGACAGTACCTGATGTTTTGCTTTCAGGCCATGATGCGAAAATCGAACAGTGGAGGGCAGAGCAATCATTGCAAAGAACAAAGGATTTAAGACCCGATCTACTGGAAGACTAACAATTCTTTTACAGAAAGTGAATTTCAGATAGATAGAATACCAAATAAAAAGGGCAATAACATTGTTATTACCCTTTTTATATTATTTTAATTGAAGCTTATTGCTTTGTGCCGCTTAACGCACAAGAGTCTGTTTCATTAACAGCAAACATTTCATTAACAGCAACAATGTCAAGTTGACCAGTCATCATGCTTCCAGCTGAATCCAAAGTTGCTGAACCAGTAACAGTTAAGTCAACATTGAAGTCTGGCATTCCATTTCCTGTTGCATCGAATGGGTAACCTGGTATTAATGAATTGATAGAGATATCATTCCCACTCACTGTACCATTGATAGTTACACCAAGAGTTACGAGTAAAATTCCAACATTGTCAACTCCCTCAGTAATTCCTTCAGAAATTTCAAAGGCGAACATTGGATTACTAATAGCTCCAAGAACACCTGGGCAGCTTAACTCTCCTAAATAACTTCCAATAAATTTATCTCTTGCATATGAACAAGATCCATCATCTTCTTCTGCATCAGCGTTGTAATTTTCAGCATTTGCATCCATACAACCTCTGATAGGATCACTATCGCATGAAGTAAAAGTTAAGGCAAATAATGCCAATGTCATAAATGTAAGAATGTTTAATTTCATTACTTTCATATCTGTTTGTTTAAAAAATTAATAGTTTTTTCTTCAGGAAGGATTGTTCTCAGCAATGCAAAATTACTATTTAATTGCGTTTATTTTCCATTTTATCGACATAGTCTACCGATCCAAGCCTCATTTTAACATGAAATGGCGCTTTTTCGGATAATTTATACTCCAATTCACAAAATTTACCTAAAGTTGGGAAATAACTATGCTTAGGTTTGATGTAATTAAGCAGACCAGACTTAAGCTCAAATTGGCGTAATAGGATGCTTTTTTCTATTGCTTCGTTTTCTATTTCACTTGGTGCAAGACCGAACTGAGCAAAACAGGATAATGTTGTCAGACAGCAGATTGCCATGGTAAATAAAAAATTATTCCTCAATTTTGTATTGTTTTATTGTACAAGGAACTGTTAAGTTAACAATTTGATGGGAGTTTTTTTCTTGTAATTCCAAGGCTTCAAATGCTCCATCAGTACCTGAAAATATCGAAAATGTGGATTTGATATTTTTTCGTGCATGGTTTCCTATTTCTTTGAAAAAGCCAAGGATATCTGATACCCCTTTGGTAACATTAAATGGTGGACTAATAACAAGTATAGCATCGCCATCTTCAAATTTGGTTTTGAAAAAATCCTTGACACCAAATTTCAAATTTTGTTCATTGGGGAGCCGTTGAATATTCTTTTTCGCAAATGCTATTTCATCTGCATTGACATCAGTGCCCAATACCTCTGCTAATGGTTCTTGCATTTTGGCATTGGATTCTTCTTTAATTTGTATCCACAACTTCTTGTCAAAGTTATACCAATCTTGAAAGCCAAACCTCATTCTACAATAGCCTGAAGGAATATTACACATCATCATGTATGCTTCAATGGGAATCGTTCCAGAACCACACATTGGGTCTATGAAATTTGATTTTTTATCCCACCCAGATAATTCAACAAGACCCGAAGCCAAAACCTCATTCATTGGAGAAAGACTCGTTGCTTTTCTATATCCTCTTTTGCTTAATAATAGTCCTGAGCTGTCTAAGCCTAGATTAATAAATTCTCGATCTAAGTTGATATCAATTCTTAGGTCAGGATATTCATTGTCAGTCTTTGGTCTAGCTCCATAAAACTTCTGAAAGTTATCGCTTATTGCATCCATAACAGTGGTCTCCACTTTTTTGAAATCATCGAAAAGTTCTGAATTACCATTAACCTTGACGGCATAAGTTTTTTCTACATTTAGGTATTGATCCCATCGAATTTTTATCAAAAAAGCATAAAGCTGTTTAAAGCTTGTTGCTCTATTAGAAGCTATCGGAACAATAATATTATTTGCGAACCTGCAATTATAATTTGTGCGATACAAACCAGCAAGGTCAGTTTCATAAATTACTTGTCCATTCCCAATGTCAATTTGCTCTATACCCAGTTCTCGTATTTCTTTTGCTAAAATTTGTTCCATTCCAACAAAGGTCTTTGCAACACATCTCATTATTTTCATATTTAAGTTTGAATGGCTCCAACATTGAATCTTTTGATAGGAGCATGACTTGCCGCTTCCAAAGATTGAGAAATCACTTTTCTTGTATCCCTGGGATCAATAATGGCATCAAGCCATAATCTTGAAGCTGCATAATAAGGAGAAGTCTGTCTATCGTAATTTGCCTTAATTTCATTGAAGACCTTTTTTTCTTCTTTTTCGTCGATTTCCTCATTTTTAGATCGACTTGCAACTTTGATTTGGGTCAAAACTTTTGCAGCTTGAGTACCTCCCATTACAGCAATTTTTGCGGTTGGCCAACCAACGATAATTCTAGGATCGTATGCTTTGCCACACATTGCATAATTTCCAGCACCATAGGAATTACCAACAACAATTGATATTTTCGGAACTGTTGAGTTCGAAACTGCATTTACCATTTTTGCTCCATCCTTGATTATGCCTCCATGTTCGGATTTTGAACCTACCATAAAACCTGTTACATCATGAAAAAAGATGAGAGGTATCTTTTTTTGATTGCAAACCATGATAAATCTAGCTGCCTTGTCTGCACTATCAGAGTATATAACACCTCCGATTTGCATTTCACCTTTAGTATTTTTTATTACTTCACGATTATTGGCTACGATTCCAACCGACCATCCGTCTATTCTTGCATATGCGGTGATTATGGTCTTGCCATATTCTTCTTTATATTCAGTGAGCTTTGCATCATCCACAATAGTTTTAAGGACCTTTCTCATGTCATAAGGTTTAGCCCCATTTTCAGGATAATATCCAAGGATATTCTTTGGTTCGATGGCTGCTTTTGGCTTTGATCTTTCTATTCCGGCTTTTTTATCTGTAGGAATTTTATCAATCAATTCTTTGATCGTATCTAAAGCGGCTTTGTCATTTGGGACTTTGTAATCAGTTACACCAGATATTTCACTTTGAGTAGTGGCTCCTCCTAGGGTCTCTTTATCTACATTTTCTCCAATGGCGGCTTTGACCAAATATGGTCCTGCTAAAAATATTGACCCTGTTCCTTCTACGATAATTGCTTCGTCGGACATAATTGGTAGATAAGCACCTCCGGCAACACAAGAACCCATTATGGCTGAAATTTGAACAATACCTTTACTTGATAGAACAGCATTGTTTCTGAATATTCTTCCAAAATGTTCCTTGTCTGGGAATATTTCATCCTGCAATGGTAGGTAGACTCCTGCACTATCTACCAAATAAATGATTGGAATATGGTTTTCTAATGCAATTTCTTGTGCTCTTAAGTTTTTCTTACCTGTTATAGGAAACCATGCACCAGCCTTAACAGTGGCATCATTGGCTACAATCATGCATTGTCTACCTTTGATATGCCCTAATCCAGTTATAACTCCTCCTGCAGGACAACCACCGTGTTCTTCATACATTTCATATCCAGCAAATGCACCAATTTCAAAAAAATCATCTTGGTTATCGACTAGATAAGCTATTCGCTCTCTTGCTGTCATCTTGCCTTTGGCATGTTGCTTTGCAATTTTTTTTTCTCCACCGCCCAATGCAATTTTTTCTAATTTCTTATTGAGCTCAGCGACCGCTAGTAGCAATGAATCTTCATTTTTATTAAAGGAAATATCTATCTCCGTCATGCTTGTTGTTTGTGCCTCTAAGTTAAGTAACAATAATACTTTATCAAGACCTTTGTGCTTCCTTAATGCTTTATTAATTATCAAAGACGAATGGCCATTAGGTGAGGGAAGGAAAATAAGTAATGCATTCAAACCCACAATATTTCATGGAATATATGCTGAAGTAGTACTTGTTTTGTCTAACAAAAGGAAATTAATGCATCATTGGCAATCATAGAGTCCTAAAATATTTTACTGAGGCATATTGAATGTGTATGGAAAGTTTCCAACATAATTTTCATAATAGCCTTCTAAGATTACACTTCCTTGCGTATTTAATAATTGATCTACAAGTTCTGCAGCAGAGCTTACTCTTTTCCCATTGAGACTGGTAATAATGTATCCTGGTTCCATGTTTGTTGCTGCAATGGTTTTATTTCTATATATACTTACAACATAGGCTCCTTTTTTTGGAAGTATATCCTGTTCCTTGGAATCGAGATCTCTTACTTCAAAACCCAGATCCAACAATATTGGATCTTTTCGAACTGCAATGTAATCAGTTGTATTCAATTGGTTTCGCAGTATGACATCAGTGTCATAAGAAATTCCATCTCTGAAATACTTGATGTGTACCATATCTCCTGGCCTGTGCTTTCCTATCTCCTCCATAAATATTGGAATTCTTGGAGTTTCTTTTCCATTGATATTAGTGATTACATCTCCATTTTGTAAACCAGCATCATCAGCAGCGCCATTTCTTTCTACTACATTTAGGTATACGCCACCAACTTTTTCGAGTCTTAATCTTTTTGCAATTTGATCATCAACATCCAGGATTCCTACACCCATCCATCCTCGTTGTACTGCCCCAAATTCCATAATGTCATAAACCACTTTTTGTACTAAATTGACTGGCACTGCAAATGAAAATCCTTCATATCTTCCACTTTGAGAAATGATAGCAGTATTGATTCCTACCAATTCTCCATTGGTATTTACCAAGGCTCCTCCGCTGTTTCCAGGATTCACAGCCGCATCGGTTTGGATAAATGATTCTATGCCTTGTCTTGCCAAAATATTAATGTCTCTCGCTTTTGCACTCACAATTCCAGCTGTTACGGTAGTTTGTAACTTGAAAGGGTTACCAATAGCCATTACCCATTCCCCAACAAGCAGAGAATCCGAGTTTCCATAAACCAATGGTGTAAGATTAGTTGCTTCTATTTTCATAAGGGCCAAGTCTGTTGCTGGATCTGATCCAATGACCTTACCTTTGAATTCTCGATTGTCATCTAGTAAAACTACAATCTCAACAGCCTCATCTACCACATGATTATTGGTAACTATGTATCCATCTTCTGAAATAATTACACCACTTCCTGAAGATTTTGATAGTTGGTCCATACTGAGCCCATCTTCTTGCTGTAATGCATTAATACCAACCACAGAGGGCTTTGACATTTGTGCAGCTTGGGTAAAATCACTAGGAATAGATGAGAAAAAATATTTTCTAAGATTACCAGAAAGAACCAACTCTTTTTCACTGACCAATTGAGCATTTTTTTGGTTTTCCTCAAATCTTATATTGGTATAATTTTTAACAACAAAATAGGACGTTGCCGTAGAAGCCAAAACCGAGATTAATACTATATAAATTGTTTTACGCATTTCCTAAAAGCCTTTTGGTATTCTAACGAAAACTGATTTCTTTTTAATATAGTTGGCTAAATCTTTACAAATATATCATATTAGAAGTAATTTGCATATATATGTTTATCAAATTCACCAAAATGCAGGGAACTGGCAATGATTTTATCATGTTAGACCAGTTTGCTTCAGAACAGATTGAGCTTTCAAAGGAACAGATTAGATTTCTTTGCGATCGAAAATTCGGTATTGGAGCCGATGGATTAATTATTTTAAGAGATTCAGAAACTTCTGAATTTGAAATGATTTACTACAACGCTGATGGACTTTTGAGTACCATGTGTGGGAACGGTGGCAGATGCATTGTCAAGCTTGCTTATGATAATCGATATATTGATGAGAATACCTATTTCCATGCTCCAGATGGTACTCACAAAGCTTCTATTGAATCAGACATAATCTCATTGCATATGAAGGATGTAGATACAGTTACTTCCGTAAATGACTGTTATATCTTGAATTCGGGTTCTCCTCATTATGTTAAATTTGTTAATGATCTAGATTTTTTGGATGTTCATTTTGAAGGAGCAAAAATTAGAAATTCTGAAGCCTTTAAAAAGGATGGTATTAATGTAAACTTCATTGAAATTTTGAACGACAATGAGTTTAAAGTGAGAACATATGAAAGAGGAGTAGAAGCAGAGACTTTATCTTGCGGAACGGGTGTTACGGCTGCGGCGATAGCTGCTCATGTCAAAACTGGCAGACTGACTAATAAATGGAACATAATAACTAAAGGTGGACCACTAAAGGTAGAGTTTAATGCAAATGGTGATAATTTTTCTAAGATTATCCTAATAGGATTGGCCGAAACGGTTTTTGAAGGGAAAATATCCTTGATCGACTAGTTGTCTATTTCAAGCTCTAAGTTCATTTTGGCATTGTTTAATTCTGAAACAGCATGAAAGTCTCCTTGCTTTTTACCTATCTCAATGCCTTGTTGGTATATGTTCAAAGCCAATTGCCTTCTGTTAATAAGCTCATATAATTTACCCAAGTGATAATACATTCCAATATATTCGGGATCTTTTTTATGAATGTCGAGATAATATTTTAATGCCTTATCATAAACTTTCAATTTTTCGTGTTCCTTTGCAATCGCAAACATAAGAAACGAATCCTCTGGACTTTTTTCTAAAAACTTCAACAATTGATCAATCCTATTTGTAGACATTTTTATTTTTTAAACTCTGAGTTTAGTACGAAAATAGCATATCTTTGTGCCACTTAAACACGTGAATTTATGAATTTATTGGTTTGTATATCAAAGACCCCTGAAACAACAGCAAAAATTTCCTTTATAGAAGACAATTCCAAATTTAATACGGAAGGAGTACAATACATTATGAACCCATATGATGAATGGTATGCCTTGGTAAGAGCTATAGAATTGAAAGAAAAGCACGGAGGAAAAGTCATTGCAATGAATGTTGGTCCTGCATCCAATGATATTATTATAAGAAAGGCTCTAGCGATTGGTGCAGATGAGGCAGTAAGAGTTGATGCAGAACCTGATTCTTCTATGTTTGTGGCAAAACAAATTGCAAATTACGCCCAAGAAAATGCTATCGATATAGTATTCTGTGGAAAAGAGACCATTGATTACAATGGCTCTGAAGTAGCTTCGATAACTGCTGAGATGTTAGATCTGCCATTTGTGAGTTATGCTTCTAAAATGGAATTTGATGGAACTACTGCTACAATTGAAAGAGATATTGAAGGAGGTGTCGAAGTTGTGCAAGTTGAAAAGCCTTTTGTTTTATCTGCTTCAAAAGGATTGGCTGAACAAAGAATTCCTAATATGAAAGGAATTATGATGGCCAAAAGAAAGCCATTGAATGTGGTTGAAGCAGTAGGCCACGACTCAAAATCAAAGCTTTTATCCTATACTATGCCTCAAGGTAAACAGGAAGTGAAAATGATTGATCCTGAAAATATGGACGAGTTAGTAAGATTACTTCATGAAGAAGCAAAAGTGATTTAAAAAAAGAAATTATGTCAGTATTAATATTTGCGGAAGCAAAAAACGGAAATTATAAAAAAAATGCTTTCGAGGCAGTATATTATGGTTCACAATTAGCCTCTGCAATAGGTACTGAGGCATTTGTATTTACCATTGGTGATGGAGCAAATGCAGCCGACCTTGGTAAGTACGGTGCTTCTAAAATTTGGTTTAATAATGCACAAGCAAAAACCGATAGCCAAGTAGTAAGCGCGATGGTTGCCCAAGCTGCTGAAAAGGCAGAAGCAACTCATGTTGTATTATCAAATTCTGCATTAGGGAAAGCAGTTGCAGGTAGAATAGCTGTCAAGTTGGATGCCTCTCTTGTATCTGGTGCTAATGCTTTGCCAATAGGAAACACAGTAACAAAAGGGGTGTTTTCAGGAAAGGCAATTGCCAGCTTTGAAATGTCTGGCGACAAACATGTTATTAGCTTGATGGGGAATTCTTTGAAGCCTGTGGAAACAGGAAGCAGTGGGATTCCTGAGGCTATAGAGCTAGATATTCCTCAAACTAAACTTAAAGTAATTGAGACGAAAACTGTGGATGGAGTAGTTCCTCTTCCTGAGGCAGAATTGGTGGTATCTGCAGGTAGAGGAATGAAAGGTCCAGAAAATTGGGGAATCATAGAAGATCTTGCTAACGTATTAGGAGCGACAACTGCTTGTTCTCGACCAGTTGCTGATACAGGATGGAGACCTCATCATGAACATGTAGGACAGACTGGAGTTGCCATTAGACCTAACTTGTACATCGCAGCAGGAATCTCTGGGGCTATTCAACATTTGGCAGGTGTTAATAGTTCGAAAACAATTGTGGTCATCAATAAAGACCCTGAGGCGCCTTTCTTCAAGGCCGCTGATTATGGAGTCTTGGGTGATTTGTTTGATGTAGTTCCTCGTTTGACAGAAGCCATTAAAAAGTTTAAAGCTTAGAAGTTTTTAGCAGATTTATGTCTAAATACCTTTTATTTCCTATATAATTAGGGAATAATGTGGCATTTTTTTAATATTATAGTTTAGAATAATATTTAATGCGTAAGATAGAATTAGACGTTGTTGCCTTAACCCATAGTGTGACCTCTTCACACAATTATGCAGTGATACTAGGCGAAGTTGATGGAGATAGAAAACTACCAGTTGTTATAGGTGGATTTGAAGCCCAAGCGATTGCTGTTGCAATGGAAAAAATGATTCCAAATAGACCATTAACCCACGACCTGTTTAAAAATACTTTAGATGCTTTTGGCATTGAACTCAGAGAAGTAATTATCAATAATCTTTTGGATGGAATTTTTTATGCCCAATTAATCTGTTGGGATGGATCCCAAGAAGTTATAATTGACAGTAGGACTTCAGATTCAATAGCAATGGCGGTTCGGTTTAATTGTCCAATTTTTACCATGGAAAATATTATGGAGGAAGCTGGGATGCTTTTGGACCCAGATGAAGAGAAGAAAATTGCCATGGATAGAACAGCCAAAAAAGTAAAAAAAGTCAAAGCATTTTCAGACCACAGTATTGAAGAACTCAACGAAATGCTTAACAAAGTGCTAGCGGAGGAAGATTATGAGCAAGCTGCAAAGATTAGAGATGAGATCAATAAGCGGGCGGAAAACTAATTTCACTCTTCTTCTAATGATTCCATTACCTCTGCAAAACTCATGATTCCTAAATCATTTGTCCATGCATTAAAAATGTAATTACTAATATTGGAAATTTCAACGGCGGATAATTCAGGAATTCCTGACATGGCTATATCATACTCTTGACCATTAACAAGTATCGGTCCTTCAATTCCAAATCTTATAATATTTGGTAATTTTTCTTTGTAATTCATGAGAAAATCAGATCCATTTACCGGTGGATATATACCCGCTAGTCCAGTTCCATCTTCCATATGGCATCCTGCACAATGAAAATCATACAATATCTTACCTTGCTTAAATCTTCCTTCATTACAAGAAGAAAGCATCCAAATCCAACAAAGACTTATTATAATTAGTCTAGTCCTCAGTATCATATTCGTTTATAAGCACATCAATTTCTTTCATGAGTTCTGAAACATCATCGGGGTCTGTTCCTTCAGCGAATGCTCTTACATGCCCATTTTTATCTATAACGACAATTTTGCCGGAATGATCCAATCCTCCTGGCGCTTCTTCATCTTCAACTACGGCAACAAAATATTTCAATGCAATTTCTCTTAATTCATCTTTATCACCAGTGAGGAAGATCCACTTTTTAGTATCAACTCCAAGGTTTTGAGCATATTGTTTTAAAATATCGGTATTGTCTCGCTTTGGATCTAGTGTATGTGAAACCATTTTTATTATTTCGGTTTCTTCATATTTGTCATAAATTCTCAGCATTTGTTTTTTGACTTTAGGACAAATGCTAGGGCAGGAAGTAAAAAAGAAATCAGATATATAAATGTTGTTTTTAAAACTCACATTATTAACCACATTGCTATCTTGATCGACAAATTCAAATTTTGGAATTTGGTAGTATATGGTATCGCTAGCTGTATACTGATGTTGTCCTATAAATGGTAATTTCTTTGGTATGTTATTGTCTTGGCAAGCAAATAGTGAAATTACAAGTAAGCAAAGGAAAGAGCTTAATTTATTCATTGGCAAGTTTTGCGTGGTTTATAATACGTTTCATGTCTTCATTGACCTTAGTGATTTTGGTCTTTTGATCAGCCAAATATTCCAACAGCTTGTCATCTCCAACATTTTTTGGCATTTTAAATTGATGCATCCAATCCATCATTGAGTCATCAGCAAATTCTAAGTCTTCAACATGCTTTTCAAATTTTGCTTTTTCATCCTTGGATAAATCTTCTTTCAACTTCTTTTTAAAAGCTTTTTTAAGCTTATGGATAGTACCCATTTCGGGCATTACTTCATCATGTACTTTCATTACTTCATCATAGGAATGTTGAACCTTTTTGGAGTATCCATCTTTACATGCACTCATGAAAATCAATGAACACAAAATGGTTAAAAATGCAACTTTCTTTAACATTAGGATTAATTTAGATTCTATATTAATTCAACAAAGAAACAACTAGAATTGTTAGAATAAAAGTGATTTAATTTATAAATGAAAAGAGCTTTAGTCTGGTTTCGGTGTGATCAAAGACTTCACGACAATGAAGCACTGGTGGATGCTCTAAATATTGCAGATGAGATTATTCCACTTTATGTGTTTGATGAAAGAGTTTTCTTTGGTAAAACCTCATTTGGATTTCCAAAAACAGACATTCATCGACAGAAATTTATTATCGAATCCATAGGAGACCTAAGAATAAATCTTAAAAAAATTGGAGGTAATCTAGTTGTTAGAACAGGACATCCAGAAGAAATTATTCCTGAATTGTGCAGAAAATATAAGGCAAATTGGGTTTACTGTAATCGAGAAAGAACGAGTGAGGAAGTTCATGTCCAAGATCAATTAGAAGCAAATCTTTGGACGATAGGGGTCGAAATGAGATACGATCGAGGTAAAATGTTGTATCATACCGCTGATTTACCATTTCCTATTACACAAAGTCCTGATTTGTTTTCGACCTATAGAAAGGAAGTTGAGAAAATAATTGCAGTCAGGAAACCTTTGGAAGTACCAACAAGTATTAAACTCGTTGAAAATTTAAATTTTGGAGAGATTCCCAACCTTTCGGTAAATGAAATGAATTTTAAAAGGGGTGATATTGGTAAATTAAGAGGAGGTGAAACATCTGGTTTGTCAGAATTAAACTACTACCTCCACGACAGCAAATTGGTTTCGAATTATAAAAATACCCGAAACCAAATGTTAGGAAGGGATTATTCATCAAAGTTTTCTCCTTTCCTAAGTCAAGGCAATTTGTCTCCTAAAAAGATTTATCAAGAATTAAAATTATTTGAAGACGAAGTGGAGTCTAACGAAAGTACCTACCATTTATTTTTTGAATTGTTATGGAGAGATTTTTTTAGATTAATTGCAAAGAAACACGGTTCAAAAATTTTCAAACAAGGTGGACTTAAGAACAAAACTATAAATGGTTATAGTGAGGATATGAGTTTATTTAATATTTGGAAAGAAGCCAGAACAGGAATCCCTTTGGTTGACGCAAACATGAATGAATTGAATCAAACTGGATTTATGTCTAACCGTGGTAGACAGATAACCGCAAGTTTTTTAATCTATGAGATGAAAATGAATTGGCTCATCGGTGCAGAATATTTTGAATCTCAACTGATAGATTACGATCCCTGTAGTAATTATGGAAACTGGCAATATATCGCAGGAATAGGAACTGACCCTAAGCAAGGAAGAAAAATGAACCTTATTTTTCAAGGACAAAAGTACGATCCTGAGGCCAGATATATTAAATTTTGGGTACCAGAGCTTTCAGAAGTACCTGCAGGAATGTTAATTAATCCGAATAAGTACAGTTCTAATGATTTTCTAAATTATGGAGTGATGCTCGGAAAGGACTATCCTTCCCCAATGTTAGAATTAAATAAAGTATAATCATTAATATTGATGTTTGATAAAATAAATTAAACAAAGTTTATTTAAAAATTATTAAGTCTCTATGAAGTGGAAAGTAGCAATGGTGAACTACAAAAACACAGAACCATTTTTATATGGAATTAAAAATGCAAAAGTCGATTTGCAGATAGATCTAAAATTACTATATCCTGCTGCCTGTTCTAAAGCATTTGATAACAATGAAGCAGACATTGCATTGGTTCCAGCAGCTTTTATAAAAAATAGAAATGATTACAAAATCGTAACCAATTTTTGCATAGGTTCGGATGGTGCAGTAAATTCAGTTGCATTATTTTCAAACCAACCAATTGAACAAATTAAAAAGGTAATATTAGACCATCACTCTCTAACCTCAAACCGTCTTTGTAAAATTTTAATGGATAATTATTGGAATCAAGAAGTAGTTTATACTACCGAAGATGTTAGTAATGGTATAGTTGATTTAGAAGAAAATAGCGCAGCTCTTATGATAGGTGATAAAGTCTTTGAATATCAATCTAATTTTAAGTTCAAATATGACCTTGGTGAAGCTTGGAAAGAAATGACGGGATTGCCTTTTGTTTATGCCGTGTGGATAGCAAAACCAAATGTTCCTCAATTAATCATTAATCGATTTAATCAGGCATTAGATTATGGTGTTTCAAATATTGACAAATTATTATCAGAGACCAGTTACAATAATTTTGACCTTAGAGAATATTTATTGTTAAACTTAGAGTTTAATTTTAATAAAACCAATAAAATGGGATTAGATTACTTTCTCAACAAGTACACGCTTTCTTCTTTAATGTATTAGTGCTAAGTTCTGAATGGTCTTGAAGTTTTATTGATTGATCAAATAATATTACTTTAGCCCAAGCAATTAAACTTAACAAATGAGAAGATCGCGAATTGCAGGCGTAGGCCATTATGTGCCCGAAAATGTTTACACAAATAATGATTTGGCCAAATTTATGGATACCTCGGACGAATGGATTCAAGAAAGAACTGGTATCAAAGAACGTAGATTTGCCACAAAACATGAGGAAACTACAACAACATTAGGAGCCAAGGCATCAAAAATTGCCATTGAGCGTGCTGGTATAACAGCAGAGGATATTGATTTTATCATCTTTGCCACATTAAGTCCAGATTATTATTTTCCAGGTTGTGGTGTATTATTACAACGCGAACTTGGCATTACAAAATCTGAAATTGGAGCATTAGATGTAAGAACTCAATGTACTGGTTTTGTTTACGCGTTGACTGTAGCAGATCAGTTTATTAAGTCTGGCATGTATAAAAATATCCTGGTAGTCGGTGCTGAAATGCATTCATCCGGATTAGAGTTTAATACAAGAGGAAGGGGGGTGTCAGTTATATTTGGAGATGGTGCAGGAGCAGTGGTTGTTCAGCCAACCGAAGATGAATCAAAAGGTATATTAAATTCAGAATTACATTCTGATGGTACCAATGCAGAAGTTTTGTCATTGTTATGCCCAGGATCGCATGGTGGACATCATCATCAAGACAAGGATCAATTCGGTTTCCCTGAGAAAAATAAGTTAGGTGAGATATTTATAACTGAAAAAATGTTGGATGATGGGTTCTTATACCCTTACATGGATGGCAAAGTTGTGTTTAAAAAGGCTGTCGTAAAATTTCCTGAGGTTATTGCATCTACTTTAGCGGGAGTGGGTAAACAACCATCAGATATTGATTTGTTAATACCTCATCAGGCAAATTTGAGGATTAGCCAGTTTGTGCAAAAAATACTTAGACTAAATGATGATCAAGTATTTAATAACATCCACAAATATGGAAATACCACCGCTGCTTCAATCCCAATTGCTCTCTCGGAAGCTTGGGAACAAGGGAAAATAAAAGATAATGATTTAGTTTGTTTGGCTGCCTTTGGATCTGGTTTTACATGGGGTAGTATAGTAATGAATTGGTAAATGAAAGTTGACATTTTAGCAATAGGAGTACACCCAGATGATATTGAACTTGGTTGTGGTGGTACAATCGCTCATCATCTTAAGTTGGGTAAGTCAGTCGCGTTTGTAGATCTAACTCAAGGAGAGCTTGGCTCAAGAGGCAGTGCCAAACTGAGACTGGAAGAAGCAAAAAAGGCAAAAGAATACTTTGGGATTAAGCATCGCGAAAATCTAGGCATGGCGGATGGTTTTTTTCAACATACCCAGGAAAATATTATAAAAATTGTCGAACAAATCAGACGATTTAAGCCAGAAGTTGTTCTTGCAAATGCTATAGTAGACAGGCATCCTGATCATGGAAGAGCGGCAAAACTAATTTCTGATGCTTGCTTTGCTTCTGGGTTGAGAAGAATAGAAACTAGTATAAACGGACAAATACAAACACATTGGAGACCCAAAGCAGTTTATCATTATATACAAGACCATAATCTCAAACCTGATTTTGTAGTTGATATCAGTGATAGCATTGATGATAAAATGGCTGCAATTATGTGCTTTTCTTCGCAGTTTTATGATCCAAATAGTAAGGAACCAAAAACACCAATTTCTGGAAAAGACTTCTTGGATTTTGTTAAAGCGAAGGCCGCTAGTTATGGTAGACCAATCGGTGTAGAATATGGCGAAGGTTTTAATGTTGCAAGGGATATTGGAGTTGACAACCTTTTTAATTTGATCTAAGATTTGCGCTTAATAATTTCTTCAATTTGTTTTAGCTTAAGCATGCATTCAATTGGAGTCATGCTGTCAAGATCAAGCAATTCAAATTCTTTTTTAATATCAAGCCATCTCCCATCTTCATTATTGAAAATACTCAATTGCACAGACTGTATTTCACTTTTTGAATTCTTTAAAGCTGTGTTCATCTCTTCTTTTTCTGAAATGGATTTTTTCTCAAGCTCTTTCAATAATTTTCCTGCTTGTGATAAAATTGATTTTGGCATCCCAGCCATTTTTGCTACATGAATCCCAAAGCTATGATTGCTTCCTCCTTCAACCAACTTTCTTAAGAAAAGTACTTTGTTGCCCATTTCTTTGGTGGCAACATTGAAGTTTTTGATTCTAGCGTATTGTGCAGCCAATTCATTAAGCTCATGGTAGTGTGTAGCAAATAATGTTTTAGGATTTGCAGAAGGGTTATCATGCAGATAGCTTGCAATAGACCATGCAATAGAGATTCCATCATAAGTACTTGTTCCTCTTCCGATTTCATCCAATAAGATGAGACTCCTTTCTGAAATGTTATTAAGAATGCTAGAGGTTTCTATCATCTCAACCATGAAAGTCGATTCACCACTTGATATGTTATCAGATGCTCCCACTCTTGTAAAAAGCTTATCAATAAATCCTATTTTTGCTTCTTTAGCCGGCACATAACTTCCCATTTGAGCCATTAAACAAATCAATGCAGTTTGTCTTAGAATAGCCGATTTGCCAGACATATTTGGACCGGTAATCATGATTATTTGAGTCTCGGAATTGGAAATATTTAGGTCGTTTGGAATATAAGGCTCTCCAGCAGGTAATTCATGTTCAATTACAGGGTGTCTACCTTCAGTGATTGCAATTTCAAAACCTTCATTTATTTCAGGTCTGATATAATTATTTTTAATTGCCAATTTAGCAAAAGATCTTAAACAATCTATTTGGGCCACTATTTTTGCGTTTTGCAGTATTGGCTCTATATAATTGCTTATGTTAATAATGAGCTCTTCATAGAATTTTGCTTCAAGTTGAGCAATTTTGTCTTGAGCTGAAAGGATTTTATTTTCAAGTGTTTTGAGTTCTTCGGTGATATATCGTTCAGAATTAGTCAAGGTTTGTTTCCTGATCCAATTATCTGGAATTAGGCCTTGATCTTTGTATTTATTGGTTACTTCAAGATAGTATCCAAAAACGTTGTTGAACCCAATTTTCAAATTAACAATACCTGTTGCTTTTGCCTCTTCAGTTTGAATATCAACCAATAATTGTTTCCCATTTCTGATAATATCTCTCCATTCATCTAGTTCAGCATTAAATCCATCTTTGATTACTTGACCTTTATTTAATAGGGCGGGGGGGTCTTCCGAGAGGGTTTTATTGACCTCTTCCTGTAGTTTTGTACAAAGATTTATTGTATCACTTAAAGCAACCATTGAATTTTGGTCACTTTTTTCCATCATCTCCTTGATAGGTTCTATAGCTTTAAGTGAACGCTCGAGACTTTTAATTTCTTTTGGATTTATTTTTTTGGCAGCTAATCTTGCAGTGATTCTTTCTAAATCACCAATTCCTTTCAAGTGTTCTTCCAGTTCATCTAATTGGTCTGTATTTTTGTAAAGAAATTCGACATTGTCATGTCTTGCTTTTATCGCAGTTGGACTTATTAACGGTAGCAGTACCCATTTTCTTAAAAGACGAGAACCCATTGGAGAGATGCATTGGTCTAATATTGATATCAGTGGCTTCCCTGTTGGGTGATTGCTGTTAATTAATTCGAGATTTCTGATCGTAAAACGATCAAGCCACATAAATTCTTTGGTTTGAATTCTATTGATGCGAACAAGGTGATCTAGACTTTTATGTTCGGTTGTATTTAAATAATGAAGAATGCTGCCAGCAGCAACTTGAGCAGATTTCATTTCTTCAATTCCAAATCCTTTGAGCGAGCTAACTTCAAAATGGTCTAATAGTTTTTCGCGTGCATATTCTTCTTGATAAATCCATTCTTCGAGTTGAAAGGAATAATGGTCCTTTCCTAAAAGTTTAGAAATCTGTTGACCTTGACTTCTTGAAAAAATAATTTCTGATGGATTGAAAGATTGAACCAATTTTGCAATCAGGGCGTCACTTCCTTCGGCTACCAAAAATTCACCAGTAGAAATGTCTAAAAAACTGATGCCATGATGATCGTTTTGATAATGGATTGAACACAGAAAGTTATTTTCTTTGTGGTCTAAGATATTATCATGAAAAGTGACTCCAGGTGTTACAATATCTGTTACCCCTCTTTTTACTATTTTTTTCTCTTTACTTGGTTTTTCTAATTGCTCACATATGGCGACTCTAAATCCTGCCTTGACTAATTTGGGTAGGTAAACATCTACGCTGTGATATGGAAATCCAGCCAATTCAATCTTTGACCCTCCGTTATTTCTAGAGGTCAACACAATACCTAATATTTTGGAAACAGTGATGGCATCTTCTCCGAAGGTTTCGTAAAAGTCCCCAACTCTAAATAGCAAAAGTGCATCTGGATGTTCTTGCTTAACGCCCATATACTGTTTCATCAATGGGGTAACTTTATTTTTTGTGCTAGTTGCCAATAGGTTTGTTTTAATCTTTAAATATATGTACAGTAATTACGAATCCAAAATGCTTTTAATTTGACTCAAGGTATTTCTTGCCTTGGAAATATCTGAGTCTACTATGTTGATATGTCCCATTTTACGCTTTGGCTTGGAAAGTTTTTTTCCATAAATATGTACATGAACACCTTCTAAAGAACAAATTTTTTCAAGTTTTGGGTAATTTGCTGGGCCCGTATAGTCTTTTCTGCCAAGTAGATTTAACATAATGGCTGATTGATTGTATGATGTTGAACCCAATGGCAGATTACATATACTTCTTAGGTGTTGTTCAAACTGTGATGTTGTGCATGCTTCCATGGTAAGGTGACCACTATTGTGAGTTCTAGGAGCCATTTCATTTATAATGATATTATCATTTTTGTCTAGAAAAAATTCAATAGCAAGCAATCCTATCAAGTTTGTTTGTTGGGCAATTTCTTTGGCAATTTTTTGACACTCATCTTGATGAATATTGGACACTTCTGTAGGATATTGTAAATAGTCAACCAAATTTGCTTCTGGGTCAAAAACCATTTCCACTAATGGATAGGTCTTTATTTCTCCATGTTCATTCCTGGCTACAATTACTGCAAGTTCTTTTTCTATTTCGATCATTTTTTCTGCAAATGACGGAACATCAAATGCTCTTTTTAAATCTGAAGCAGAATTGACAACTAGAACCCCTTTTCCATCATATCCTTCAGTTCTGCTTTTTTGAACAAAAGGAATTTCTATTTCTCCTTTTTCTAATTTATAAAGCAAATCAACTTTGTTTTGGATAAAGACAAAATCACTTGTTGGCAATCCGTTTGCTTTGTAGAATTCTTTTTGAGTGCCTTTGTCTTTAATCATTTCAATCAAGGAAGGATCAGGAAAAACTTTTTTACCTTCTTTTTTTAATTGATGAAGGGCAGCAGTGTTTACGTTTTCAATTTCAATGGTGATAATATCCATCTCTTTTCCAAAGTTATAAACATCTTTTTCGTTTGTAAAATCTCCAATCGTAACATTTTGAGAAACGAGACCTGCAGGAAAATCCTTTGCTTTTTCAAGGAAATATGGCTGAATGCCGAAGTTTCCAGCTGCCAAGGCAAACATTCTCCCCAATTGTCCGCCTCCAAGTACTCCTATTTTTAAACTGTGTATATCATTCATCAGTAATCATATCTTTTGTTCCAAAAATCTTTAAGTATATTCTTGAATGTGTTTTCTGTTTTGTTATCTCCTGGCTCGTAAAATTTATGTCCACTTAAGTATTCTGGCATATAATTCATATCTACAAAATTCTTAGTGTAGTCATGTGCATATTGATAGTCCTTCCCGTAATTTAGTTCTTTCATCAACTTTGTTGGAGCATTTCTTAACTGTAAAGGAATGGGTTCGTTGGGGTTTTTTTGGACTTCTGTTTGTGCATTTTTAATAGCCATATAAGCAGTATTACTTTTCGGACTGCAAGCTAAGTAAATAGCGGCTTGAGCCATCGGAATTCTTGCCTCTGGATATCCAATTTGATGTGCTGCTTGAAAACATTGATTGGCTATTAGTAAAGCATTTGGATTAGCAAGGCCAATATCTTCTGAAGCGGAAATAATCATTCGGCGACATATAAATAATGGATCCTCTCCGGCTTCAACCATTTTAGCTAAATAATAAATTGCTGCATTAGGATCGCTACCCCTGATAGATTTAATAAAGGCAGAAATAACATTATAGTGTTGCTCTCCAGTTTTGTCATAAAGGACCATGTTTTGTTGAATGGTGTCTTCAACCATGCTGTTATCAATGGTCAAGGTATTAGAATCCAGATTTTTATTAACTACCAATTCAAGGCAATTTAACATTTTGCGGGCATCACCATTTGAGTATTTAATTAGAGCATCATATTGTTCTACCTTTATTTGATAAGCTCCTAAGTATTGATCTTTATCAAGCGCATGATTTACAAGGTCAATTAATTCTTTGGTTGAAAGTTGGTCTAAGATATAAACCTGCATTCTAGATAACAATGCAGGAATCACTTCGAATGAAGGATTTTCAGTTGTAGCACCTATCAAGGTAATCACACCTTTCTCTACTGCTCCTAAGAGAGCGTCTTGCTGAGATTTACTAAATCTATGTATTTCATCAATAAATAGGATAGGGTGAGGTTTGCTGAATAAATGCTGCTGTTCTGCGCGATGAATCACCTCTCTAATCTCTTTAACCCCAGAATTAATAGCACTTAATGAATAGAAAGGTCTTTTTAATTCTTTACTAAGAATGAATGCTAGGGTGGTTTTGCCAACCCCAGGAGGGCCCCAAAGAACCATAGATGGAATCTGATTAGATTTAATTATCTTGTAAAGAAGTCCAGATTCTCCAACAAGATGAGCCTGACCATAATAAGAATCCAGCGTTTCGGGACGCATTCTTTCTGCTAAAGGAATTTTTGGTTCTGAGTTTATCATTCGTAGCTCAAATTTATTAGAAATATACTTTCGGGATTAATTTAGAGGCATGAATGATTTGCTAAAATTAATAGATGAAGAGTTAAGAGCCATTGCTGACCCTGAAAAAGCTCAATGGATGAAAGAATATCTGAAAAATCAATTTGATTTCATTGGAGTGGCATCTCCCGAAAGAAAAATTATTGTAAGATTCCTTTGGAAAGAATACAAAAATGAAATAGTCAAAAATTGGCGAGAATTGTATCAGATTCTTTGGGATGCAGAGGCTCGGGAATATCAATATGTTGCTATGGATTTAATGACAAAAACAAAAAGAGAGTTGCAAAAAGAAGATCTGGTCCTCATTGAACATTGGATTTGTCAAAAGTCATGGTGGGATACAGTTGATTCTTTAGCCTCAAATATGGCCGGAAAGTATTTTGAAAAGTTTCAAAATCAAATTGAGCATATTATCCCTGAATGGATGTTTTCAAAAAATATGTGGCTAAATCGCTCAGCCATTATTTTTCAATTGAAATATAAAGAGAAAACGGATTTTGAATTAATGAAAGAAAACATCCTGCATCATATAGATTCTAAAGAATTCTTTATCAATAAAGCATCTGGTTGGGCGCTTCGACAATATTCTAAATTTAATCCTCATGCTGTCAGAGAATTTATTCATGAACATCCGGAATTATCAGTTTTGACTATCCGGGAAGGGTCAAAATATATTTAAATAAATAAAACCCCATCCAAAATCTTTTGAATGGGGTTCTAATTATTTATTTTAAGCCGAAATTATTTTCCGTCAAGTTCATCAACAAGTCTATCAGCCTTGTATACATATTTCAAAGCTGCATGAATTCCTCCAGCATGAACAGATACGGTTCTGTTAGACTCCTCATCAAATATAAAGTTACCTGGTAAAGATTCAATGTTACCATCAAATATTAGACCTACTGCTTCTCTATTTTTATTTATCATTGGGCTCCCGGAATTACCTCCAATTATATCGTTGGTTGAAACAATATTAACTGGTGATTTAAGAAGCTCCATGCTTGGATTTAACCATCTTTCAGGTAGATCCCATGGATAGACTTCTTCATGGGAATAATGCCTATCATACATTCCGAAAAATGTTGTTTTCCAAGGAGCTTTGGTTCCGTTATATTCATAATTTTTAATAACACCATCTGATATTCTTAAAGTAAAAGTTGCATCAGGTGGTAAGGCATCTCCATATACATCAAAAATTTTATTTACGATTTCTGTTTCATACTGTTGTCTTATTGGACCAGACGATCTAAAGGCATTCACAGCATCCTTGTATTTAGGGATCAGTGACCTAGATAGCATTAGCATTGGATCACTACTTTTTGCAATTTTTTTATTTTTCTTCAGTAGTTTTTCCAACTTTGCATCATCCATAAAAGAGGATGCAGTAAATAAATGATCTACAAAGCTTTCCATTGATCTTCCAGCCAACAGTTTTGACAAAAGATTGCTCTTTTTTGGCATAGCGTTGGAGATTTCTTCTAATAGCATAGAAAACAATCTTTTCTCTCTTGAAGATCTAGCACTTTTTGCTAATTCCATCAGATCTGATTTTTTGGTCATGACTGTTTCCTTATCGGCACCATCTGAAATCATTGTTTCCAAATCATTAAGCTCGTGTAATAAGCTTAATACACTTCCTCTATAACCTGAGGGACCTAAATTGTTAATAGCCCATGCATGCGGGATTAATTTATTGTATTCTTTTTCAAGGTTTTCCCATGCACTAACGTCAGTTGATTTTGATTTCACCAATTCTTCCATGGCGACTTTTCTTCCATAAAGATCAGGATCGTTTAAACCTTTTAGTATTCCGCCATATGCTTTTTGACCGTTTGCGAGACTCGTAATTGAGCCTAATAATTCTTGTCCTTCCGCTACCTTATTAGGGTCATCTTTGATCAAAGCATATTCTTCTCTCATTAACTCAATTCTATTATCCATAAAAGCCAATGTTTCGTTGTATCTGTGCTTTCTGTCATAATCCAATTGGGCTGCAGTTCTATATCTTTCTGTTCTTCCTGGATTTCCAACAACAAAGACGGCTTCTCCTTCAACAGCACCATCCTTGTTGAACTTCAAATAATTTGATGAAGTGTCTAAAGGCTTGCCGTTTTCATCATATGCTCTCCAAAATGTAAAATCCAAATTGTATCTTGGGTAAGTGAAATTATCGGGATCACCACCATAAAATCCTATGCTGTTTTCTGGCATACAAACCAATCTGATATCATCATATCTTTTGTAACCGTAGATAGAATATTTAATTCCACTGTAAAAGCCAACAACCTGCAGACGAAGATCATTCCATCCACTCATTTCTTTGTACTTGGCCTCGACTTCTTCTACTGAACTCGCCTTTACTTCATCAGTAACATCTTTCGCCATGATCATTTGTTCGACATACAGACCTTCTATTTTTCTTTCGTCTGTAAGTGTGGAAGCATAAAATCCTTGTTTGTCGAAATTCTCAGCCCCTTGTTGAGCTTTGATCCCTTCATCTCTTGAGCAGTGATGATTTGTCATGATTAAGCCTGAGGGTGAAACAAATGAGGCTGAACACCAACTTGCAAATCGTAAAGAAGATTTTCTTACAAAATCAAACCACTCATCTTCTGGTTCAAAATCATATGCTTCTTTAAGCCACTCTTTTGGGGGGTTTTCAAATGTCCACATTCTTCCATAATCAAATGGGCTTGGTTCCTTTACTTGACCAAAAATCAAGCACGATTGCGCAATAAGTGTTAAGATTAATAATCTTCTTATTACAAAATTAAATTTCATATTTATTTGGTTTAAAATTTTCAACAGATTTGTTTGAACTTGTAATAGATAGGGTCTCACAGTATTAAGACGCCACAATATCTCCAACTTTTTCCATTTTTTATAAATGGAATAATAAAAACACGCAAAAATTGGTTCCAAAACAGCCAGAATTCATCAATTAATGTCTTTTCAAATAATTAATTTAACAAAGCATCCATGGTTTGGGAAGATACAGCATGGTAGTTTGGTCTAGCTTTGGTATAAATACTTTTAGCTAAGTCGAGATCACCTACATTTTTGAGCCCTTTATACAATGGTGTAAGGAATTTTCGCCTTCCAATATTAACAAGAAAATTTTCTAATTCACTTTCAATATTTTTATAATATCCATTATAAATAGATTTCTCTAACCATGCAGCAATTATTTCTGAATTACCTGATTTACTAAATTGATAAGTTTCATCTAAAGCCGATGCTTGAGTGTTGTCCATATCAGATGGGAGAGACCTAATAAAATGCAACCACTCATGCGTGGACCAGGCTTCAGTGCCCTTTGTTGTCCAATTATTCTCTTTAAATTTATCACCCATAAAGGCCTCTACCAAATCGAATTTATTTGATTCTACATTTGGCCTTAAAGAAGGTAGACCAGGGGAATAGACCCAAGCATCAATATCAATTTCTACACCCTCCGGTTGTATTAATACACGATTTAAATACTCTAAGAACTCTTCAGTGGTTAAGGTTTGGAATTGGTGATCTGAAAAATATTTTTTAAGAAATTCATCAAATTTTTCTCTTCCAACTTCTTCTTCCAAGGCCATTAGAAATAAGCATCCTTTTTCATAAGCAATATCCGTCATTCCATCATCTGGATCCCTTTCTTTTAGTGATAATTTTAGGTGCGTGTCGTCACTCTCTGCACCTAACTCTTTTATTTGATTATTCAAATCTTGGATTCCAAGCTGAGTGAGCATTTTTACATAATCAACACCATAGAGCGCTTCCATTATCCTTCTTTCAAAATATACAGTGAAGCCTTCGTTGAGCCAAAAATCATCCCAGGTAGCGTTGGTTACCAAATTTCCAGACCATGAATGTGCTAATTCATGTGCAATCAAGGCTGTAAGTGATCTATCTCCAGCCAAAATGGTTGGAGTCGCAAAAGTGAGTCTCGGATTTTCCATTCCGCCAAAAGGGAAACTGGCTGGTAAAACAATCACATCATACTGTTCCCAAAGATAAGGTCCATACAATTCCTCAGCAGCTATTAGCATTTTCTCCATATCTGCAAATTCATATACTGCTTTATCTATTACACTGGGTTCAGCATATACGCCTGTCCGTTTGCCAATAGGTTTAAATACTAAATCACCAATTGCTAATGCAATCAAATAAGGTGGTATAGCTTGCTCCATGATAAAATTATATTCACCGTTTTCATTTCTACTCTGCGGGTTTTTTGCTGACATTACAGCCATTAAATCACTCGGTACTTGAAGCTTTGCATCATACGTAACCCTAATTCCAGGACTATCTTGGCAAGGTATCCAAGTCCTTGTTAAAATTGCCTGACCTTGGGTAAATAAAAATGGTTTTTGTTTGTCTGTTGTTTGAATTGGATCAAGCCAATCAACAGCTGAAGCATTATCTGTTGTACTGTACTTTATTTTTACCTTGGTAGTATTTTCATTTATTTTTACATGCAAGGCTTGTCCTAAAAAATCATCAGATTTACCTAGAGTAAAATCTGTCTTGACGTAATTTAATTGATTTTCAGACTCTTTGCTTGCAATTGAAATTGATTCAATTACAAGATTTTTTACATCAAAAATTATTTCTGATGCCCCATTATTTTGAATGGTATGAATAACCTCACCACTAAGAATTTTCTCTTTAAAATTTGCATGAAGATTCAAAGATAAATGTTTAGAAATGGCTTGATCTGGTTGGGCGTAACTATGGTGATCAGTTCGACTATGACTATGGGAATGCATTTGATCTAATTTTGGTAATTCTTGTTTACATGCAAGTAAACAGAAAATGAAAAGTATGTAGAAAATCGTATTATTTTTCATATTGATTTTTGTAATCTGTAGTATTAGATTGAAAAAGTCCGAATTAACGTATTAAACATGGAAAGTTAAAAACATTGAATCTTGATTTAAAAATGAATATTACTAGTCCTTGAATTGTAGAGAAAGTTCCTTCAAAATGGCTTTGGCTTTATCGATCATCGCTTGATCTATATTTAAATGCGTTACGAAACGAACTTTTTGAGGCCCAAATGCTGAAGCCACAATACCATCATTGTTCAAAATCTCAATGAATTTTTCAGCAGAAATAAAATCCTTTAACTCGAAGATTACAATATTTGTCATGACGGGAAGAACATGCTTAACATAAGAACACCTTTCAAGGACAATACCTAGCTCTTTTGCGCGATCGTTATCTTCTTTTAATCTGGGAATGTGATGATCAAGAGCATAACTACATGCTTCGGCTAAATAACCAGCTTGTCTCATTCCTCCACCCATCGCTTTTCTAAATTTTCTTGCCTTTGCAATAAATTCTTTTTGACCCAGTAAGACAGATCCAACTGGTGCTCCTAAGCCTTTTGATAAGCATATGGAAATGCTATCAAACAATCCCCCAATTTCTATTGGGCTATCCTTAGTCTCAACCAACACATTAAAAAGTCTGGCTCCATCCAAGTGTAATTTAAGATTTAATGCTTTGCAGGTCTCGCTTATTTTTTCCATTTCTGAATAATTATAATACGTTCCACCTCCACTATTGCAGGAATTTTCAATAACTACCAACCTAGAATTGGTTAGCCAATCGTAATTGGGGTTGACAGCTTTTATTATTTGGTCTGAGTCAATTTTGCCAAAAGTACCCCTAATCAATTTTATACCAATTCCAGAATTATAAGCATATCCACCATTTTCATACTTATATACGTGTGATGAATGATCACAAATCAACTCATCCATGGGATTCGTGTGTGT
The DNA here is from genome assembly GCA_020630955.1 of Saprospiraceae bacterium. Classification (GTDB taxonomy): domain Bacteria; phylum Bacteroidota; class Bacteroidia; order Chitinophagales; family Saprospiraceae; genus JAHDBF01. Next base: position 65,877 of record JAHDIE010000010.1, read on the forward strand.
TTTTATGGCAATTTGGTTTGTCATTGTTCCTGAAGGGCAAAAAAGCCCTGCTTCCATCCCAAACATTTCGGATAATTTGTCTTGTAAACTATTAATACTAGGGTCTTGGCCGAAAACATCATCTCCCACCTTCGCATTAAACATGGCCTCTAACATGCCTTTTGTGGGTACGGTTACCGTATCACTTATTAAATTGATCAATATAATGCTTTGTTAATGAACTAATTAATTTCTTACATTTACCAAATATAGATATTGAATGTCAAATCCTAGCGAATATTTCAAATCAGCAGCATCCGTAGATAACGTCATTTTTGGGTTTGACGATACGGACCTTAAAGTGCTACTTATTAGGAGAGGCGAAGAGCCTTTTTACGGTGATTGGGCTTTGCCTGGAGATTTAATTGCTCCTAATGAAAATATAATTACCGCAGCGAATCGCATCTTGTATGATCTCACGGGCCTTGAAAATGTTTATCTGGAACAGGTAATGACTTTTGGAGAAGTAGATAGGCACCCGAAAGGAAGGGTTTTTACCATTGCATATTTCTCATTGGTGAATATTAAAAGAGTATTTCCAAAAGCATCGTCTTTTGCAAATGAAGTTTCTTGGAAAACCGTAAGTGAGGTCGACCAATTAGCGTTTGACCATTTAAAAATTATGAATACCTGCCTATCTAGACTTCAAACCAATTTAAGACTCAAACCAATTGGCTTCGAATTATTACCAGAAAGATTTACACTCACCGAACTTCAACAACTTTACGAAAGTGTGCTGAGAAAAGAATTGGATAAAAGAAACTTCAGAAAGAAGATCATCAAAATGAATATTGTTAAAGATCTTAATGTGTACCAAACAGGAGTAGCACATAGACCTGCTCGACTGTACTCATTTGATGAAGAATCTTATCAACAAGCATTAAAAGAAGGTATCACATTTGAAATCTAATTACTCAGAACCAAGATCTTCAAAGAACGCTTTATTTAAAGTTACTGCTACTGTCTTTGCTCTAAAATAAGATTCAGACATCATAAGGTAACCTTTGAAGTCGCTTAATTCTCCCCATGAGTTCTTGATAATGTAATATTTTCCTCCATTTTCATCTTTTGCAATTCCTACCAAATGCATCAAATGGTCATCTGTGGTATCATAACTTTCAAATGCAAGTTGTCGATCTTGTTGCGTTACAGTTTTTTCTTCACAAGGAGTGTCAAAACAAGATTCCTGAAATTCAATAGGGTTAATTGCCAAACCACGTTGAGCAGAGAATCCTTTTTCACTTACATCACCATCCCAAATTACTGAATGCCCTTCGGAAATTGCAAGATCAACCATATTTTGTAATTCATCAATTGATACATTTAAATAAGATCCATTGGAATAATTATCAGGAATTTCCAAGATGAATTCTTGACCAAAATTATGATGACTAAAGCTTGTAACATTTTTATACTCCTTTAACTCTAAGCCTAGATACTCGTAATAGCTTTTTGCATTGTATTTTTTTTCATTCAAGATAAATGAGTCGTCATATTTATTTAAATGTTTGTCTAGAACCATATCAATTTCTTGTTCCCAATTTGATGGTATTGCTTGTGCACCAACAATGCTGTCTAGATATGTTTTTAATTCCTCAAACAATTTTTTATGATTATGTTCTTTACTCTGTTTGCCAGAGTATACTTGTTCGGGCACCAATCCTGATTTTATTCCAACATTCAACATGTCATGGGCTAAGCTGCCTTCTGAAAAATTGGCCTTGCCTTGTCTTAGGATATAATTTCTTGCTTTGTCTATGTAAACATCCCTTACGATATGCATCTCTGAAAGGTCAATAGATTGACCAGAGGTTCTTAATATTTCTGATTCAATAAACGAGATAGAGGCGAAGGACCAACATGTTCCGGTTTTCCCTTGACTTTTGATATTTGTATTTTCAATTTGTTGGACTATTTCAAAGTTATATTGAGCAATTGCTTGTGTGAAGCCAATGGATAGTACAAGCAATAAAAATATGCCTTTAGAAAACTTAAATGAGTACATAATACTTTTGGATTTTGAACTAGAGATTTTAAAATCCACGAAAATAAATGATTCTTTAAGATGTTGCCTGATTTATACCAATAATTCTGCTTTTATGGCAATACTTCTAGTTTAAATTAAATTATCTTTGCGATCTTATGGAATTAATCAGAAATTTTTGTGTTATAGCCCACATTGATCATGGTAAAAGTACCTTATCGGATCGTTTGCTTGAAGAAACGAAGACCATTTCAGAAAGAGAAATGAAAAATCAAGCTCTGGATGATATGGATATAGAGCGAGAAAGAGGCATTACCATAAAGAGTCATGCGATTCAAATGTATTATCTTCATGAAAATGGGAAAAAATACACACTAAATCTGATAGATACACCCGGACATGTCGATTTTTCATATGAAGTTTCAAGATCCATAGCTGCTTGTGAAGGTGCTCTTTTACTGGTAGATGCAAGCCAAGGAATTCAAGCCCAAACAATTTCAAATTTGTATTTGGCGCTCGAACATGATTTAGAAATTATCCCTATTCTAAATAAAGTGGATATGGAAAGTGCCATGATTGATGAAGTGTCAGATCAAATCATAGATTTAATCGGTTGTGAAAAAGAAGAAATCATTCACGCAAGTGGAAAAACGGGAATAGGGATTATTGATATTTTAAATGGTATAGTTGACAGAGTTCCTGCTCCTGAAGGAGACCCAGAAGCACCACTACAAGCCTTAATTTTTGATTCCGTTTTTAATCCTTTTAGGGGAGTAATCGCTTATTTTAGGATACTTAATGGCAAAATGAACAAAGGTGAAGAAGTTAAATTTGTCAATACGGATAAAAATTACTTCGCTGATGAAATTGGAATTCTTCAAATAAATCAAGTGCCTAAAAAAACGCTTGAAGCAGGCAATGTAGGTTACATAATCACCGGTATCAAAGAAAGTAAAGAAATAAAAGTAGGGGATACAATTACCACCCAACTTAACCCTTGTAAAGAAGCTATTCAAGGATTTGAAAATGTAAAACCTATGGTTTTCGCCGGCTTATATCCTATTGAAAATGAAGACTTTGAAGATCTCAGAGATAGTATGGAGAAACTTCAACTGAATGATGCTTCTCTTATTTTTGAACCTGAATCTTCGGTAGCCTTAGGTTTTGGTTTTCGTTGTGGGTTCTTAGGAATGTTGCATTTGGAAATTATACAAGAAAGACTTTCTAGAGAGTTTAATCAGGAAGTAATAACAACAGTACCTAATGTTTCATATTATGCGTATACCAAAAAAGGAGAGAAACTACTTATCAATACACCCAATGATCTTCCTGACCCGACAATTTTAGAAAAGGTTGAAGAGCCATTTATCAGAGCACAGATTATAACCAAGCCCGAGTATATAGGAACCATCATGAAACTATGCATGGACAAAAGAGGAGTACTGACTAAACAAACCTACTTAACTCAAACAAGGGTTGAGATGACTTTTGAAATGCCACTTGCTGAGATTGTTTTTGATTTTTATGATAGATTAAAATCAATTACAAAAGGCTATGCATCCTTTGATTATACGATGATTGATTTCCGTGCTTCAGATCTTGTAAAGTTAGACATCAGATTAAATTCGGAGCCGGTTGATGCATTGTCATCTCTTGTCCATAGGGAAAAGGCAGAATCTTTCGGTAGACGTATTTGTAAGAAATTACGAGAGCTTTTGCCACGACAGCAGTTTATGATTGCAATCCAAGCTTCTATTGGCGCAAAAATCATCGCAAGAGAGACAATATCTGCTTTGCGTAAGGATGTGACAGCCAAATGTTATGGAGGTGATATTACTCGTAAAAGAAAGTTGTTGGAAAAACAGAAAAAAGGAAAGAAGAAAATGAGACAAATTGGAACAGTACAAGTACCTCAAAAAACTTTCTTAGAAGTTTTGAAAATCAACGAATAATTAGTGAATAAGTACAAAACTATAATCTAATATAAACCATATTGGTTCTCCTGTATCAGGATCAACATTACTAAGATAAACATCTATATCCACGGTTTCTGACAGTTCTTTTTCTGTACTGTCAAATACAACCTTCAAGGTTCCACTTTCTCCTGGTTGAATAGCTTTTCGAGGATACTTAACGGTAGTGCATTCACAAGAACTAACAAAAGTAATTTCAATGTCTTCCTTTCCAATGTTTGTAAAGTTGTATTCCATCTCACGAGTTTCACCGCGCTTAACTTCACCTAATTCAATGTGATTGTTATCGAACTTAATTATGCGGTCACTCGCAGGTAAATTAGATTGTGCTGCGCAACTGTATAAAAAAAATGAGAAAGCAAATGATAAGTATAATTGTTTCATAACTTAAATTCTAATACAAATATCAATTAATCTGTAACAAAGAGTTATTAATAAACAGTTAAATATGGCCGTGGGATTTCAAAATTTTGTCTACAACCAATGGTAATCCTTCAGTTGCCTTTAAGGCATGAATTTCTAATTCATTCGACATCATTGAAAGTTCGTGATTTACTACAGGTTTTGGGTCTACAAAATAAATTTTAGAATTTTTTGGTAAATAGGATATTAAGCCTGCAGCAGGGTAAACTTGAAGTGAAGTTCCTACTACAATGCAAATACTAGATTTAAACATTTCTTCAATAGCATTTTCTATCATTGGTACTTGTTCGCCAAACCAAACAATATGGGGTCTAAGTTGATATCCATGGCTGCATAGATCTCCTAAAATTAAGTCGTTTTCCCAATGTAAAACTTCATTGGAAGGCCCAGTGCTCCTTACTTTATTTAACTGGCCATGAAGATGCATTACATTGCTGCTTCCTGCTCTTTCATGAAGATTGTCAACATTTTGAGTAATAATTGATACTTTATAATGCTTTTCTAATCGAACCAAGCTTTTGTGTCCCTTATTTGGATTCACTGCTTTGAGTTGCCTTCTTCTTTGATTATAAAAATCTAATACCAGTTCTTGATTATTTGCCCAACCAATTGGAGAAGCAACTTCCATTACATCATGACCTTCCCAAAGGCCATCTGCATCTCTAAATGTCTTAATTCCGCTTTCTGCGCTAATTCCTGCACCGGATATTACAGTGACTTGATCCATAGTAAGTAAATAACTGATTATTATGATGTAATTTAATGGAAAACCCTTATATTTATCATCTCATTTCTATTTAAATTCATATTTGCAGCCGATTAATGACTACTTGGTCGGTCTAGCTATTAGCACAGTTTTTGTACATTTAATGTATATAACCCTTTGAATATCAATTAGTATTGAAATTCAAAAGATTATGTATTATTGATTAGTTTAATATGATAATTTAACCTAACCTGAGTATATGACATACAAAAAGATATTAGTCTTTTGTATTGCTTTTATTACATTTTTAAGTGTAGGTAAAGCTCAAGACTTGCATTATTCCCAGTTTTATAATGCACCGTTGGTCGTCAATCCTTCTCTTACGGGAATATTTAAAGGCGATAAGAGGGTTTCTATGTCATTGAGAGATCAATGGAGATCCGTTCCTGTGCCTTGGTCTACCTTTACCTTAGGTTATGATCAAAAAGTATATTTAGATAAGAGAGAGGACTTATTTCTTGGTCTAGGTGGTTTTTTTAATTATGATCAGCAAGGAGACTCAAAACTTAATCTAGGAAGCATTAACCTTTCTGGGTCAATATCTAAGATATTATCGGCAAAACACATTATAACAGGAGGATTGACATTAGGGTATGCCAACAAAGGGTATAATACGGATGCCTTAACTTGGGATAATCAATTTTCAAATGGCGTCTTTAATCCATCTGATCCTAGTGGAGAAAATTTTAATTTTGCTAGAATTGGATATATAGAAACTGCTTTAGGATTTAATTATAGGTACCAAAAATCTGCAAGAACTAAATTAGATATTGGGCTCGGTGCTTGGCACCTTACCACTCCAAAAGATCAGTTTTATGATGTCAAAGATGTGCAAGAACTACCAATGCGTTTTTCAATCTATGGTATTGGAAATGTTAAATTGGCTGAAAAAATTGATTTGGAAGTAGATCTAATGGTACAAGATCAAGCAAGTTATAGTGAAATTATTTTTGGTGCCTATCTTGATTTTTACTTGGATAAAGATAGAGGACAAGAAAAAAACCTACACCTAGGAGCTGGCTATAGAACCTCTGGTGCTGTCTATCCAAAAATTGCACTCGAGTGGCAAAAACGCTTTTTTGTTGCGCTTAGTTATGATATAGATTTGTCAGAATTCAATCAACATACAAATTATAGGGGTGGACCAGAGATACATTTCAATTATCTTATCACAGATGTGAAACCATTGAAACCATTTAAAGTTTGCCCTATTTATTAAGATTTTCTTGATATCCCAACCATGAACTTGAGAATTATAAATACAATATTACTTCTGACTTGCTTGTCTGTCACGATATTCGGCCAGACAAAAAAAGCGTGGTTGGAAGCAGCCGAGATTGCAATCGCTGATAAAGACTTCCATTCAGCTACTGAGTTTTTTAAGACGGCATTAGAATTTGATACAACAGACTTGTTTGTATTAAATAAATCAGCTGACGCAGCCAGAAATTTTAATGCTTATACCTATGCAGCAAAGAATTACGAAAAAGTAATTGAACTTGATGAGAATGGTGATTATCCATTGTCAACCTTTCATTTAGCAGAAATGTACCAAAAGTTGGGAAGGTATGATGATGCTATTGCAAATTTCGAATTGTACTTGAGTGAGAACAATGGAGATGATGCATATTACAGCTTGAAGGCTGGAAAAGAAATTGAAGCATGTCATTGGGCAAAAGGGGAACAGAATAATAATCGAGATTATATAAAAGTTGAAAACGCCGGTGCTGAAATTAATACTGAATACTCAGAGTTTGGAGCACAAAAAATAGATGAAGACCTCTACTATTCTTCTTTAAGATTTGATGATGATTCAGAAGAAAGTCCTTCAAATAGAAAGTTGAGCAAATTATTGAAGAATAACCCAGAAGGGGTAAATGGTTTACTTGAAGGTGATATAAATAACTCTCAGCAATTGGTTGCACATACTGCGATTAATATGAATCGTACCCGAGTTTATTACACCATTTGTGAATACATAAATTCCTATGACATAAAATGTGATCTTTATTATAGGCCTATTGATGAGGATGGAAATTTTGGAGCTTCAACAAGACTACCTGCACCTATAAATGCAGATGGCGCTACTAATACACAGCCTAATATTGCTTATGATAAGTTTGCCAGTCGTGAAATATTATACTTTGTTTCCGATAGAGATGGAGGAAGAGGCAAATTGGATATCTGGTATACAGTTATTGAATCAGATACAAAGTTTTCTGATCCTGTTAATCTTACAGAAATTAATACTGCTGAAGACGAAGTATCACCTTTTTACCAAGCGGAAAGTAGATCTCTTTATTTTAGTTCGAACGGAAGATTAGGATTTGGTGGATATGACGTATTTAGAGCAGATTATAAGGAAGATGAATCCAAATTTGTGAACATTGAGAATATGGGCGCTCCAGTAAATACCAGTTATCATGACTTGTATTACACTATAAATGATAAAGGAACTGAAGGATTTATGTCTTCCAATCGAGTAGGCTCTCAGTATTTAGAGGATCAAGTAGAAGCTTGTTGTTATGACATTTATAAGGTTGAAATTGAAGAGTTTGATGTACCTTTTAACGCATTAACTTTTAATAAGACAACTGGAGACTCATTAATAAGCACGACTGTTAGAATCTTGGATGCTGCTACAAACGAAGAAATAGCCTCAATCACTAACCCAGATGACAATGATCATATTTTTACTTTGCCTTCAGGTAGAGAATATATAGTAATAGCAGAACGTCAAGGATTTAGTTCTGATACCGTTTCCTTGAGTACGAAGAATATTAAGAAAGATGAGGAAATTGTTAAGAAACTTTATCTAGAACAACAAGTAACACTCTTAGATATTTTTACTTATGATGAAGCAACAAAAGATGATCTTACAGGTGTTACAATAATTCTAGAAAATCTTGATGATCCTTCTAAAAATGATGTGATAAGATTTAATGAAGATTCTAATGAATTTAACTTCGAACTGGAACCATGTACAAAATACAGAATCACAGCCTTTAAAGATGGATTTGAATCGCAAACATTTGATATTGACACATGCGATCCAATAAATCAAGGTACAATAAAGAGGGACTTATTTATGGGTAAGCCAAACTTAAACATTTATTTGCCAGTCACTTTATATTTTGACAATGATTATCCGGACCCAAGGTCTAAAAACATGTACACAATTAGCAACTACTCAGATACATATTATCCGTACTATGCTAAAAAGGAAGAGTTTAAAGACAAAGTATCTTCGGGAGCTTCAGGTGATCTACAATACTCTGCATCACAGGAACTTGAGCTTTTCTTTGAAGAACGAGTAAAGGGTGAGTATCACAAAATGCAAATTTTCTTGGATAAGCTTCTCGAAAGATTGAGGAATGGAGATTCTTTTGAGGTTGCAATTAAAGGTTTTGCAAGTCCAAAAGCAGGGAATAAATATAATTTGGCGCTTGGACAGAGGAGAGTTTATAGTTTAAGAAATGAACTTCGAGATTTTGCATCAGGTGCTTTTGATCAATATCTGAATAGTGGCGCATTAATTCTAAGTGATGTTTCTTATGGTGAAGAACTTGCACCTAAAGGTATAAGTGATAGCAATACAAATACGAAAAAGTCGATTTACAGTCTTGAAGCTTCTAAAGAGCGACGGGCACAAATAGTAAGTGTTAGAAAATTAAATTAAAAGAATAAGCTTTTTAATATGATGACTAAGGTTCTAAAATCTTTGGTTCTTTTACTTGCAGTATTCTGCGTTCAATCTAACGCAAATGCTCAATGTGACAGTGAAACTGTAAATTCATCATTGCATGTAAGCTTTGATGATTGTGTATCCAATACAACCAATGGCACAAATGTCGATTATTCCGAATTTACAGCAACTTACTCCAATAATAATGTATGCAACAATGTTTCTTTGATTGGAGGAAATATATACCGAAACAATCCACAAGAAAATCCACATTCATGCACACCTGGTGTCAATGATACTCCAGGAATGTGTATCGGTTATAGCACTGATTGTAGTTACATTCCAGGCACAGACCAAGCCGTAAGGTTTGATGTTTTGATTGATCCAACTAGCGGGTCATCATCGTTAACATCGCTTAGTTTTTATGAGTTGTCATCACCGATTTTCCAATATATTAACGGAAATAATGGACAGAATAATAGACCTCTTTACTACGCAATTAGAGTATTGTCAAACGGGCAAGAAATATTTCATGAAACGGATATAGCAACTACTCAAGAGTGGTCCCTAGAGTCATTTGATTTTAGTAATATTGCTGCCTTTTCAGTCTCCAGTCCTACAACCTTTAATTTTGAACTTACAGCATATTGCGCCGACTATATTGGAGGCGCTGTTTCAGTTTGGGATTTGGATGAACTTACTGTAAGTACAAGCTGTAAGAGTTCTACAATAGATTTAGACGCCAATATCCAAATTGCTGGTGATCAAACAGCTAGTTCTTGTAATGGAACTACATTTAATTTTGTAACTGGTTCCAATCCTACTGGAGCGGTTTGCACTTGGTACTTTAATTGGCCTAGTACTGACCCATCTACAGTTTTTGTTGGAGCAAACCCTGTTTATACATTTCCTGAAGAAGGTATTTATACGATTAGAAAAGAGGTGGTGCTAGGCGATTGTTTTGCCTCAGATGAACTAATAGTCTCTGCTTTCAATAATGGGGTAATTGGTAATGGAGTCAATGGTAATACCGACGGCTTCGATGTCAATGTAGTTGCTTGTAATGGGGCTTTGGTAGATATCAATTTAGTAAGTACAGCATTCGATCAAAACGATGGCTATGAAGTGAATAGTTGGAGTTGGACCATAACAGTAAATGGGGTGACGCAATCGGCTTCTGGGCCAGAAGTGTCATTGGTATTGTCAAATGTTGATGATGTCATAATTAGCCTTTTAGCAACAAGTACTTCTGGTTGTCAAAATACATTTACAGAGTCATTTAATGTAGGTGACTTATTTCCACTTTCATCATTTGTTGCAGTATTAGAAGAATGTACAGATTCTGGTTATATAATTTCTATTACAGATAACACAAATACCACTGACTTTACCATAGAATCTTATGAGTGGTCCTTGATTGTCGATGGCCAAGTATTTGACCCCGGTAACGTTAATGCTTTTACATTTGAAACAGTAAACGATTTATTTGATATTTCACATCTTGTATATTTCACCAACGGGTGTACAGGGCAATCAAACTCACAATCTATAAGTGTTGAGGATGACCTTGTTCCTGATTTTGATATTGCGATTGTAACAGATTCAATTGGAGGCGGAGGCAATGATTGCACTTCTCAATCCTTAGAGATCATTCCTACTGGTGGATCAATTAACGGAAATATTACAAGCATAGAATGGGTAGTTACAGTGGCAGGAATGACTTTTAATTTTACAGGTAACCCAATTGACTTAGAGGGCATAATTACAGAACCAGCTACTGTGACAGCTACAATCAATTATGATAATGGTTGTAGTTTTACAGTTTCTGAGACAATTGCTCCATCAGACTTTCCAGGTGGTACAGGTTCTTTAAATGTAACTTTTAATGGTAATCCAGTGATCGATTGTGAAGGCGAAGAAACTCCTTTGTTGATAGATCCTAATCCAAATTACGTATATACGTGGAGTCCAACTGATGGTCTAAGCTTTACTGATAATGTGAATTTCTCAGATCCCGTAGTTTCTGTGTCTGAGGTAACCACTTACGCTGTTACTGTTACGGATGGAGCTTGTACTTTCGTCGGGAGTGTCATAGTTGTTCCAGAAGAACTGGCAAATCCATCAATTGATTTGGATGGTTCTGGCTCAAATAATAATGAGTTTTGTGACGGTGTAATTTCTGCTTCTGTTACAAACCCAATCGCTGGTGTTGAATATGAATGGTCTTGTGGAGATGATTTTGCCGAAATTATTGGAACTGGAACAAGTATTGTTTATGATGCAGGAGTTTTTAGTTCTAAAGAATTTTGTGTTAGGATTGCTAACACTAATCCGGCATGCGATATACATACCTGTGCGACGGTATTAGGACAACCCAACTTCGATTTGAACTTTAATGGTAATCCTGTTATTGATTGTAACGATGACGTCACACCTGTATTGTTAAATCCAAATCCTAATTATACATATACTTGGGATCCAACCGATGGATTAAGCTTCACTGATATGATTAATTTTTCAGACCCAACTGTTTCTGTTTCTGAAATTACAACATACAACCTTACAGTGACTGACGGTGAATGTATGATCGATACTTCCATACTTGTAATTCCTGAAGATTTAGCAATTCCTGAAGTTGATCTTCTCGGATTAGGGGTCAATGAAAACATTTTTTGTAATGGAATTATTGAGATTGTGGTGACCAATCCAATTGACGGAGTGGAATATGAATGGTCTTGTGGTTCTGACTTCATTGATATTATCGCAGTTGGTGATTCTTTAATTTATGATGCAGGCTTAGATTTTGATGTGAAAGAGATCTGTGTTAGAATTGAAGGTGCTGATGCTGCTTGTGATATATCTACTTGTATAGATGTTATCAATGGTCATCCAAATCTAGAATATGTAAATCCATTGGTTATGTGTCCTGGTGATACTATCCAATATGAAATAATAAATAATAATGATGAGGACATCGTAATAGTGTTTGAAGATGATCCACATATTATTGAGTTTGACGAAAATGGATTACCAATAATTGGAGTAGGAGAAAATGAAGACATATTTGGGATTCCATTTACGGTGACCAATGAATTTTGTGTTCTTGTGGATACATTAATTGTTGAACCAAGTGAAAATCAACAATTGGATTTTGAGTGGACCATTGAGGAGTGTGGAGAGTTAACCATCTGTTTTGATGCTTTAAATATTGACCCTGATAATGGAGTTCCATTCTGGGATTTTGGAGATCCAACAACAGATTCAGATACTTCAAGCATATTTAATCCTTGTTATACCTATCCTGATACAGGTTTTTATAATGTTGTATTAATGGATTTTAGTGAACTTTGTCCAGGAATAACAGATACTATGGAAATTGAGGTTGCAGCTGAACCTTGGATTCAAATTATAAACGGAGACACTCTGTTTTTTGAAGAGTATCCGGTAATACTTGAAAGCGAAACAAATGGAGATCCTGAAACAATAATTTGGTGCGATGAAGATGGGAATCCTATTGGCAACGGACCAAGCATAGAAATATCGGAAGGGGACAGTCTGTGTATTTTTGCCAAAATAACAGATCAATTTGAGTGCTCAGACACAGCTAAGATACTGTTGATCATGGATGAAGGCAAATTTAATGATATTGATGGGATTGAAGGTCCGGATGAGGCGGTTTGTGCAAATGATACTTTGACGCTTAACTTGTTAGTAGATAATCCGGAAGATTATACTTATAACTGGGGCCCATCTGATTGTGTCCTAAGTGGAGGAGATTCAATTATGCCAACAGTTAGTGTTGGAACAGAAAGTAAAGAATTTAGTGTAACTGTTACTGATATTGCTTCAATGATGGATAGCGTGTTTAATTACTTTGTAGAGGTAAATGTTCTCGACATTGAAATAGAATGTAGCTTTGAAGATGGAGTAATAAATTGGGGTAGTGAAGGAACTATAAGTGTGATTTCTCCAGCTAATGCCACTTATGAGTGGAGTACAGGTGAAACTGGTTCATCCATTACAATCAGCCCAACTGAAAATACTTCATATTCAGTTACGGTAACTGATGAAAATGGATGTACTGGAGTAGAAACAAAGTCTGTCGAAGTAATGCAAGTAAACTGTAGTGAAGAAGGAGTATTCTTGCCAACGGCCTTTTCTCCAAATTCTGATGGAATTAATGATGTATTTAGATTGCGAAGCCTTTGGATAGATAGTATTTCTGTATTTATCGTTTATGATCGATGGGGAGAAGAGGTCTATAATGCAAATGGTAATTTCACATCTGGTTGGGATGGAACTTTTGATGGTGTAGAATTAGCTCCAGATGTTTATGCATTTTGTGTAAAAGGAGTATGTATTGATGGTACAGAGTTTACCAGAGTCGGAAATGTAAGTTTAATGAAATAAGTTCTTAAATTGATAAATTTTTGAGCCTTGCTTCGTTCGGAAGCAAGGCTCTTTTATTTAGTCTGAGCTTCCAGATATTCTTTTGACATAGTCTTCACTCATTTCCATTGAAATAGCATTTGGTACTACATTGATAAATGTCTTTTGGTCTAATTGAAGGCTTACTGTGTGAGTATCAATTTTACTTATTTTTCCAATGATGCCACTGGTCGTAACAACTTGATCTCCTTTCTTCATTTCTTTAACGAATTTTTCTTGAGCCTTTTGTTTTTTTGCTTGTGGCCTAAGAAAGAAAAAGAAAACTACTGCCAGCATTGCAGGTATAAATATAAAATCCATATTAGCTATTATTTGTAGCAAATATAATAAACAAGTTAATAGCTCTAAATTTGTTCACTATGTTTGTATAATAAAGCAGGCTAAATAAAATGAATATTTTTTTAACAGGTTATATGGGGTCAGGAAAGTCATATGTTGGTAAAGAATTAGCAAATGATCTTGGTTATAAGTTTGTTGATACAGATGAATTTTTATGCCAAAAGGAATCAATGACAATAGAACAAATTTTCAACTTTAAAGGCGAGCAATATTTTCGTAATTCTGAATTTGAAGTAATCAAGGAGCTTAGTTTCAATAAAAATAGAGTGATTGCCTTGGGAGGAGGTGCCTATGTGCAGCCTATTATTCATAACTTTATTACTAATTTAGAAAATGTATTAATTGTGTATTTGAAATATGATGTTGATACATTATTGAATCGATTAAAGGATGAAAAAAGACAAAGACCTTTGATTAAAAATTCAAATAACCTAAGAGATTTTATTGAAAATCATCTGGCATCAAGATCTCCATTTTATGAAAATTCAAATTTGATTATCGATAATGAGCCTGATACTGAGAAAATAATTGATCAAATAAAGACCTATTTAAAATTTGTCAATTATAATCCGTCAACAACTTGAATTGGTTGGATTATTGGAGTTGAGGAGTTTTGTGCGGAAACTGCTCCTGTATTCAATTTTGTGTAGACTTCTTTAGTAGTAATATTTGGATGATACATTTTTAATATAGCAATCATGCCTGCCACAAATGGCGCAGCCATAGATGTTCCATTAAACTGTTTGTATTGATTTTTGGGGAAAGTTGATAGGATGTTTACTCCAGGTGCTGCTATTCCCATTTCTAATTCATCTACATTGTTTGAAAACGGAGCTAAGGAAAGTTTTTCATCGACTGCAGCAACTGCGATAACTCCCTTTGTATTAGCTGGTGAATAGTTTTTAGCATTTTTTGATGAGTTGCCTGCTGCAACTACTACAATTGATCCATGCTTGTTTGCATATTGAACAGCTTCCTTGTAGGCTTTTTCTTTTTGTTCGGAGGTCATTCCTCCAAGGGATAGAGAAATTACATCGGCATTAAGATCTACAGCTTTTATTATACCACTTATAATAGTCTGTTGAGTCCCAAATCCAAAGTTGTTCAATACCTGAATACTCATAATCTCTATTGGGGAGTCCTTTGGTAAGATAGAAGCTATTCCTTTTTTATTATTACTAATGGCAGCAGCAATTCCAGCACAATGGGTTCCATGTCCTTTTGGATCGGTATCGCTTTTTTTATCACCACTTGATTTATAAATTTTAGACAAGTCTTCATGTTTACTATCAATTCCTGTATCAAGTATAGCTATCAAAACTTTCTTTTTAGGTTTTAGTTTTGACTCAGAAAGCTTATCATGCATTTGAGAAAGTTGGAAAGCTTCGATATGCCATTGGCCTTTTGAAAATGGGTCGTTAAAATTGCTATTGAGCTTATCATCAACAGTTGTTAGCTCTTTTAAGTCAGGAAGATCTACGCGTTGATTTTCTTCTACCCATTCAATTTTATTATTTCCTTTTAAGGAGTGTACAAATTTCGTAGGATCAATATTTTCATAAAGATCCAAAACATAATAATCGTCAAGATCTGTCCTGGAATTATACTTTGGGTCGAAGGCAAGTTCAAAACTTTCAATCGAATGAGCATAATCGTTTACAAAATCATTTGCGTATTGTAAATCATGAAATTTAATTAGAACCTCTGGATGATCCTCATAAGTTTGAGTAGCAAATTTAGATTGGGCAATTCCATGGGTATAATAAAGAGATAACCCTAATGGGAAAAGTATGAATATGGACCATTTTAGGTGCTTAATGAATTGAAACACAAATAAATGGATGGAAAAAATAATTAAATCCAACCCTGTGTGCCATATACTGGATGCTAATGAATTTTCACTTCCGTAAATGAGTATTATCGATCCGAATAGACTCATGAAAGAAAGAAATGAGGCTATACGCCATTCCGGTTTAATATTCCAGATGCCAAAGAAAATAAAGCTTAAACAATATAGAAACAAATGGTCCATTGTGGTTGTATATATATTTTATATAACCGATTTTGAATGGAATTTAGTTCAGATTTTAGGAATTAGTTGTATTAAGGAAAATTATTATATTTTTGTGACTTAAATTTTATTAATGATACATAATTGCGTAATTGTGGGGTCTGGACCCGCTGGATATACTGCAGCCATCTATGCTGCAAGGGCTAATATGTCACCAGTTTTATATACAGGACATGAGCCAGGTGGTCAATTAATGATAACTACTGATGTTGAAAATTTCCCAGGATATCCAGAAGGCATAATGGGGCCTGAAATGATGGAGGATCTTAGAAAACAAGCTGAGCGTTTTGATACTAAGATTGTCAGTGATATGATCACTAAAGTTGATTTTACAGGGCCAGTCCACAAGCTTTGGGCTGAATCAGGTGATATAATTCAAGCGCATTCAGTAATTATATCGACAGGGGCAAGTGCAAAATGGCTTGGGATAGAATCTGAGCAAGCATTTATGAATAAAGGTGTTAGTGCATGTGCTGTTTGCGATGGTTTCTTTTTTAGAGGAATGGAGGTAGCAGTAGTTGGGGGTGGAGATTCTGCTGCTGAGGAAGCTAGTTATTTAGCTAAATTATGTCCAAAAGTTCATTTGCTTGTTAGAAGAGATGAGCTTCGTGCTTCAAAAATTATGCAAGAAAGAGTAGTCAAAACTGAAAATATTGAAATTCATTGGAATACCTCCACTCAGGAAATTCTAGGAGATGAAGAAGGGGTTACTAGTGTGAAAGTAATTAATAATGTTACAAAGGAATTATCTGAAATTCCTGTGAAAGGATTCTTTGTTGCAATTGGGCACACTCCTAACACAAAGATTTTTGACGAATGGTTGGAGCAAGATGAAACAGGTTATTTGGTCGTAAAACCTGGAACTACACTTACCAACAGAGAAGGTATTTTCGCTTCTGGAGATGCACAAGACAGAGTATACAGACAAGCTATAACAGCAGCGGGTACCGGGTGTATGGCTGCCTTAGATGCTGAAAGATATTTAACTGAAAAAGGAATTATTTAAAAATCAATATGTCAAAACAATTTAGATCAGGTGTTTTATTTGGGCAAGAAGTAACAGATCTTCTTAATCATGCCAACGAGAATAATTA
Source organism: Saprospiraceae bacterium (assembly GCA_020630955.1). Lineage (GTDB taxonomy): Bacteria > Bacteroidota > Bacteroidia > Chitinophagales > Saprospiraceae > JAHDBF01. Next base: position 82,700 of record JAHDIE010000010.1, read on the forward strand.
TGCAATACCTGCAGTAAACGTTGTGGGAACGAATACTGTAAATGCTGCATTAGAAACCGCAAGGTCAGTAAATTCACCCATTATCATTCAGTTTTCTAATGGTGGAAGTACATTTACTGCTGGTAAAAGCTTATCTAATGAAGATCAAAAAGCAGCAATATTGGGGGGAATTTCCGGAGCATTGCATGTTCATAATGTTGCTGAGTATTACGATGTACCAGTCATTCTTCATACAGATCATTGTGCGAAAAAGCTTTTGCCATGGATTGATGGATTGTTGGATGCCAGTAAAACCCACTTTGAGCAGCATCAAAGGCCACTTTATAGCTCACACATGTTAGATCTGTCGGAAGAGCCTATAGAAGAGAATATCGAAATTTGTGAAAAGTATTTGAAAGTCATGGCGCCTATTGGTATTACCTTAGAGATTGAATTAGGAGTTACTGGTGGAGAAGAAGATGGTGTAGACAATACAGATATTGACAATTCCAAATTATATACACAACCGGAAGAAGTGTCTTACGCTTATGAAAAATTAAGTAAGATTTCTGACAAGTTTACTGTTGCAGCCGCATTTGGAAATGTTCATGGAGTATATAAACCAGGGAATGTGGAGCTAACTCCAAAAATCCTTAAAAACTCTCAAGATTATGTCCAGAAGAAATTCAATACTGAATCCAATAATCCAATCAACTTTGTATTTCATGGAGGATCTGGATCAACCAGAGAAGAGATTCGTGAAGCCATTGAATATGGAGCCGTAAAGATGAATATCGATACCGACTTACAATGGGCTTTCTGGGAAGGAGTTAGGGATTATTATGAACCTAGAGTTGGTTATATGCAAACTCAAATCGGTAACCCTGAAGGTGAAGATTTTCCAAACAAGAAAAATTATGACCCTAGAAAATGGTTGAGAGAAGGGGAGAAATCATTTGTTAAAAGATTGACAAAAGCCTATGAAGATCTAAATTGTCTCAATATTTTAAAATAGTAAATCTTTAAGTAACTACTTTTTATTATTCTCTCATGTTGACTGAGATTTTTAGATACTTTTTTAAATTAGGATTCATTGCTTTTGGAGGTCCTGCAGCACATGTTGCAATGATGCAAGATGATTTGGTAGAAAAAAAGCAATGGATGAGTAATGAAGAATTTCTTGATTACTTAGGTACCACAAATCTAATACCTGGTCCAAACTCTACCGAAATGACGATGCATTGCGGATATCATAGAGGAGGAATTCCAGGTTTATTTATTGCAGGAATATCTTTTATTGTACCAGCGGCAACACTCACTTTAATTGTTGCTATTATTTTTGAAAAGTATGGTGATATATCGTGGATGGTTCCAATTGTGAATGGAATTAAAGCTGCAGTTATTTCTTTCATCTTTGGGGCTATACTAAAACTTGGGAAGAAAGCTGTAAAGGATAGTTTTCTTGCAATTATAGGGCTACTCGTTGTTATCTTTTGCCTCCTTGGCTATAGTGAGGTTTTAATGATCCTTTCAGCCGGCATCATAGTTCTGCTTGCTAGATCGTTATTGTTTCAAAAACAACTTAATAGTTTATTCATTTTACCTTTGTTTGGCTTGTTTGCCAATAGCTTTACACTCACAAAAATGTTTCTTATTTTTTTAAAAATTGGAGCGATTTTGTTTGGAAGTGGTTATGTGTTATTTGCATACCTAGATGGAGAATTTATTAGTAATTTAGGATGGTTAACGCATCCGGATTTGGTTGAGGCTGTTGCCATTGGACAAGTCACTCCCGGGCCTGTACTTTCAACAGCCACATTTATTGGATACAAATTAGGTGGATTATCTGGTGCAGTTTTAGCTACCTTAGGAATTTTTCTTCCTTCTTTCATATATGTGGTAATTCTAGAGAAATTTATTGAAAAAATGAGGAATTCAACTCATCTGAGAAATTTCTTGTCAGGTGTAAATATTGCAGCAGTTGCTGCCATGGTAGCGGTTAGTTTTGAAATGGCTAGATCTATTGTGATAGATTGGAAAACAGGCTTAATATGTGTGCTTAGTTTTTTGGTATACTTTTACTTCAAAGGCATCAATGCACTATATATAATTATTGGTGGAGGAGTGCTGGGTTACATATTTTCATTCATTTAATTACCCAATGACAATACCTCGATGTTCAGCAATTCTTATTTTTTCGGCTTGAAGCTGCTTGTACGCCAATAGTAATTGTTTCAACTTTTCTTGGTCATCGTTTTCTGAGGCTTCTCTAATTTTTACTTCAAGAGATTCCATTATCCGTTTTGCTTTTCTATATTTAAACCTGGCAATAGCTTGAAATGAATCATCTAAATAATTTTTTTCAGGAAATGGTTGGTTGACAAGATGGACACCTTTTTCATCCCAAGCGGCATAACTATGAGGTGAGCTCATTAAATCAATTGCTATTTTTTGCTTGCTCGAATCTGGGTGATTCGAAAAATAAGAAGATGCAATAGATTCCCCTTTTTCAACTCTATCAATAGCTTCTAGAATTATTTCTTTGTAGATTTCATTATCAAAGTATTCAATAACATCCACAATATTGCTATAAATGTATTCTGCAACTGTTACATTTCCTTCCGGGTCTTTAATAATGTCTGAACCATTCGTGATGACAATCCTAACTAGGTCTTTTTCTTGATATACATCACCTGTTTCTAGAGCAGCTTGTTTTTTGGAGGTGGATTCTTTGCTTTGGTAATATTTTTCTTCTTCTCCAGCTTCATAAAGAGTTTGTTCAGCAGGCCATGGGGCATCAATCGGAGCATCATTACTTATATCGGAATCAGAATGCGGAAATCCTACTGCATTAAAGTTTTTATTTTCCTTTTGTCTTTGTTCTCTTTCTCTCGTTTTCTTTTGCCTTCTTATTTTTTCTCTAATTATTTTATTTGCAGCATTATTTAATATTTCTTCACGAGTTCCTAGAAGGCTGCTTGCTTTTTGAATATATGCTGATCTTTTAATAGTGTCACTTATTTTGGCTATGGACTCAACAATTTCTTTTATTATGGCTGACTTTTTAATAGGATCATCTTTTGCATCCTCTAAATATAAATCCAATTTGAAAAGAATAAAGTCTTTGGCATTCTCTGAAATGTATTGATTAAACTTTTCATGACCGACTTTTTTAACATAAGAGTCTGGGTCATCTCCATTTGGAAGTAATGCTATCCTAGCATTTAAATCTTGTTCGAGGGCTAGATCCATACCACGCATTGCAGCTTTAATTCCTGCACTATCTCCATCATAAAGAATCGTAAGATTATCGGTAAATCTTTTGATAAGTAAAAGTTGTTCTTTAGTTAGCGCTGTCCCTGAACTTGCCACTACATTTTCAATTCCATTTTGATGTAAGCTTATAACATCAGTGTATCCTTCCACAAGGATACAGTTGTTTTCCTTACGCAAAGCTGTTTTAGCTTGAAACATCCCATAAAGTGTTTTGCTTTTATTGTACAAAACTGACTCTGGAGAATTTAAATATTTTGGTGCTTTCTTATTTGTTTCAAGGATCCTTCCGGCAAATGCGATTGGTTTTCCAGATAGGTTATGTATTGTAAACATAACTCTTCCATTAAAGAAGTCATTTCCTTTTTGTGTTATCAAACCTAATTCCTGAAGGTATTCAAGATTATACTGGGATAAAGTTGCTTGCTGTTTAAGGTCTGATCTGTCTTTTAACGCATATCCAAGACCAAATTTTTCTATGATGGATTCTCTATAACCACGTTCCCTAAAATAGGAGAGACCAATAGACTTTCCTTCGGGATGTTCTTTTAGTTTGTCTGAAAAATATTTTTCGGCAAATTGATTTACAATTGCAAGACTTTCTTTATGCTTCTTTTCTTCCTCATAATCTTCGTTATTGTCAGTTGATTCCTCTAATTCAATTCCATAACGTGAGGCAAGTGATCGAATGGCTTCAACAAAACTCATTTTCTCAACTTCCATCAGGAATTGAATTGAATTCCCACCTTTGCCACAACCAAAGCATTTGTAAATATTTTTTGCAGGAGAGACATTAAAAGAAGCAGTTTTTTCATCATGAAAAGGACATAATCCTTTCATTCCTGATCCTGCTCTTTTGAGAGTGACGAAATCTCCAACCACTTCTTCAACTCGCGCTGCCGCAATCACGTCTTGTATGGATTTTTGTGATATCACTTTACAAAAATAATGAAAGAAATGAGTAGATCACTTTTTATTATAGTATTTAAAATCGTACTAAATAAAAATTTAGTGTTTAATAATTTTCCTAAAAGTTTTTTCTCCATTTATGGTCACCTCAATCAAATAAATACCAGATACTAAAAAATGCAAATCAATAAACTCTTTTGGTTCTCGAAAATCATCAACATATTTGCCTAGAGCATCATGAATAGTGATCATATCTATGTTATGATCTGATTGAATATAAAGTTGTTCTGTAAAAGGGTTCGGATACAATAATAAATCTTCAAAGAGAGGATTCTTATTACTACTTTCGAAACTGATATAAAAATCCTCTGTTTGAAAAAAGCATCCATTGTTGTCTGTGATAATACAATAATATATTCCTTCACTTAAATTGTTAATGTCCGATTCATTAGAAATAATATTTCCAGATTGATCATACCAATTGTAATTATAAGGAAGAGTACCTCCGTCCATACTTATCTCAATTGCACCATCAGATGCTCCAGATTCTGTCAATTGGAAGACTATAGTATTTGACAATTCAAGTGGAGCTGGTTCAGAAATATATATTGAATCCATGAGCATACAATTGCCTTGAATGACGGTAAAGTAATATGTGCCAACTGGTAAATTATTAACCAGTCCATTTTCATAAACTATAACAATAGAATCATTGGCCATTACCTGATAACTGCCATCCTGAGCTCCAGCACAACTAACATCCGCAATTTGAATATCATAATTAAGATCTCCATCTATAGTCACTGAAGTTTCACAAAATGAGACATTGCCTTGATAATCCGTCACGGTATAGTTAACGATGGTTGTCCCGAGCTGAAAGTCATCTGGTTTGTTTGATTCAATTATTTGAATGCCGCAATTGTCTGTTACAAAAGGGTCAGCTATATCAAATTCCATGCAATCAAAAATTGTGATATCATCAAGGCAAAAAATGCTTGGTGGAAAGGTGTCAATAATGGTTAATACAAAATTTGTGTCTGTGGTATTGCCCAATTCATCAGTTAATACGGTAGGAATTAAGTGTTCGTTATTTAAGTCATTACATTGTAATAATGATTCATCAATTTCGATATTTATTGGGCCTCCACAATTATCAAAAGAGCCCAAATCAAATTGGAATGCTCCAAGAAATCCAGATTCATCCACATACACAGTTGCATCCTGAAAGACAGGAGTTGGACCTTGGCTGTCTTGATATTCAATTGTAATTGTATCTAAAATAGAACAACCTTCGGCATCTGTAACCAAAATTGGATACTCTCCTTCTTCTTGAATTTCTAAAGGTAATTCAATACTGAAAGGAGGTGTTCCTCCTGTTGGGTTTAATAAACTAATTAAAGGTTCTTCCCCTGGACAATTTGGTTGTTGAATTTCTATCTCAATGAATTCTAACGTACAACTACTTCCCTCATCTATGATATAAGAACCGTTGTACAAGCAATTATTAAAATCCGTTAGCGTAAAACTATAATTACCAGGCAATAATCCTGTGAAGCTTTGAATTGAATCAACAGGATTGCCATTAATAAAATAAGGTGAAATTCCTCCAATTATTTCGATAACCACAGATCCATCCGCATTGCCATCTCCGGTAGTTGGAAGGCTGGATATATTTACATAAAGTGAATCAGGCATATTGCTTGTCCATGATAAGGTGTCGGTACAATTGTTTGCATCAATGGAAGTAAAAGTATAACTACCAGCTCCAAGATTTAAGATGGTATCATTGGTTGTTTGCATATCATTGAAGAAAGAATAATTACCACTACCTCCTGTTGCTGTTAAAAACAAAGTGTCAATAAGATCCCCATGGCAAAGAATGGAATTGCTTGACGTAACTGATAACTCTAATGAATCAGGTTGCGTTACAACAAAATTTGATTCGTATTGACACATATCAACTGACTCAATAGTTATAGAGTATGAACCTGGACTTAAATTATGTATGCTAGATCCAGTTTCTCCATTGCTCCAATTTAATGAACTGACTTCATCTGGATCTTCAAAAATCAAGTTTATACTTCCATCCGAAACACCGTAACAACTAATATTACTTATTGCGGTTTGATAATTAATTTGGGAGGAACTATTGATCGTATAAGATTGCTCTATGCTGCAATTGTTTTCGTCCGTTACCGTAACAGAATAATCACCGGCTGACAAACCAGAATTGGTATTTCCAATCACTCCATTATTCCAATTGATGGTATAATCACCAGTCCCACCTGATAAATTTATTGATATAGAACCAAGAGAAGAACATTCTTCATCTATTACATTTGCACTAATTTCAATAGGATCAGGCTCAATAATTTCTGTTGAAACTATAGTTTGGCAAAAATTATCATCAGTTATTGTTATTTCATAAAATCCAGCAGATAAATTTTCTTCAAATTGAGAGGTAAATCCATTGCTCCAATTATAATTGTAGTTGCCTGAACCTCCTGAAGAGATAATTTCAATAGTTCCATTTGCTAATCCATAGCAATCGATCGGAGAAATAAGAATATCAGACGTTAATTCTAAAGGTTCATTGATTAAAACTGAAAACTCAAGTTCACTTCCATTATCATCCGTTATTAATACATCATTTGTTCCAGGTTCTAATTCAAAAGCTGGATTTGAAGATTCTCCATTACTCCATTGAAAACTATATGGAGGAGTTCCCCCTTGAACATTCAATTCAACAAAACCATTATTGTATCCAAAACAACTTATGTCCATTTGCTCGGAAATAGTTACTTCTAGAGGTGCAGTTGTTGCCGTCAATTCTGTTTGGTATTCTAAGACCTTCATGCGATCATTACTATTTGCTCCATTTCCATTAGCTAAAATAGTGGTGGCATAAAAAGTTATGGTTTCCATATCTGGTCCAGCTGGTGATGTCCATTCTACATCCCAGCTCACAGAAGTTGAGCCACCAAAGTTAATGGCAGGTTCGTGCTCAAAATAATTTCTATCATTTGAAGCTGTGATGGTGGAATTAGAGCCAGGGTTGCTTAACGTGCCAATGTTATCATCATTGCTGTCCAAAACAACCATTTGAAATCCTGCTCTGGTGGGGTTACCTAGCGTATATTCTGAGGTAACTGTAAGATTATAAGTTGTATTGGCCTCAATAGTAGAAGGTACACCTGAAATTTCCAAAGTCCCATCAATAGAAGAGGTGCCCGAATGACAATCATAACAATTTCCTTCACCAGGAGCATTCGTTTTCCCATTAGGAGGGTTAGAAGAAAGACCAAGTCCTATGATTAATATTGATACAATTATTGCTGCCGACTTTAACTTATACTTTTGCATGATGATTTATTTTACTACGGATAGTAGTAAAAATAAGCCATGTTAATCTACAAATGAAATTTGTTGGTCTATTTAAACAATGAATCGATGAAAGCTTGCTTGTTAAATACTTGCAAATGGTCTATTCCTTCTCCAACTCCAATATACTTTATCGGAATCTTAAATATGTCAGAAATGCCTAGCACCACACCACCTTTTGCTGAGCCATCTAACTTTGTTAATGCAATTGCTGTAACATCTGTTGCTTTTGTAAAGTGTTTTGCCTGCTCAATTGCGTTCTGACCAGTCGTAGCATCTAAGACCAATAATACCTCATGAGGTGCGCCTTCTTTCTTTTTATTGATACTGTTTTTTATTTTTGTCAACTCGTCCATTAAATGAAGTTTTGTATGGAGTCGACCCGCAGTATCTATTATTACTACATCATATCCAGAATTTATAGCTTCTTGAGTTGCTTCATATGCTACAGCAGCAGGATCTGCATGCATGCCTTTATCAAAAAAACCACATTCGTTTCTTTCAGCCCAAATTTTTAATTGATCTACCGCGGCAGCTCTAAATGTATCAGCAGCACCAAGAAGAACCTTTTTACCTCTTTGTTTGTATTGATTAGCAAGTTTTCCAATTGTAGTTGTCTTACCAACGCCATTCACGCCAACAACCAACAAAACATGAGGTTTAACCTGTTCATCAAACACAAAATCTTCTATGTCCTCTGTATTGTTTTCAGATAAGAGATTAACTATTTCGTTTTTTAAGAGATTGTTTAGCTGATCGGTGTTGATGTATTTGTCCTTAGCAACTCTTGCTTCCAACCGGTCAATAATCTTGATGGTAGTGTCCAAACCAACATCTGCAGAGATAAGTATTTGTTCTAATTCGTCTAAAAAAGAAACATCTACCGTTGTTTTACCTGCAACTGCTTTTGCAAGTTTACCGAAGATGTTTGATTTTGTTTTTTCTAATCCTTTATCTAAATCTTCTTCTTTGTCTTTTGAGAAAAATTTGTCGAAAAATCCCATTATTTGGTGTTTGGTTCTATGATATAAAAATGGCTTCCTTGAATAAGAAAGCCATTTTGTTTTATTTAAAATATGAGGGCCTATTTGTTTTCAGCCATGTATTCTTTTACTTTGTCTTTATGGATCATAACCTCTTTGTAAGAGTATTTTCCAGTTTCAGGATTCTTAATACTTTTAATGATTTTAACAAAATCTCTTCCTGATCCAGCGTTGGCAGCTCTTTGTCCGACTCTGGAGTTTTTGGATACTTTAGCCATAATTATTTAATTTCTTTGTGAATAGTATGTTTACGAAGAACAGGATTATATTTCTTAATTTCCATTCTATCAGGAGTATTCTTTCTGTTTTTCTGGGTAACGTATCTTGACGTTCCAGGCACGCCAGAAGCTTTATGCTCTGTGCATTCAAGAATAATTTGATTTCTATTTCCTTTACTTTTCTTAGCCATTGTATTATAATTCTACCTTATTAAAGTTTGATACCGGTAAGAGTACCTTTCTTTTCACATTTTTTCATGTATTCATAGATACCCAGCTTATTGATATTTCTCAAAGCTGCTGAAGAAACTTTCAGTGTTATCCATTCGTCTTTTTCTTGAATGTAAAATCTTTTTTTATGAAGATTTGGTAAAAATCTACGCTTCGTCTTTCTGTTTGAGTGAGAAACGTTGTTTCCTGTTATCGGTCTTTTTCCTGTTAATTGACAAACTCTACTCATTGTATCTTAGTTTTTGTGACTCCGGAAGGATTCGAACCCTCAACCTCCTGATCCGTAGTCAGGTATTCTATCCAGTTGAACTACGGAGCCTTACATATTA
>JAHDIE010000092.1 GCA_020630955.1 Saprospiraceae bacterium
AAGGAGTATTGTTCAACGCAGCGGGACCAGCGGGAACTGGTGGATTAGATCTTGATAATGGAAATGGTACAGGATCATCTGATTTGTCATCAGAGATTAAAGATCAAGGAATTGATATTAATCAAAACATTGATGTAAATTGGATAAAGAGAATTTCAGCAATTAATGGATCAAAAATGGTGTTTTTATCTCCAGGCAATGGTGGTCTAAGTGAAACTTTCACTTTTGAATCTGTAGAAGTAAAGGAACAAATCACAGAGTTATTCCAATATGGAATTGAACTTAATTTAGATGATGATGGAAATCCTGAAAGCTTCGATATTATTGTTGGAGATACATATGTACTTGAAAGAGATGGTATATATTATTTATTTATCGTCAGAGAAGTAAATGAAACACCTGATAACAATGGTGACAACTATGTGCTAGACATTCAGTTTTAAGAAAATACAAACAATAATATTAAAGGGGAAGTGGTTATGCTGCTTCCCTTTTTTTATCTGGATAGGTTACAATTGTTTGCAACTAAACACAACTTTGAATTGGGATACATTGGAATTGTTTGCTAATTTATAACAATAAAAAAAGGAATTCTGGGTTATCAGAATTCCTTTACAATTTCTGTGGTCTCACAAGGGCTCGAACCTTGGACCCTCTGATTATGAGTCAGATGCTCTAACCAACTGAGCTATGAGACCAAAAGCATAGAAGCTTTAAAAGATCGCAAATATAATAATTCCTTTTAATAAATGGGAGAGGGTATGATTTAATAATTAGCTCATATATTCAAAAATTGAAGTGGTAATTTAGAATTTAACAGCAAACTGAAGTACTAATTTTTTCACTCAAACTACAGAAAAGTCACCTATTTGACCAGTATTTCATGTCATTGAAATTATCTTGAGACAATGGTTTTAGAACTACAATATAAGCCCTCATGGTGGTATAAGCTATTCCTCATTATTACAGCGTTGATCTTGCTCGCTTCCGCAAATGTATGTACTGCACAAAAAACAAGTTTAGACTCGATTGATAGAAAATCATTTTTAAGTGGTTATCCCATTGCATTTTTTACTCCTGAAACAAGATGGGGCTTTGGTGCCGCCGGTGTTTATAATCACTATCCAGGAAAGAACAAAAGCAATCGTCCTTCTCAATGGCAAGTTGGAGGAGCATACACCTTGAACAAACAGATATTAAGTTTCATCTTTTATAATGTATTTGTTGACCAGGATAAACATAACTTCTTTGGAGAATTAGCGTATTACGATTACTTCTTCCAGTACTTTGGACAAGGGAATAACACATTATTTCATAATGAAGAGCTCTATTCAGCTCAATTTCCTAGAATTCAATTTAACTATTTACGGAAGTGGAAAGAGAAAATCTACATAGGACTGTTTTATCATTTTGATCATTTTGTCATTTCGAGCATTGAAAAAGATGGATTGCTGGATCAATCAAAAATAACAGGTTTTGACGGAAGCAATATTTCGCGACCAGGCTTACTCTTCAGATATGATTCCAGAGATCATATATATTATCCTTCCACTGGCACTTATGTAAATGTGGATTTTGCTATGAATACAAGGTTACTTGGAGCCAGTACAAATTTTCAAACCATAGCCTTCGACATTAGTCAATACCTATCGCTAAAAAGAAATGTAATAGCACTTAATCTTTGGACTGGAAGACAGTTTGGCGTAATACCATTTCAAGAATACCTTGCCCTGGGAGGCGGCAAAAAAGCACGAGGTATTATCAAAGGAAGATATAGGGATACACATTTATTGCTGACACAAATGGAGTATAGATTTCCAATATATCGAAGATTCCTTGGGGCCATTTTTAGTTCTTACGGTAATGTTGGTCATAGCTACCAACATTTATTATCAACAAGTTGGAAACTAAATTACGGCCTTGGTATTAGGTTCGTTTTGGACAAGACCAATAAAACAAATATTAGAGTTGATGTGGCATTTGGAAGTGATAAACCGAACTATTATTTTACCATCAATGAGGCTTTTTGAATATATTATTCAAATCTAAAGTCCAATCATATTCTCCATACTTAAGCTCCATAGAGCCTACATCGATAATATCATAGTTTGACAAAAATTTCTTAATACCCTTTGTACCACCAAAGTCACCTCTGAACCAGGAAAATAAAGGAGTAGTCGTTACTGAATCGGTATCGTGTAAAGTGACTGTAGGCAGAAAAGATTTTATAACTTTAGCTAGTTGGTGATCAAGATTATCATCATTGTAAATTGCAACGGGAGGGCAAGAAATGGCACCGCAATTCAAAGCAAAATGTACACGACCATCTTTACCTTTTGTGCGAAACATTTTTTCGAATTTTGTACAATTCCATTTCTTCAAATAACCTAAACCTAGCTTCCATCTAGAATTTCTAATAATACCATGTTCGATAATATCAAAACTGATTAATTCTCCTCCAATATTAATAGAATTGGTTGTATAAAAAGTAGATCTATCTTCAAAGATGGAAGGATTTGATAAAAGTTGATATTGTATAAATGCATTGTAGGTATTAATCCAAAAAGCAAGTTTTTCATTATAGCTCAGCAAGGATAATTTAAGTTCATCTAAATTTATATTTTCGTAGTCTAATGCAAGTTGGTCAGCATTATTACGTTGTATGTTTGCTTCTAAAAATCTTTGGGATAATGAGACGAATGCATTTTCACTTCTAACTTGACTCATAGCTTTATTTGACAATAAAATGAATACAAAAAATAATATGTTAGCTGTTTTCAAAATGAGATTAATTTATAATTAACTGTTGATATATGAGTTCAGCAACTGGCATAAGTATTATTGTTCCCACTTATAATGAGTCAAACACTGTTAAAGTTTTACTTGAACAAATCTTTAGTCTTAAACAAGACATAACTTTTGAACTTATTATAGTCGATGCAAACAACTCCACAGATAACTTAAAGGAAATTACATCTTGCTTTCCGATATACTATATTAAATCTTCAAGCACCAATAGAGCCAAACAGCTCAATGAAGGAGCCTCATTTGCCAAGTATAATATCTTATATTTTTTGCATGCTGACGCCATCCCTCCAAAAGATTTCCTTGAGTCAATACTTGCGTCCATTAACAATGGGTTCGACTTTGGGTACTTTCGTTACCAATTTGATTCAAAAAAAATATTACTCAAAATCAACTCTTATTTTTCTCAATATAATACATTTTATACAGGCGGTGGAGATCAAAGTTGTTACATTAAAAAATTTGTTTTTGAAAACATTGGTGGATTTAATGAAGAACTTCATTTGTGTGAAGACTTTGATCTACTTGATCGACTAAAAGAAAAGAAATATAAATTTGAGGTTATCAATTCAAAGTTAATAATCTCTTCAAGGAAGTATCAAAGCAATGGCTACTTGAAAGTAAATCTTATCAATCTATATACTTTATGGAAATTTAAAAAAGGTGAGGATACTAAGATATTAAAGGAGTATTATTTGAAAAAATTGGGGTGAAAGGACGAATGCCAGGAGGATTAGGAGTTAGAGGATTAGAGAGTCAGAAGGCCGAGAGGTCGGAGCCCTTCGGCGTGGTTTTAATTTAATCTTGCAATCAAA
>JAHDIE010000051.1 GCA_020630955.1 Saprospiraceae bacterium
ATAGTTCAGGAACACATCAAATAGTGTTGGGAGATAGAGATTTGTCAGGTGCAAGTGGAGTAATTTACTATAAGTTGGAGAGTGGAGAATTCTCTGAAACTAAGAAAATGTTCCACCTAAAATAGCTAATCCAGTAGTAACATATGTAAAAGAGGCTGTTTCATTTGAAGCAGCCTTTTACATTATACCCTTTCAAAAAATAGGATATTAATATGAAGTTTGGATTAGAATTAAGAAGACCTTTGAAAATGCGCTAGGGTAGCAATTTATTCAGATATGATATATGAGGTCTTTATTTAATACCTTAACATAATCTACAACTTACAGTTTAACGTATTGATAAAATAAATATATGTATCCCGTATATGATTGATTATTAAGCAGTTATAAATTTTTAAAATAAATCTACGTGTTAATAGGTTAAGAGCGGATTTCTTATACCCCCAAAAATTTTTATTGACGAATTGATCATTTTATATTTACTCCTGAAATCACTAAGCGTGGATTAAAATGTTAATCCATTTTGACGACGAAATCAATTAATAACCAATAAACTCAACTCATGAAAAAAAGTGTACTTGCGCTTTTTTCGTTCGTTCTTGTATGTTGCTATACCAGTTTATCAGCTCAAAATTTAAGCTGTAATAATCAAGTTAACATTAGTTTGGATGAGAATTGTGGAATCTTAGACTTGTCTGTCGATGCATTCCTTGAAGGCGAAGATGTAGACGAAACCCTCTACGAATTAGAAATATTAGGAATAAATGATATTCCGGTGGAGTTAAACAACCAAAATGATCCAAACTATATTGGAACCTATGTTGGTCAATGTTTGACTTTTAATGTTATTCAAATTGATAATGGAAATTATTGTTGGGGAACTGTCTGTCTGGAGGACAAGATTCTTCCATCTGTAAGTTGTGATTGTGAAACTCCATATCTTGCAGATGGCGTTACTCCAAACCCTGACTGCACCTTTAATTGTTATGAAATTTGGGATTTGGAAATTTTAGAAGCACCAGGTAGAAACAATGAGATTTTACCTGATTTTCCTGATGCAACTGACAATTGTGGAGACATTTCTCCAGCAGATGTTCAGCTAGTAGTTACACCAGGAAATTGCGGTGAAGAAATAGTAACTAGAAATCTATTGTATCAGTACACTGATTTGAATGGATTTACGCAAAGTATTTCTTGTTCTCAACAGTTTCTATTCTCAAGATTGACAATTAATTCAATTGGTGAAACAGTAAATGGTGCTTGGGATGGATACCCTGATATTTTTACCGCAAATTCTGGAGACAGACCAGTTTCTAGTTTATATTCTCCTCAACACACTGTAATTCTTCCTTGTGGAGCAGGAACAACTCCTGCTGACATTGCTGCTCTATATGACATTGATACTCCCGGAAGACCTACTGGTATCGATAAAGATGATCATAGCCAAACACCAAATATTGTTGAGCATAATGAAGGCTATGCTTATGCATATCCATATGTAGTTCAAGCTGGTTGGGCAGGAAGATTCCACGCAAAACCTATTGATAATAATGTATGTAACATTTACACTGTATATGAAGATTTAGATTACGATGTTTGCGCAGTTGATTGTTATGGAAATAGTAAAATAGCAAGAACTTGGACTATTTTGGATTGGTGTGATGCGCAATCAGTAACTTTTACTCAAGTAATTAAGAGAATTGATATTGATGGACCAGCTATCAGTGGCCCAGACCATACAGTCAGTGTTGATCCTTGGTCATGTGAGGCTCAATTTACTGTACCAGCTCCTGAGCACTTAAATGATAATTGCGATAAAAACCCAACTTGGGATTATGATGTTCCAAATGGGATCGTTGATGTTAATGGAGTTGTTTCATTACCAAAAGGAGTTACTCCAATTACATATAGGAGTTACGATTGCTGCGGAAATACTTCTCAATTTGTTTTTAATGTTTATGTTGAAGATAAAACTGCACCAACTGTAGTTACTAAGGAAAACATTGTTATTCAATTGACCAATACTCAATCAGGCGACGGATTAGCAAAACTATATGCAGTTGATGTTGACAATTTTAGTCATGATGGCTGTGGACCTGTCCATGTAGAAATCAGAAGAAATGGCAATGATTGGTGCAATCCAGGAAGCAACACAACCTTCAATAATGATGGTCATGGAGATGATATCGAATCAGATATAGATAATGGTGAGTATGTCTTGTTCTGTTGTGAAGATGCTATCGAACAAGATGAAGACGGTGTTTTTTATGGTGTTCACGATGTGGTGATAAGAGTTTGGGACGATGGAGATATGGACGGAACCTTTGGTTCTGCTGGAGATAATTATAATGAATCTTGGACTACTGTTAGAGTTGAAGATAAATTGGATCCTATTGTAGTTTGTCCTCCACATATTGAATTAAGCTGTAACGAAGATTATTTGGACTATGAATTGACGGGTAAGCCTTATGCCACTTTAGCTTGTAACGATCTGGAATGTGACTCAGATCCGAGTGATAGCTTTAGAAAGAAGAGTGCAAACCAACCTCCTTTTGTAGGAGAAGAAATTCCAGCATATAACCCATCTTGTAGAAGAGGTGCTATCCAACGAACTTGGTCTTGCGGTGGTAAATCATGTACACAATGGATTATAATGAGAGATACTGAAGATGGAACGCTAACAATAGAATGGCCTGAGGATGAAACATTAGAATGCTTAGAAAGTGCAGACAATGAACCTGATGTTGTTGAGACACTTTGTGAGCTAACTGGAACTAGTCTTGAAAGTGATACTTTCTATTTTGAAGATGGTGCTTGTTATAAAGTTTTAAATCACTGGACAGTGATAAATTGGTGTGACTATGATGCAGATGATACAGATCTTAACGATGTTGTTGATGAAGATGATGATGGAGCAGTGCCTGGATATTACACCCATACACAAATAATTAAATTAATAGATACTGAAAAGCCAATATTAACTCTTGCTGATACTTGTTTCGCGGCTAATGCTGATTGTGTAGGGGAAGGCCTTGCTATTTGGGCAACAGCTTCTGACAATGGAATGTGTGCAAGTGATTGGTTAAAATGGGAAGTAGAAGTTGATATGTATTCAGATTGGGAAGTAGATTACACGTACAGTTCATTCTTACCAGTGGATGATGACTTTTATGTTGCTCCAACCGGAAATGAAGAAGCAAATGTACATATTTACCTTCCTGATGGACTTCCAAATGGCTGTAGTTCTAATCATAGAGTTAGATGGACGGTGCTAGATGGTTGTGGAAATGAAACTTCTGGTACAAGTTTCTTTACAATTGAAGACAAAAAGAAGCCTACTCCTTACATGTTGAACTTAAGTACTGCATTAATGCAGGATGGTTCTGTAGAATTATGGGCAAAAGATTTTAACTCTGGCAGTTTTGATAATTGTTCTACTGAAGACTATCTGTACTTTACTTTTTCTTCAACTGTTCCACCGCAATTGTTAGATGCAAGCGAAGAAGATCCATGGTATGATGTTGATGGTGTTGCAAGTGAAAATGATTATAACAATGGTAATGCAGAAGCATGGGATGGCCTGACAGGAAGTAGTGCAATGGTGTTTAACGAAGATGATCTACAGGCTCAAGAAGAAAATGGTGGATTACTACCGGTTTCAGTTTATGTATGGGATCATTGTGGTAATTCGGACTTAGCTATTGTGAACCTTAAATTGGTTGATAATGGTGGTGATGCAAGTGCTAATATTGCTGGAAGAGTTACAATGGAAGATGGGACAGGATTAGCTGGAGTTACGATGTCAGCGATTTCTGAAGCACCTGGTTATCCTTACTCAACAGAAACGGAAGAAAATGGTGAATATATGTTTTCGTACAACCCTATGGGGAATGATTACATGATTTCTGGGGCTAAAAATGATGAATGGTTAAATGGTGTTACAACATTGGATATTGTGTTTATACAACAACATATTCTAGGTGTGAAGCCTTTAGATAATGAATTTAAATTGATTGCAGCTGATGCTTCTAATGATGGAAATATTTCAGCAGTAGATTTAATCCAAATTAGAAAATTGATTCTAGGTATTTATGAAGAATTACCAAACAATGTTAGTTGGAAACTTCTAAATGCAGAAATGAACAATGAAACAATGGTATCTGATTTGACCGAAGATCAAATGAATCAAAATTTTACTGCCATAAAGATTGCGGATGTTAATAATAGCGCAGTTTCTAATTTTGATCAAAATTCTTTGACTGAAAGAAAACTCAATGCCTTAACCTTGAATGTTGAAGAAAGTACTAATAAAGATGGGACAGAATATTCTTTCTTTGCTTCAAACTTTGATGAAATTTATGGATTCCAATTTACTTTAGAAGGTGTATCTGAGTTGATAGAAATTAATGAAAATGCTTTATCAATTGATGAATCCAATATATCGGTTGTAGGTGGAGCTCTTGTTTTAAGTTGGAATACCAATAAAGCAATTAGTGTTAACGATGATGAAGAACTCTTTTCAGTAAAAGTTACATCAGCCGGAAATGTTTTAATTTCTGATAGAATAGCGAAATCAGAAGCATATAAAGGTTCCGATTTAGAAATTTTAGACCTCCAACTTAATAGATCTAATGGTGAATCTATTAATATTCTTGGTCAGAATGAACCTAATCCATTTAAAGACGAGTCTGTAATAAGCTTTAGTCTTGCAAAAGGAGGACAAACACAGTTTACAATCTTTGATGTGACTGGTAAGGTTGTTTATTCAAATTCAAAATTTTATGATGCTGGTTCGCATTCAATTATATTAAACAAAGAAGACTTTGTAGGAACTTCAAATGTTCTTTACTACAAGATAGATTGTGGTGATTTTACAGCCACTAAAAAAATGATTATTCTTGAATAATCTATTTTGGTAATTATTGATTTCAATCTGTGAATAAGACACACAGATTTAAATTTCTTGCGAAAGAAGTTTAAGAACCCAAATTCTACAAAGCCCTCCGTTCGATTAAGAATGGAGGGCTTTTTATTTCCAATCACTTTATAAAAATATTTTTTTGTAAATTTTTTACATATTCATTTAACTCATATGTAAAAAATTATTGTTTTTTCTAATATTTAAATAGCACATAATCCAAGCACCCATACATAGATTTTTTTCTATATAAAAAATCATTTTTTTAAGACTATGGTTTTTGGGTATTCGATGAATATAAGCGATTCTTTTTTTACTGATTGTATGATTAGATTTACATTCATATTCAATGAGAAGTGCTAAAAATACTTCTTTGTACGAGGTCTAAAGTCTGTCTCCCCGGCAGATGTCTGAACATTCAACGTATAGAATCATATTCGATTTAATAACCAAAACTTAATCACTATGCAAAGTGATAACCCATTCGTTGGTGGACTTCGTTCATCTTTAATTTTGGCAGCTAGCCTTAACTCGAACTCAATCATTTATACTGAAGTAGATCATGCTATCTATAAGTTTCTTTCAATTAATAAATACTGAAATCAATTTTCTCAACAATTACCAAAACAATTTCAAAAAGATCTAGAATGAGAAATCTATTAAAATATACCTTAATCACGCTTATATTGCCACTGTCTATGGCAATGTTCGGTCAATGTGATATGGTTTCATTGTCACTTGAAGATGTTGATCTCTGTCCAGGAGAAACATTGCAATTAAATCCTGTTTTGACAAATGCTTTGGCTCCTATATCATACAATTGGGAAGGGCCAAACAACTTCGGTTCTACAGATGCGGACATTGTCATCGATGATGTACAACACCTACATTCAGGTATTTATTCAGTTACAATTGTAGATGCAAATGATTGTATGTTGATTGGAAGTGCAGATGTACAGGTTGGGACATTAGTTGTCATACAACCGATTGAAGTTGTATGTCAAACAGATGAACCTGTGTTGCTTCAAGCTTCTCCAGCGGGCGGAATATTCACAGGTTCAGGAGTAACCAATGATGTCTTCTTTGATCCAATTATTGCAGGCCCTGGAGAACATATAATTAATTATTCTTACATAGATGGAGATGGATGTCTAAATATCACAGAAGAAACAATAAAAGTTCATGATGCAGAGAACCTTTCTTGCAAAGGAGATCTAAATGTTAGTTTGGATCAGAACTGTTCATTAGGAAATCTAAGTGTAGAGTTATTTTTAGACGCACATCTTGATCCAGACTTTTACACTTTCGTGCTTAAGGATCAATATGATCAAGTAATAGATATAGAAGATATAGGTTCATATGCAGGAACATGCGTGATTTATGAAGTGGTTGATGTATGTACTCAGAATAGATGTTGGGGCAATATGTGTATAGAAGATAAAATTGCTCCTGAAAGTTTAAGTTGTGAATGTGAAATCCCGTACATTGACGATGGGAATGGAAATTTAATTGAGAACCCTGATTGCGTTTTTTACTGTTATGACTTGTGGGATTTAGAAATCCTTGAAACTGAAAGTGGAAATAATAATATATTACCGTCGGTTTCAAATGCAGTTCCAATAGATAATTGTACAGTATTTGGCGACCCAATAATTCAGTTGCAAGTTTATCCTGAAGGGGATGATTGTTCGACAAAAACAGTAATAAGGACAATCACATATAATTTTATTGATTCCGGTGGAGAACTTCAAAGCATCGATTGTACTCAAACATTTTTATTTAAACCAGTTGATCTTTTTTCAAGTGGTGAAACTGACAATGGAGCTTGGGATGGATCACCGGATATATTCCACGCATTTAATCATGATGGTCTGTATGCTTATTATACTCCAGAAAAGGAGGTTATCATGCCTTGTGGTTCTGATTTAAGCCCTGAATCAATTGCGGCAGAATATGATATTGATACCCCTGGAAGACCAGAAGGATTGGAAAAAGATGATTATAATCAAACTCCTAATATAGTAGAGCATAATGAAGGAGTTCCTTATGCTTATCCTTATGTGGTAGTACAAGGATGGAATGGTTATCATCCTAAACCCGTTGTAAATAATCTATGTAATTTCTATGCTGTATACTCTGATCAAGCTTCTTATGCTTGTGGAGAATCTTGCAATGGTGGAAAAATTATTGCGCGAAGCTGGAATTTATTGGATTGGTGTTCTGGAGAAACCTTAGTCTTTGTTCAAAATATTTCAAGTAAAGATAAAGAAGGACCAACTGTTGGAAATCCTGATATCACCGTTAGTGTCGATCCATGGGAATGTACTGCTAATGTGACTATACCGGCCCCAGAGCATTTATATGATGCTTGTGATCAGTATCCTACTTGGAAAATTATTCCTCCTGCTGGATACAGTGTAATTGATAATACAATTATTGGAATTGATAAAGGGAGTTATCAGGCTTGGTATGAGGCGAGCGATTGCTGTGGAAACGTAACAATTTATCCAATTGTAATTAATGTTATTGATAAGGCTCCTCCAATTGCTATCACCAATCAGAATATCGTTGTAAATCTTACAGCTGTTCTTGGATCAGATGGAATTGCAAAAATTTATGCTGAGGACATTGATAATTTTAGTTATGATCCTTGTGGTCCAGTAAAACTTGAAGTCAGACGAGCTGATGGCAATGTTTGGTGCCATCAGGGTAATGCAACGTTTAATGATGATGGTCATGAAGGGGATGACCCTGAGGATGACGACGATGGTGCATTTGTTATATTTTGTTGCGAGGATATTTTATTAAATCAAGATGAAGATGGCACCTATTTTGGAGAATATGATGTTATTCTAAGAGTTTGGGATGATGGAGACATGAATGGAATATTTGGAACATTTGGAGATAATTACAATGAAGCGTGGACAACCATTCGGGTTGAAGACAAATTGACACCTACAGTCATATGTCCATTAGATATCGAAATAGATTGTGAAAAAGATTTTAATAATTTTGATGTAGTTGGAAAACCACTTGTATACACATCTTGTGATGAGCTAGATTGCAATACTTATAATGATAGCTACACGCGTAAAAAATCTAATATAGCTCCTTTTTTAGGGGAAGAAATTCCTGCGTACAATAATTCATGTCGGAATGGAGCTATAAAAAGGACTTGGAATTGTGCTGGGTCAACATGTAGTCAATGGATTATTGTGAGACCAGACGAAGACCATGAGCTTGAAATCACTTGGCCTCGAGATACAATAATCAATTGTCTAGCTGAAGAAGCTGGTGTTCCTGAATTTAATGAAAGCCCTTGCGAGTTAATAGGCGTTTCCGTAGAAGTTGATACATTTATTTTTGAAGAAGGGGCATGTTATAAATTTTTAAAGCACTGGACACTCATTAGTTGGTGTGATTATGATGCTTCAGATTCAGATATTAATATGATTCCTGAAGATTCTGATGACGGGATTATTCCAGGAATACACAATTACACCCAAGTTGTAAAACTATTTGATGAAGACAAGCCTATAGTTTTGGCTGAACATCAAGTTGTCGGCACCAATGCAGAATGCGTTACTGAAGGTGCATTTATCACTGCCAAAGCTACTGATGAAGGAGCCTGTGCAAGCGATTGGATTAAATGGGATGTGGAGATTGATTTAGGGGGAGACCTCGATTACGACTACACCTATAGCAGTGGTTTGCCACCTGATGATCCTTACTATATTGGACCGACTTCAGGAAATAATATTGATTCAACTTTCCAAGGAAATGAAGTTGTAGTTTATCTACCAGATGGATTAGAGGCTCGATGTGGCTCAAGGCATAGGGTAAGATATAGTGCATATGATGGTTGTGGAAATGTGACTAGAGTAACCAAGAATCTGGAAATTAGAGATTCTAAAGCGCCTACACCATATATGGTTGATGCAAGTTCTGCACTGATGGCTTCTGGTGGAGTAGAATTGTGGGCAAGTGATTTTAATATAGGAAGTTTTGATAATTGTTCTGACGGTTCAAAATTATGGTACACCTTTAGCTCGAATGTCCCGCCACAAATAATTGACCCACTTGAAGAAGATCCGTGGTATGATGCTGATGGAATTGCAAGCCAAAATGATTTTGGTAATGGGCAAGCGGAAAAATGGAATGAAAGTATTGCTAGTAGTTCTATGATTTTTAATTGTGATGCTCTTGATGAGGCACTATCCAATGGTGGGTTTTTAGAATTAAAGGTCTATGCCTGGGATGAATGTTTTAATACCGATTTTGCAATTGTTAATCTTAATATAATTGATAATATGGAGGCTTGCGGACCTAGTAATAGAGCTGCAATCTCAGGATCAGTCACTACTGAAAATGGCGAAGGAATAATGGATTTAATGGTACATGTAACAAGTGAACAAGTAAATTATCCTATTCAAGAAATGACGATCCAAGACGGTTCATACGCTTTTGAAAACAATCCAATGTCAAATGACTATATCATTACCGGCGAAAAAAATGATGATTGGTTAAATGGTGTTACAACTTTGGATTTGGTTTTAATCCAAAGACACATTTTAGATTTACTTCCACTAGACAGCCCATACAAAATGATTGCTGCAGATGCTTCGAACGATCAAGAAATTTCTGGAGTTGATTTAATCATTATTAGAAAATTGATTCTAGGTATCTATGATGAGTATCCTAACAATGCTAGTTGGAGATTGGTCAATGCTCAACAAACATTAGATATTGATAATCCTTGGCCTTTTGATGAGAAAATTATTTTGGAAAATCTCGAAGAGAGTATGGGGCAACAAAATTTCTACGGTGTCAAAATTGGAGATGTAAATGGTAGTGTAAGCTCTAATTTGACCAACAATGCAACTAGTGAAAGAAGTCAAAAATCAATGAATTTTAGTTTTGAAAATCAAATCGTTGAAAAAGGACAAGAAATTTCAGTTGACATTTTTGCAGAAGATTTTAAAAACATTTATGGCTTTCAATTGGCAATTGAATTTGACGGATTGCAGTTTAATTCGATTTCATCCAATGAATTGAATATTGATAGTGAAAATTATTCATACAGAAATGATCAGTTGATAATAAGTTGGAATAACATGTATGGCATGAGTCTGGATAGGGATGTATTATTTACCATTAACCTTACGGTAAATGAGCATGGTTCTTTAAATAACATGTTTTCTCTTTCAAATCATCATTTGTATCCCGAAGTATACCAAGGAGAAGAATTAGAAGTCATGGAATTAAATTTGACCAATGAAAGCATTTCAGTTGTGAATTCATTAAGTCAGAATGAACCAAATCCATGGAATGGAGAAACCTTGATTGAATTTAATTTGGTCAATACAGGGCAAGTTAATTTGACAGTGTTTGATCAAAGTGGTAAAGTTGTCTTTACTGAAACTGACTATTTCGAAAAGGGGCAAAACCGCTATCTTATCAAAGAGGATCAGTTACAAGGATCATATGGTGTGCTTTATTATAAAATAGAAAGTGGCAATTATATAGCTACTAAGAAAATGATCATGTTGCATGATTAAATTTTGGTAATTTATGATTTCGATCCCGCAGCTAGACACTGCGGGATTTTTTTTGTGGTGTATTTAAACTGGAATACAAGCTATTTAGAATAATACAGCAACTATTCGTTGGAATATCTGTTTCTTTGTCAAATAATTTGATTATGGCCAAAATACCAATATTAATAAAGGAAGGAAGGGTAGACGTCTCAGCGATTGATGAGTTGATTATCGGTATTGATTTAGGGACAACCAATAGCTTAGTAGCTATTGCTAAGGATAACAAGCCCGAAATAATTATACAAGATGGAAGCTCAGCATTGGTCCCTTCAATAATCCATTTTGCGGAAGATGCTTCAATCATTGTTGGCAATGAAGCCAAAGCTAAATTAATAGAAGCTCCAGAAAGAACCATTTATTCTGCAAAAAGGCTAATGGGTAAGTCTTTTAATGATCTTTCCGAAATGCACCAACATTTAGCTTATGAAATTATTGAATCTTCTGAGGAAGAATTAGTCAAAGTAAGGGTAGGAACCGAATTCTTTACCCCGATTGAATTATCCTCTAAAATATTAGCAGAACTAAAACTTAGGGTTGAAGAAAATTTAAAAAGAAAGGTAAGTAAGGCTGTAATCACTGTACCTGCATATTTTAATGATGCACAAAGACAAGCAACGAGAGATGCAGGGAAATTAGCTGGTCTTGAAGTGCTCAGAATTGTAAACGAACCAACAGCTGCTAGTCTTGCCTATGGTTTGGGACGTGCAGATGAAGATAAAATTATTGCTGTCTATGATTTAGGAGGTGGAACTTTTGATGTTTCAATTCTAAACTTGCAATCTGGCATATTTGAGGTTTTATCAACCAATGGAGATACTTTTTTGGGTGGTGATGATTTTGATCAGGCAATAATTAATTTCTGGATATCAAAGTATAATTTGGATTTTGCTGATCTGAAAAAAAACAAGTCTTTGATGCAAAAATTTAGAATTTCAGCAGAAAAAGCTAAAAAAGAATTAACTGATGCAGATACCTTTACAATTAAAATTGGCAAACATAACCTTACGATTACCAAATTAGAGTTTGAATCAATTATACATGAGTTGGTTGAACGAACGATAAATTCTTGTTCTGCAGCTTTGAATGATGCAGCTATTGAAAAAGAAGAAATTGATGAGATTATTATGGTCGGTGGATCGACCCGAGTTCCATTGGTAAAAAAGGAAGTATCTAAATTTTTTGGCAAAGAAGTAAATGATAGCATTGATCCTGATCAAGTAGTTGCCTTAGGAGCAGCTATTCAAGCGGATATATTGGCAGGTAAACAAACAGGTGTTTTGTTATTGGACATTACTCCATTATCACTTGGAATAGAAACCATGGGTGGTCTGATGGATACAATTATCCCTCGAAATTCGAAAATTCCTGCAAAGCAAACCAGACAATATACCACCAGTTTGGATGGGCAAACCAATTTAAAGATCACTGTGTTTCAAGGTGAAAGAGATTTGGTAGAGCATAATCGGAAATTAGGCGAATTTATACTTTCAGGAATTCCTCCGATGCCAGCAGGCTTACCAAAGGTTGATATTTCTTTTATTATTGATGCTGATGGGGTATTATTGGTGAAAGCAAAAGAAACTAGATCGAATACCAATACAGCAATGACCATTAAATCACAATATGGTATATCTGAAGAAGAAATGGCAAAGATGCTAATGGATTCTATCCAAAATGCAAAATCAGATATGGATGCTAGAGCTTTATTAGAAGCCAAGAATGAAGGAAATTCAATGTTGAAATCCGTTGAGAAATTTTTGAAGGACAACCAGACGTATCTTAAAGAAAATCAAGTTTTAAAAATTAACACATTTATTTCTGAGCTGAAAGAACTCATTTCTGGAAAGGATAAAAATTTAATCCATTCAAAGATTACTGAAATAAATAACTATACAGAACCATTGGCAAATGAAGCGCTAACAAGAATTATCAAGAATGAAATTTCGAATTAAATTAATTGACCAATTGTTTCCATCTACTTAGGTTAAAAAATTTACCTAGAGTACAAGAAGGAAATACTTATCTTATTTAATTCTTTCATCTCAAATAGTTAACTCATGCAACGAATTGGTGTAACAGGTGGCATAGGCGCAGGCAAATCATTGGTTTGTCAAATCTTTGAGTGTTTGGGCTATCCTGTTTATAATGCTGACGCCCAGGCTAAAAAATTAATGGTTGAAAACGAAAATTTAAAAAGAAGAATAATTGATTTATTTGGCCCTGAATCCTACTTGCCAAATGGAGAATATAATCGTGAATGGGTTGGACAAAAGGTATTTGCTGACAAGCAAAGATTACAAGCACTTAATCATCTTGTGCATCCTGCTGTTCATTCAGATGCAAACAAATGGTTTGAAAATCAATCTACTCCCTATGCTTTGTATGAAGCAGCGTTGATTATCGAAGGTGGAAGGCATGATATGTTTGATGCAATAATCTGTGTAACCGCCCCAGAACAATTGAGGATAAAAAGAGTGATGAAAAGAAATGGATTCCCAAGAGAGAAGGTTCTTGATCGGATAGAAAATCAAAGTACCGATCAAGAAAAAAGGAAATATTGCCATTTTGAAATTATCAATGATGAGCAACATTTCCTTATTCCGCAAGTGTTAAATGTTGATAAAATTATACTTGGCACAAGTACTTTTATTGGTTAGGATCTGCTATAATTTTTATAACAGAACCCGATGTAATATTTTGTGTTAACTCCATTCCATTTAGAATTGCTGTGTTTTCGAAATCAGCTTGCTTGGTACCAAAACTGCTGATAACATTTTTTAATGGACCGCCTTGCTGAACCTTAACAATCTTTATTTTTTTAGGCTTCTTATTGATTTTACTAACATCAGTTAGTTCTTTAAACTGGGTCATAGTAGTTTTAAAAGTTCTTGAATAACTATTAAAATCAGCTTTAGAAGACATACCATGGAAAACATATATAAATCCTCCATATTCTATAAAATAGGATAAAATTCTGATTGGTTCTCCTGTTGCTTGTCCTTGTTGATTGGTGGGAGTTTGATCCGACAACATGACGGTAGCCGGAAATCCGCTAACCCTAGCATTTTCTTGTCTTTCAATAATATTCAACTTTGCTTCTTGAACCAATTTGTCTGCGGCTGCTTTTCGGGATTTTTCTTGAGCCAGTGTAAACTGGATCATTGCTTTACCATCCTGTGGAGCCATCTGTACCATGGTTGGTGAATTTTGTAATCTCCAATTTTGTGGTACTGGGTATTCAAATTTTAATTCAGGATGATAAAATATATTATTTTCAACGTAGCCTTGCTTAGGATCTTCTCCATAAATTAACCCATCTATCAATCTAAGGTAAGCTTCGGAATTGACTTTTTTTGCTTGCGGATATTTTACTTGCCATTCGTCTGCTGCACTATGGACTTTTCCAAATCGATCCACTGGGTTAGGGTGTGTTGAGAGAAAGTCTGGGATGCTAGCTCCAGCTTGCTGCTGAAGTCTTCCTAATGTTTTAAAGAAATCAGCCATTTCATGTGCATCATACCCGATTTTTGTAGAATATTCTACACCTAGCTGATCGGATTCACTTTCATTGTCTCTACCAAATTTTAAAAACATTAATGATAAACCTTGATTTGCTTGTTCAGCAAATTGTCTAAACGTTGGACTTACAACAATCCCTGCAATGAGTCCGATTTGACCAAAAACTTGTTTGGTATATTGTTGTGCTGAATGCCTTGCTGTTATGTGGCCAATTTCGTGCCCTAATACTCCTGCAAATTCTGCTTCATTATTGAAATGTGCCATAATCCCTCTTGTAAAGTATACATAACCACCCGGTAGTGCAAAAGCATTTACAACTGGGGAATCTAATATTCTAAAAGTAAATTTCAGGTCTGGCCTATGGGAAACACTTGCCATTTGAGAGCCTTTTTGATCAATAAAGCTTTGCATTCTTTGATCTTCGTATAGACCATATGCACCCACAATTTGCGGATCAGATTGATCTCCAAGAGCTTGTTCTTGTGCAGGAGACATAAAAGTTACTTGCTTCTTTCCTGTTACTGGATTTTTTGCGCAATCTGTTAAAAAAACAGCTAATAAGGCAAAAACAGTGATATAAATGAGCTTCTTAGACATAAATGTTTAGGTTTATCAGTTATTAATGTTTGTAAGCTTCCGATTTAATACAAAGTTCTAATATCGAAGTTAATTACTAGTATATGTGACGAATAAATTTGCTTTTAAGTTTCGTAACTTCGTACTTTAATATATTCTTATCATTGATTTACTGTGGAATTGAGAAAAAGCATACCTAATTTTGTAACCATTTGCAACCTTTGTTGTGGATTCATGGCCCTCGTTCAAGAAAACTTGCTGCTAAGCTGTGGTTTTATCATATTAGGGATGATTTTCGACATACTTGATGGACTTATTGCTAGACTTTTACATAGTCCAAGTGAAATAGGCAAGCAATTGGATTCATTGGCTGATATGGTCACTTTTGGCTTGGTTCCAGCATATTTATACTACAATCTTGCAGATCAAAGACATTTAGGTATTATGGCAGCTTTTCTTCTTATTTCTGCCGCTGCATATCGATTAGCAAAATTTAATATCACTAAAAGTAAAGCTGGTTTTGAAGGTTTACCAACACCTGCAGGTACTGCAATTTTTGTTGGTATATTCATTGCTTTTCATTTTGACCAAGATTTAGTACTTGGATTACTTCAAAATAATCTAATCTATTTATCTATTCCAGCTTTGGTTGCCTTTTTTATGGTGAGTCATGTTCACATGTTTTCTCTAAAAGAGGGATTTTTAAGTATAAAAGAAAACCCTGGACCGGTTTTGTGTGTTTTTGTGTTGATCTTTATGATGATTGTAAATAGGGAAATGGCTGTTTTAATTACTTCTCTATTCTATATTCTTTTATCGATGATATTAAATTTGATTAAGCGACATAATGGCAATAATTATAACTGATGAATGTATCAATTGTGGTGCATGTGAACCCGAATGTCCTAATAATGCAATCTACGAGGGTGGTTTTGAATGGATGATCTCCGAGGGAACTAAGATAGACCACGATTATAAATTGGAAGATGGTTTGGTAGTAGGACCGAATGATAAGCAGAGCCCGATTGATGATGATGTCTATTTTATTGTACCAGATAAATGTACAGAATGCAAAGGTTTCCATGAAGAACCTCAATGTGCCGCAGTTTGTCCTGTTGATTGTTGTGTACAAGATCCAGATCGGGTAGAAGACGAATCTACTTTGTTGCAAAGGCAAGCTACTCTTCACAAGACTGTCTAGCTATTATTCTAAAACAACAGACTTGATCTTTTTTAGATTAACAGTAATATTTTCCTTTAAGGTGGTTGCAAGTGAAAGTCCTAAAAAATCTACTTTGATTGGATAAGACTTATGCATCCGATCCACCAAAACTGCGACCTGCACAGATTTTGTTAGAATTTCTAAAAAAGGCTTAAAAGCATAAAAAATGGTTCTGCCGGTATTAGCAACATCATCTATAATAATCACTGTTTGATTTTTTAAACTTTTGGGATCAACAGAAATTGTGATTTCCTCTAAAGGAGCGGAAGGTTTTAATCTGATATTTATCAATTCAATTTGAGGAGTTGCGATTTTTTCGAGTTGTTTCTTGATTAGTTCAGCGAAGTATAAACCATTGTTATTTATTCCAGCTAAAATGATTTTTTTTGATTGATAATTATTTTCAAGGATCTCATAAGATAGTCTCTTGATAATGTTATTTATTTCCTTTTCTGATAATACTTCTACTTTGCTCATCTTATTTTAGAATTGGATAATTGATATGGGCCATTGGAATATTGGTAAATTTATTAACAATCTTTGTAATTTACCCCTCTAAACAACATTAACCTTATGTCGATTCAACAAATCGCCTTCCTTTTGGTGCTTGGATTAGTATCTTTTATTGGTTTTAAGAGGTATAGCAGGTTGCGCCGTAATATCTTATTAGGAAAAGACGTCGACTTTGTGCAAAATGCCAAGAAACGTTGGTCAAATGTCCTGCTAGTCGCATTCGGGCAAAAGAAAATGTTTAAAAACTGGATTCCTGCCATCTTGCACCTATTCATCTATGCTGCCTTTGTCATTACCCAGATAGAATTAATAGAAATTATTGTAGACGGAGTTTTTGGAACCCATAGGTTTTTTGCCGCAGGATTAGGTGGTTTTTACACCTTTATTATCAGCTTTATTGAAATTTTATCAGCATTCGCACTCTTTGCCACCATCATCTTCTTGTGGAGAAGAAACATGTTAAAAATTCCGCGGTTTAGAAAACCTGAAATGAAAGGATGGCCAACAAAGGATGCCAATTTAATTTTGATTGGTGAGCTTCTATTGTTAACGGGTATCTGCTGTATGAATGGAGCTGATATGGTATTGCAAGAAATGAATGCTGAACATTATCCTCAAACTGGTCAATTTGCGATCACTTCTTGGTTGGGACCTGCTTTGTTTGGTGGTTTGAATGAATCTTTACTAATAGCTATTGAAAGATTTGGATGGTGGCTTCATATTCTCACAGTTTTTAGTTTTATAATATATCTCACATATTCCAAACACCTTCATATTCTCTTAGCATTTCCCAATGTATTTTATGCAAAACTTAAATCTCGTGGTGAAATGGAAAATATGCCTGAGATTATGAATGAAGTGAAATCCATGATGGGTTTGATTCCTGACTCAAATGAAACCGCCGAAATGTCTGATGAGTTACCTTCCTTTGGAGCAAAAGATATTTTTGATTTAGAATGGCGGACTATACTTAATGCATATACTTGTACTGAATGTGGTAGATGTACGGCACAGTGTCCAGCAAACCTCACAGGTAAAAAACTATCCCCAAGAAAAGTGATGATGGATATTAGAGACCGAGTTGAGGAGGTTGCAGATGGTCTAGATAAAGGGAAGATTGAAATGAAGGATGGGAAATTTGATGATGGTAAAAGTTTATTTGATTATTTGGATAAAGAAGAGTTATATGCTTGCACTGCATGTAATGCATGTGTTGAGGCATGTCCAGTCATGATTGATCCATTATCTCCAATTTTGGAGATGAGGAGATATGATATCTTGAGCGAATCTGCAGGACCCAAAGATTGGCTTCCAATGTTTAATAGTATTGAACAAGTTGGTGCGGTTTGGCAAATGCCGGATGCGAGAGATAAATGGACTGAGCAATTAACAAAAAAAGAGAATTAGATGAAAGAGACAATTAGGATAAAAAGAATGTCGGAACATTTGGAAGCTGGAACAGTACCTGAAATTTTATTTTGGGTTGGTTGTGCAGGAAGTTATGATGCAAGAGCCCAAAAGGTAGCCGTTTCAATTTCTAAAATTCTCACAGCTCTAAATATCGAGTTTGCAATTTTAGGAGATGAGGAATCATGTACTGGCGATCCGGCAAGACGTGCTGGAAATGAATTTTTATTTCAAATGCAAGCACTTCAAAACATAGAAATATTAAATGGTTATTCGGTCAAGAAGATATTGACAATATGTCCTCATTGTTTTAATACCTTGAAAAATGAATATCCAGCCTTAGGAGGAAACTACGATGTGATTCATCATAGCCAATACCTTCAAGAGTTAATCGATGATGGAAAATTAAAAGTTGAGGGTGGTGACTTTAAAGGCAAAAAGTTGACTTATCATGACAGTTGCTATCTCGGCAGGGTCAACAATGTGTATGAAGCTCCTAGAAAGGTTTTAGAGGCTTTAGATGCTGATCTTGTGGAGTTAAAGCGATGCAGAACCAAAGGATTATGTTGTGGTGCTGGAGGCGCTCAGATGTACAAGGAAGATGAGCCAGGTGACAAGAGAATAAATGCAGAACGAGTTGAAGAAATTTTGGCAACTGGTGCCAAAGTTGTAGCTGCAAATTGTCCTTTTTGCTTGACAATGTTAGGAGATGGAATCAAGGCTGAAGAAAAGCAAGAGGAAGTAATGGTTTATGATATTTCTGAATTAATCGTACAGTCAAACAATTGGTAAAATGCTTAGAGATTTAATAGCGCTGCCAATGGCTTCAAAAGTTTGGGTGTACCAAGGAGATCGAGAGTTTAGTTATGAAGAAATGGAAGATATAAGAGAATCTATGTATAATTTTGTAGAATCTTGGGAGAGTCACGGTATTCCAATTCAGGGTTATGGAAATATTTTTCATCGGCGATTTTTAGTCTTTGTTGCAGATGAAACAGGTCATGGTGTGAGTGGATGTTCTACCGATAAGTCTGTTCATTTGGTAAAAGAAATAGGCGAGCGCTTTAAAGCAGATTTCTTCAATAGATGGATGTTTGCTTTCATGGATGAAAATGAAGAAATATTTACTTTGACTAAAGATGAGTTTTCAAAGAAATATGCTGAAGGGGAATTAGACGGAAATTCATTAATATTCGACCCACTTGTAAAAACAAAAGAGGAATTTTTAAGGCGATGGATTATTCCAATTAACGAAAGTTGGCACAAGCAAATGGTATAGGGAACTATTCTAAAGAATTTCTGTTTATAGAATTAATATGCTAGGAAAACTAAAGAAATATTTAGGTATCGAAGGAGTCAAAATCTCACTTACTTTTGACGACCCAATTTTAAAATCAGAAAAGGCAATATTTGGGCATGTTGTTCTACATAGTCTTAGCGATCAAATTGTTGAAGCCATTGAATTAAAGTTAGTAGAGCGTTATCATCGAGGAAGAAATGAAAGTAAATTAATAGATGAATATGAACTTGGATCAATTGTTTTGGCAGATCCAATAATGATATCTAAAAATCAAGAAATTAATGTTCCCTTTACATTAAATTATAATCCAGTATTATCGGAAATAGATAGGTTTGGTGAAGAAAATTTCTTTAATAAAGGATTGGCATATATTGCAAAATCAATAAAAGGTGTCAAGTCCGATTACAGAGTTATTGCAAAAGCCAAAGTACAGGGTACCACTTTAGATCCTATTGTAAAGCGTAGTGTTATCCTTGAATGAATAAAAATAATACTTGATTTAATTATTGAACGATATCTTGCTTTTCTTTTTGTTTCGCTTCAATAATGGCTCTAATTTCTTCTTCGCTTTTTCCTAAATGTTCCAATAAGAAATCGACATCATCTCTTAACTCATGATTAGGAAATTTGGCTATAAATTCTTCATAAACTTTTTTGGCTTGAACATCATTATCCAAATTATTTTCAAGAACAAAACCTTTTAAAAAATAAATGGTCGGAGTTTTTTCAAAATTAGGGTATTTCTCGATTACCCAATCATAGATGCTCATTAATTTAGGGAAGGTATTCATGGTTTTTGCAATCTCTGCTGCCTTGTATAAATTAGCTGGTGCTTGAGGAGAATCTGGAAACGAAAGAGCGAAAGCTTCGCAAGCATCAACATATCTTAGCGCTGCGTTTCGATTTAGGCCAAATTTATCTACTTCTCCTTTTGTGATTCCTTCGCCAATATTAATTATGTAATTATTAAGATTTGAAACTGCAGGATCAATTTTATTTTGGGCAATTTTGGCCTCTTCGGTTCCAGCAAAATTTTCAATTAAGGATTTGTAAAGAATATTGGCAGTACCAGCTCTTTTGATTGCACTCATTTGATTAGCTAATTCTAATATTCTTGATTTGGTCTTATCATTGCTATAATCTTCTTTAATTAAGCTAAATAGAAACCCTCTTTGTTTGGAAGCAATTTTATTATCCTTAGCAATTTGATACGCCTTTTCTGAAAGTTCTACCACTAATTTTTTGTCGTCCGAATTTTGACCAATTGCTTCAAGTATTTGATCAATATATTTAGTTGCTGTCGCCAACTCTGGTTTATCAGAGTAAGCTTTTTCCGCTAATTTATACGCTTCATTAAATCTATTATCCGTTTCAGCACAGCTATAAATACAAAGACTCAATAGAACTATAAGGAATTGTTTCATTTTATTTAGTTATAATTTGAATGCAAGTTAATTCTAACTCTGCTGAAATAAGAATACTTTTCAAGGAATTTCTAGCATAAAAACTTCAACAAAATCTACCATTTCGATGTTTTTAAAATATGGATAGAAGTATTTTCTGGTTTAGGAGAGATTTAAGGCTAGAAGATAATGCGGGTTTGTACCATGCATTAAAGTCGGGAGACAAGGTGCAATGTGTTTTCATATTTGACAAATCCATACTCCATAACTTATCTAAAGAAGATCCTAGAGTGTCTTTTATCCACCAAGAAATATTGAGACTTTCCAAAGAATTGGAAAGCTATGGTTCAAGTCTAATAACTTATGCAGGAACCCCACTTGAATGTTGGCGAAAAATTTGTGAGGATTTTTTAATCAATTCGGTATATACAAATGCGGACTATGAACCATATTCAAAAATACGTGATTCTCAAGTAGAAAATTATTTATCCAAAAAAGGAATTCATTTACATAAGTATAAAGATCATGTAATCTTTGAAAGCCATGAAGTAACTAAAGATGATGGCTCACCTTACACTGTCTTTTCTCCTTACAAACGAAAGTGGTTGGCCAAATTGGATAATAAAACCCATAAATCTTACTATTTAAGTTCGTATCCAACAATTAAGTATAGGGCTAATTTTATTAAACAAAAAAAATCTTCAATACATACTTTGGATGAGATTGGATTTGTTGAATCTCAAATACCAATCCCATCAAAAAAGATCAAAAGGTCCATAATAAAAATGTATGACCAACAAAGGGATTTTCCTAGCATAAATGGAACTTCGAAATTAGGTGTCCATTTTAGATTTGGAACATTAAGTATAAGAGAAAAAGCACGCCATGCATTAAAATTGAACAGTACATTTTTGTCGGAATTGATATGGAGGGAATTCTATAGTCAGATATTAGATAAATTCCCACATGTTGTAGATGGACCTTTCCGAAAGAAATATAAGAATATTGAATGGCGAACGAATGAGAATGATTTCAATGTATGGAAAAATGGAATGACAGGTTATCCTTTGGTTGATGCGGGTATGCGTGAATTAAACGCAACTGGTTTCATGCACAATAGAGTTAGAATGGTCGCAGCGAGTTTTCTTACGAAACACCTATTATTGCCATGGAGTTGGGGTGAAGCTTATTTTGCTGAAAAACTTTTAGATTTTGATTTAGCAAGTAATAACGGTGGCTGGCAGTGGGCCTCAGGAACTGGCACGGATGCGGCTCCCTATTTTAGAATTTTCAACCCCAAAGCTCAATTACTAAAATTTGATAAAGACTTAAAATATGTGAAAAAGTGGATCCCTGAATTAGAAACCGAACTTTATCCCAAACCTATTGTGGATCATAAATATGCAAGAGAAAGATGCCTCGCTACATTTAAAAATGGATTAGGAAAAGCCTGAGCCATTTCATATTGGTAAAATATTTTTACTACAAAGAGGGTGTTGTAAGTTGATTCTCCCGTCTTCGTAATTAATTGCGCAAGAGTTGTATTCTCTCATAAAGCCAATTACGGTTGATTATAGCTTTTGTATTTTTAATTTCATCC
>JAHDIE010000052.1 GCA_020630955.1 Saprospiraceae bacterium
GGTTCAAACGTTTTGATATTTGTGTATTTCTCTACAGGAATAAAGTACAGTGGTGCATTGATTTGTTGATCTAATATTTCCTTTAGTTTTTCTGAGATTATTATTAATGATTGCTTTTCTAGAATCTTAAAAATTTTGATTTCTTTTTTTTCTTTTGAGATTACCAGTTTTTGAATTTCTGCAAATGAATTTTTATTAAATGTTCTGGTGGTATAAGTCGATTCCTCATAATTGACATAACCTTCTTCTTTTGGAATTTGATAAGCGTATAAATTTCCAAGATATTCACCTGATTTATTTTTAACTTCCAATGAGTAGTAATTATTAGGAACTTTTGCAGATTGAAATACTTGGTGCATTCGTCTTGAAAGAATTACCCAGCTCTGATCATTCCAAAATAAATGACGATCATCAAAATACTCATCGTTCAATTGGAAGGTGGCACTAAGCTTTAAGCTATCAATATCTATATCCTTATTTTTCCTAGGCAACAAGGTAAAGTTGGAGATTGAACTAAGTCCTTCAATAGGATCAATTTTTAAGTCTAAAAAAATCTGGTTTGTCATACTAAAATGACCATCGGTTTGAAGGATGTAATAATTAACATCAGCATTTTTGTTACAGCTTGAAAAACAGCTGAGAAAAATTAAGCTTAAGAATATTGTAGAATGAAGATTGTTCAAAGTCACTTAAAAATTAAGATATCATTAGCAAAACAATGGTCAAAATTGCAGGTAAAGCTTGCACATAAAATATTTTCTTACTAGCTGTTAAAGCACCATAAATTCCTGCAATACTCACACAGACTAAAAAGAACAAGGCAACATTTCTTGACCACTCCAAATCTTGAATAAAGAAAGTCCAAATCAATCCTGCTGCAAGAAAGCCATTGTACAATCCTTGATTTGCAGCCATTACTTTTGTTTGTCCAAACAGCTCCTTTGGAAAATTTGCAAAAACTTTCCTTCCTCTTGTTTCCCATGCAAACATCTCAAAGTAAAGAATATAAAGATGGAATAAAGCAATAATTGCAATTAGGACTTTGATGACTATTTCCATAGGTTTATTTTTTAAGTAAGGTAATGCTTTTTGATAAGAACTTTTGTGTCAAATTTCTTATTAATTTTAAAGCTTACTTTTTTCTTCTTGTATTTTTTCTATCGCCAGTAATGCCATTCTTAATTGAGGGTCTTGTTTGTGTATTCTATCCAAATGCTTGGTAAAACCTCAATGGCCTCGTAGAATAATTGCCAATTATTTCACGAGGCTTGATTGATTGATCTCATTTGTGATAAATCAAGTTTGATCGATTGACTAAAAAGATACCTTTTCTTTGTCGGTATTGAATTGTAAAAACTATAGAAAAAATGATCGTTAAAATCCTAAATAAATTTACACCCCATCCACCTAATGCTGTTGAGTCTACCTCAAAGAATTTCCAAAATAAATTCATGAAAAAATGGAGCGCCACTGCAATCCAAATATTGTAATCCCATTCAATATATAACCAAGCAAACCAAATAGCACCAATGAGGGTAACCAGAAATACTCCCAAAGTTTCATCCCAACTATTGCCTTGATAAAGGTGAGCTATCCCAAAGAAAAGCGCGTTGAATACAACAGCTGGAATAAATCCCCATCTGGCGTTTCTAAATAAGAGACCAAATAGAAAACCGCGAAAAACTATTTCCTCCATGGCGGCGCCAAAGAAGACAGTTACAATAAACATCAAGCTCCAATCATTAATGGGTTCTCCTATCATAGCAAAGCCTAAGAGCATCGGTAAAGTAAATATGAATCCATAGCCAATGCCTCTTGCGAACCCTTGACCCATGCCCAATTGGCGGAGGATGTTTTTTGTGCCAAATAATAGACCAGTCGTTATAAAGCTTAATATTAAGGCCACACTTCTAAAGGTGAATAGCCTGGTCGAGTTATCTTCTATTACAATACCGAAATATTTCAGAATATCGGTGAAATAATAGATTATTAAAAAGACGAAGATGATGATGATGGATAGGATAACATTCTTTTTCATAAACATAGATTTTGTTGATGATTCAAATGTAGATGCTGTGAAATATAAATTCTTGTGATAGGGTGGAGTGGTATTATTTTGGGTTATTTGTCCATGTTTTGGGATAATTGGAAGGCTTTTGGGCTGATTGACAAGCTTATTCTTTCAGAAGTTTTAGTATTGTTTTGCTCTTTGACCTTGCAACTGGGATAGTACTCTCAAGATCAGAAAGATGTAATCTATAGCCTTGAGCATTTCCAGATACATTATTTACTTTATGAAGGTTTACAATGTAGGACCGATGGCAGCGAATGATTTTATTGTCATTGATTTGCCCTTCAATTCCAATTAGTGTATTGCGTAAAATCTTACGATCCAAAGAACCGCCAGTAAAATAGACCAACTCCACGTAGTTGTCCATGCTTTGAATATATAAAAGTTCAGAGGTCAATAGTAATATGCTTTCCTTCTTGTTTTCGGAAAAAACTTCAATTTTATTTTCCAAAGAAATTGGTCCTGGTTTCGTTTTGATTAGGTTAATTTGATTTGCCTCCTTCTGATTGTTTTTTAACTGAAACGTGTAATCCAACAAGGTGACAATAACAATAGGAAAGATTGCAATACTCATCGCCAATTGAAAGAAGCCAATGAAGTTTGTCCACGAAGTACTCGCTTCTAAATACCACTGCTTATAAAAATAACTTGCCACAAGTGCAAAACAGATATAAGACATTACCCATAAAATTTGCCAAGCAACCAGCCAAGATTCTTCTTTGATATTTTTGAAAAGAAGTTTTGTGATGACCCATTCAAACAACAAAACACTTGCCGAGATAACAATCCCATAACCCAATAAAAAAGCATTCTTGTTTGGTATGTCTAGACGATCTGTCTGAAATGGTTGGAAGAATAATAAGAACAAAGCAACAAACAATCCTATTCCAATAATAATTATTATTCGTCTCCTATTTAGTCTATATAAAGGATATGGCGATTTTAAAAATTCCAACATATTTCATGCTAATCAAAAAGCAGGACCAATAAACGACTTTTTTTGAAATGAAATTCCTACGATTTACTTTTTATTAGTTTCGGATAATACATTAATTTCAATTACCTACATTTTATGATGAAATAGGTTAATATTATGAGACAATTAGCCTATCTACTTTTTTATAATCCAAGCTTCATTAATTTCTACACAATATTATTTTGTTCCGATTCACCTCGACATTATTAAGTTGTACCTTAATAAGATTTTGACTCTACACCGTTTCTCATTTGCCGAAAGGCTAAAATGAAAAGTTCTAATGAAAACTACTAATGGTTATTGAGGGTATCTTCTTTTTACGACGCATATCATTAGTCACTTAGACTAAATAATTCGCAGAATTGGAAAAATAATTGCTAAATCAATAATTAGATTCATTGAAAATTTTTTAATTTGTTGGATAACCTCAAAAAAATCTCTCAAAATGAATAAGTTTACTTTATTCGTACTGGTTGTTGTATGTCTTACAGTCAGTCACAAATCTTTCACTCAAGCAATTAATCAAACAGCTGATTGGGGAGTAGGTACTACCTGGGTAATTTCGGGTTCTTTTTATCCTAGCGCATTGATAAGGAATCCAACATCGGTTGTTGAATTTGGATTCGATGATACACTTGCTCCAAATGATAATTTTAATGATCATTTATGGTGTGAGTCCCCAATTATTGATCTTAATTCAGCTGCTGCCAACGGTGAAACAGACATATCTGTATCAATGGATTATGTTAGGAAAAGTTGTTGTTCTGATGAATTGAAGTTACAATATTATGATGCAGACTTAATGGATTATGTAGAATGGGAAGTTATCCCAGAAAACGCAACAGAAGATGTTGAATATCAAACTTGTAATCACCAGAGTCTATTCACTTCTTTGTATCTTGATATTTCAGGTTTTACAGCAACACAATTATCAAATTTTCGATACAGATTTTATTATAGTGATGATTCAAATCAGGCCAAAGGATTTTGTATGGCAGTGCCTACAATTATAAGTTCATGTCCAATTTATGATACTTTATGTGAGTCATTTGATTCTGATTCTGAATCCGAACTATGTTGGACCATTGCAGATGTAAATGGTGGGCAGTCTTGGAATACAGACTATTTTAATTCTTATGAAGGTAATCAGGGGGCTTTTATTTATACTGGTTATAATATTCCAAATGATGATTGGTTGATATCTCCGAAACTAAATCTTACAGGTAATGAACAACTAAGGTTTTTTCATTCTGGAGAATATGATGGATATTTTAATGAGTTTGAAATTTTGGTAAGTACTACAGAAAATGATCCTAGTGATTTCACCAATACTGTAATGTCATTGACTAGTTTTGGAAATACGGATTGGGAAGAAGTGATTATAGATTTATCACTATATACTGGAGAAGTCTATGTGGCTTTTCATTTTCCTCCTCAGGGAGAAGATGGGTATTATTATTATTTGGATGAAGTATGTTTCGAAACAATTCCAACTTGCATACATCCAAATATAAATTCGCTTTGGGCTGATAATTTTACTTCCACTGGTGCAGATTTGTATTGGGAAGAAAGAGGTTCTGCATTTATTTGGGATTTAGAAATTGGTTTGGAAGGATTTGCACCAACTGGAGTACCAACCATCCAAACAATCAATTCTGATCCGCCATTTACTTGGACAGGGGGTATTGAAAATACCTCCTATGACTTTTACGTAAGGTCTAACTGTGGAGGAGGTGATTATAGTATTTGGTCAGGTCCATTTACTTTTAAAACACTTTGTGAAGAAGCAGGATTTTATTGTGAGGGTTTTGAGTTTGATTCAACAACAGAAGAATGTTGGAGAATTAGAAAAGAAGATAATACAGCCTTTACCTGGAATCTCAATGACGGTAATCAATATAAAGGGACTCAATGTGCATCAATTTATCATAATTATACTCCAACAAATTCATACTTAATTTTGCCTCCGGTTAATCTAACAGGAAATGAACAATTAAGATTTTTTCAAAAAGTTGAATATGCTATTTATCCAGCAAGCTTTGAAATCTTGTTATCCACAACTGGAGCTCTGCCTAATGATTTTAATCAGGTTTTAGTTGCTGAAAATGAATATTCAAACGATGAATATATGGAGTATGTGATTGACTTATCTGATTATACAGGCGATGTGTTTATTGCCATTCATGATGTCACTTCCTTCTCCTATTTTAATCTTTATTTTGATGAAGTGTGTATTGAGCCGATACCTTCTTGTCCCCATCCAATTTTACAAACTTTATCAGCAGAAGAATATAACCCTTATGGAGCAGATTTGGTTTGGAGTGAAAGTGGTTCTGCAAGTACATGGGATTTAGAAATAGGTGTTGCTGGTTTTACGCCATCTGGGATTCCAACAGAAGTTGCTATAAGCTCTAATCCTTATACATGGTCAGCAGGTCTACCTAATACAGAATATGACTATTATGTTAGAGCAAATTGTGGTGGGATGGATGAAAGTATATGGTCAGGGCCATTTACATTTAAAACGGATTGTTTGCCTTTGAATGGTTTATATGAATCTTTTGATTCTGGATCAGGGACCGAAGAATGTTGGAGTGTCCTGAATAATAATAATTCTTCTATTTGGGATCTTAATGGTACTTATGAGCCATACAATGGAGACCAGACAGCAATATTAAGTGTTTCCAATGATGTATATGATACTTGGTTGATTTCGCCGGGATTAACTTTAACTGGGAATGAACAATTGAGATTTTATCAAAAAATTGGGGCATATTCTTACTCAAAAGATTTTGAAGTTTTACTTTCTGTTTCAGGAAGAGAAATTGAGGATTTTACGGAAGTGTTATTAGCAAATGCCAGTTATAGCAATGAATCATATCAAGAATATATTCTAGATTTGTCAGATTTTTCAGGAGATATTCACATTGCTTTTCATTCAAGTGGTTTTAGTGATGGAGCTTTTTATTTAGATGAAATATATGTAGAGCAGTTACCTACATGTCCCCATCCAAATCCATTTAGCTTATCAGTGTCAAGTATAACAAATGTAGGTGCAGATCTACATTGGACAGAAAGTGGAACTGCGACTACATGGGATTTAGAAATTGGTTTGAGTGGATTTGATCCGATTGGATTGCCAACAGAAACAAATATTACATCCAATCCTTTCACAATGAATACAGGATTGCCTAATACATCCTATGATTTCTACGTCAGATCATATTGTGGAGTAGATGATGAAAGCATATGGTCAGGACCTTTTACATTTAAAACGGACTGCGATCCATTCTTAGGGTTTTGTGAAAGTTTCGACTCTGACTCTGGTACTGAAGACTGCTGGACTTTAGAGCATCCGATTGAGGGTACTGGTTGGTATCTGAATAGTGGTACGTCCTTTTCTGGAGATCAGAGTGCTTCAATATATTCCTCTTATGCTAGTACTTGGATGATCTCTCCGACCATCACAGTAACAGGTGGGGAGCAATTAAGATACTATCACAAAGTGAGCCAGGATCTAATTCCGATTGAATATGACCTTCTGCTATCAACTTCAGGTAGGGAGTTGTCCAACTTCACAACAAAGTTATTTGAAAGCACCACCATTAATAATGGTGAATATGAAGAAGTTATCATTGACCTTTCTAGCTATTCAGGAGATATTAATATTGCATGGTACATTCCAGAAGGCACAGAGAATAGTACTTACCTCTATATTGATGAGGTATGTGTTGAAACCATCCCAACTTGTCCAAAGCCTAATCCGACTTTATTAACTTCGGAAAATATATTTGATAGCCAAGCAGATTTAATTTGGACAGAATCAGGTAGTGCAAATATTTGGGATCTTGAAATTGGTCCAGGGGATTTTAGTCCAACTGGGTTACCTACTGATCCTTCAATTTTTACAACTACATATACTTGGAATTCTGGAATGCCGGAATCAAGTTATGATTATTATGTTAGAGCTGATTGTGGCCTTGGGGAAGTTAGTGATTGGTCAGGTCCTCATAACTTTGAAACATCATGTGCTCCACTCAATCCATTCTGTGAATCTTTTGATAGTGATTCTACTACTGACCAATGCTGGAGTATTATCGATGCAAATAATGATTCTAATATATGGAAATTCAATAATCTAGATCCACTTTTTGGAGATCAAGGTGCAGTCTTTTATGGAAATGAAAATAATGATTGGTTAATATCTCCAACGATTACATTAACTGGTTCTGAGCAATTGCGTTTTTATTATAAAGTTGCTTCAGGTTTTAATACTAAGGAATTTGAAGTTTTATTGTCGACAACTGGTGTAGATCTTGAGGATTTTGACACAGTACTCATACCAAACACAGCATACAATAACGATTATTATAAAGAAGTCATCATTGACTTAAGTGCCTACACTGGAAATGTAAATATAGCTTGGCATTTACCGATAAGTACTTATTATTCAAATGGAGTATTTTTAGATGAAATATGTGTTGAGCTAGTGCCGTCTTGTACTTCCCCTGGAGTACTTAGCGGCATGGCAACAAACATCAGTTCCACCGGAGCTGAACTAAGTTGGGATGAAAACGGAAGTGCATTTATCTGGGACTTGGAAATTGGTGAGAAAGGATTTATTCCAACTGGAACACCAACTGATGCATTATTATTAAGTAATCCATATTCTTGGAATGGTGGCGTTGCCAATACAGAATATGAGTTCTATGTTCGATCCAATTGTGGCATGTCTGATTATAGTGATTGGGTTGGTCCATTTGAGTTTAAAACGAATTGTGATCCTTTTTCAAATTTATGTGAAAGTTTTAACAGCAGCTCAACAACTTTATCATGCTGGAATATTGTCAATCAAGGTGGTGATGATACCTGGACATTTTCTTCTAATTATGGCTCCAATGAAGGAGACCAGGCTGCCGTGTTTTTTAGTTTTGATTATTATGAAAATGATGATTGGTTAATTTCTCCTCCAATTACATTAACTGGAAATGAATTAATGTCATATTATCATAAGACCAATGCTAACTATCCTTACTCTCATTCCATAAAAATATCGACAACAGGATCTGATCTGTCCAACTTTACAGAAGAGATAATGCCTTTAACTCAATTTACCAATGTGGATTTTGAAAAAATGGAAATAGATCTTACTGATTATAGTGGAGAAGTATTTATCGCTATTCATATCCCTTCAAACATACCAGTATATTATGAATTTGTGGTAGATGATTTTTGTATTGACTTAGTGCCAGATTGTTTAGCTCCTACAAATTTGTCAGTATCAGATGTTACCTTAACCGAAGCCAATTTGCAATGGGAAGAATTAGGAGATGCTCAATCTTGGGATATAGAAATAGGTTTGTCAAATTTTATTCCCTCCGGAATTCCAACAGTTAGTGGAATAACCAATACAGAGTATTTTTGGGATGCTGGCTCTGAGAATACTCAATATGAATTTTACGTTAGATCTGATTGTGGAATGACAGAATTTAGTGAATGGTCAGGACCACATCAGTTTAATACTACTTGTGAATCTTTTAATTTGTTTTGTGAAACCTTTGATTCTAATACAGAAACTTGTTGGACTACAATAAAAAATGGTACCAATTCAAATGAATGGGTGTTTGATACTAATGTTTTAGGTAATGAACTTGCCTCATTTTACTGTCGAGGAGAAGAAAATGATGATTGGTTGATTAGTCCATTAATTGAACTTACAGGAAATGAGCTTTTGCGCTTTGATTACTCAACCAACCATAATGTTGAATTTGAATTAAGATTATCAACAGCTGGAAAAGAAATCGCAGATTTTGATCAAATCCTAATTGCTTCTGACTTATATTCTAATAATCAAACTAAAGAAGCATTAGTTAATTTAAGCGA
This sequence comes from Saprospiraceae bacterium, assembly GCA_020630955.1. GTDB lineage: Bacteria > Bacteroidota > Bacteroidia > Chitinophagales > Saprospiraceae > JAHDBF01. Next base: position 8,931 of record JAHDIE010000052.1, read on the forward strand.
TTATACTGGACCTGTTTATTTGGCTTGGTATTTACCACCTGCTAGTTTATCATATTATAGTTTTTACATGGATAATATTTGTATTGAAACGATGCCTTTATGCCCAGCCCCAGTTGTTGAATCTTTAACTGCTAATTATACAACGGATAATGGTGCAGAATTAATGTGGAGTGAATTTGGAACTGCAAATATTTGGGATGTTGAGATTGTTGAAGCAGGTTTAACGCCTACTGGAATTCCAACAGAATCCAATATAACTAGTAATGCTTATCTATGGTCCTTAGGTGATAATGATACTGAATATGATTTTTATGTTCGGTCTAATTGTATTTCGGACGGTACAAGTAGTTGGACAGGTCCTTTACGTTTTAAAACGGATTGCAGTCTGGTTAGTAATTTATGTGAGAGTTTCGAGCCAACCTCTGAAACAAGAGATTGTTGGAAAATATATAATGTAGATGAAGATCAATATTTTTGGAATTTAGGAAATCAATCCAATGCAAAATCTGGATATTTTTCAGCTTCTATTTATGGGACCATTTCTGAAACGGAAAATTGGCTTATATCTCCAACAATTAATTTAACAGGAAATGAGCAATTAAGTTTTTATCACAAGAATCAATATCAAGAATATACCAGATCATTTGAAGTGAAGTTATCTTCGACAGGAGGAGAAATAGCAGATTTTACAACAGTGATATTGCCACTGAGTTCTTATACCAATCATGAATACGAAAAAATAACCATTGACTTATCAGGATTTAATGGTCCTGTGAATATTGCCGTGATAGAAAATTCCACCAATCCAAGTTATACTCACTTGTATTTTGATGATATATGTATCGAAACTATACCTACTTGTCCTTCTCCATCTAATATTGGGGCTGTTAATATTTCGACAAATGGGGCAGAGTTGATATGGACAGAAATGGGCTCAGCTTTAATTAGGGACTTTGAGATTGGTGTTCATGGTTTTTCTCCTACAGGAGTTCCTACAGACCCTGTTGTATTAACTTCAAGCTATATTTGGTCAGGTGGGCAAGAAGAGACTAGCTATGATTTTTATGTGCGTTCTAATTGTGGAGCTGGTGATGAAAGTGAATGGAAAGGACCTTATACTTTTACAACACTTTGTGAGGCTTTAGATCCATTTTGCGAAGATTTTGAATTAGGTTCGACCTCTGAATCATGTTGGACAGTAATCGATGGTAATCAGGATTTATATCAATGGAATCTTCAAGGGAATTTTTATAATGCATATGGTAGTCAGGCAGCAAGAATATTTACCTACGGTGCAGGAACCCAAGATGATTATTTGATCTCTCCTAAAATCACTTTATCTGGTTCTGAACAATTGCGTTTTTATCATAAGGTCGAATCAAGTCAAGAACCAGTTTCAATGGAGATATTATTATCCACAACAGGCATTGATGTCAGTGATTTTACTACTACTATTATTCCTTCATTTAATGCAGAAAATATAAACTTTCAAGAGAATATTATTGACTTAAGTACATTTACGGGAGATGTTCATATTGCAATTAGAACAACTATGCAAACGGAAGTTTATTCAGGATTAATCATAGATGATTTTTGTGTTGAGATAATTCCAACCTGTCCATTGCCTAGCCCAACTTCATTGTATGCAACAAGTTTGACCGATACTAGCGCAGATCTTGGATGGATAGAGACAGGAAGTGCAACTGCATGGGATTTAGAAATAGGAGATGTTGGTTTTAATCCGACCGGTATTCCAACAGCGTCTGGAGTTGGGGCAAACCCGTTTACTTTTGTGGGTTTACCAAATCGAGATTATGATTTTTATGTTAGGGCAAATTGTGGAGGTAACGAGCAAAGTGATTGGTCAGGACCATTTACTTTTTCTACCTTGTGTTCTGCTTTAATGCCTTTTTGCGAGTCCTTCAATCAGAATTCAGTAACAAAAGATTGTTGGATTGTAAATAACGCAAATCAAGATGATAGATTATGGGTGAATACTGGCTCTGAATTTCGTTTTTATTCCTTTGCTAAAAATGGGGATAACGATGACTATTTGATCTCCCCCAAAATTACATTAACAGGTAATGAGCAACTTAGGTATTTTGTGAAATCGGATTTTTTAACAATAACAAATGATTATGAAGTGCTTCTTTCGACCACAGGTGCAAACCCTATTGACTTTACAGCTACATTGAAAACAAATGATATCATTGAAAATCCTTTTTTTACGGAAGTTGTTATTGATTTGAGTTCTTTTGTCGGGGAGGTTCATATTGCTTGGCACATCATGCCAGGAGGCGTTGATGGTTTTTATTTAACTTTAGATGATGTCTGTATTGAAGAAATTCCAAGCTGTCCAAACCCATCCATGTTATCTGCAAGTAATTTCACTCCTGTTGGGGCAGAATTAAAATGGGAAGAGAATGGATTAGCTGATATATGGGATATTGAAATAATGGGGTCTATAACGGTGCCTTCAGGAGAACCTACATTTTCTGGAATAAGTGATAATATTTTTACATGGACTGGTGGAAATGAAGATACAGAGTATAAATTTTATGTTAGATCTTATTGTGGAATGGATGATGAAAGTATTTGGGCAGGACCTTTTTATTTTAGGACTTCCTGTTTGCCAGTCGAACCAGAATATTGTCAAAATTTTAATGGATTAAACTTATATGATAGTAATGGAATGGAATGCTGGCAAACTGCCTCCGATGGAACAATTGCTACAGGTCCTATGAATTATAATGATTATACATCTTGGTTTGTTTCGGCCCTAAATTCAGATATAGCAGCTGGGACAGGAGTAGGCCAGATTGGATCGAACGATTGGTTTATATCTCCTACTTTTGATCTTGGAAATACTGTCAATTATCAAGTAAGTATGGATTTGTTTGTTGGACTTAATGATTTAACAGCATCTGAAATCGGTCCTGAAACCCAAATTAATTTGTTAATCAAAGAATCTACATCTGATATGTGGGATGTATTACAAACTTGGAGTGGAACGGATAGTTTTACTGAACCAATGGAGAGCTTCTCCTATTATCTTGGTGATTATTCTGGTGTAATTCAGCTGGCTTTTCACATAAGTACTACTTCTTATATAACTGAATCAAAAACCTTCTGGCTAGATAATTTCTGTGTTGAAGAATTCCCTTGTCCTCCAAGTCTTGATTTGGTTGGCACTAATTTAGGTGATAATTCTGATGTCAATAATTTTGCAGACAATGAATCAAGCGGAACCATTACTTCTGGCCAATTGATTGCATCTGGATTGATTATCGATTATGATTCAGAAACAGAAATTATTTTAGAAGCACCTTTTGAAGTAGAAGTAGGAGCAATATTTGAAGCATTCATAGATGGATGTAATAATGGAGCAGGAGGTAGTAATTTTGATAATTCCTCAACTCAAGAAAAGAATGAGTAATTTATAAGATGACAAAACAAAAGGGAAGATGATTTCTGATCATCTTCCCTTTTGTATTTCTTCAAATTAAACCTAGTCTGCTACACTATTTCTCAACATATCTCGTGCTACATTGGTAGCAGCTATAAGTGCAAAAATGATTGAAATGATCAAAGTGAATTTTATAAAAATTGGATAATTGGCTGATTCTGACAAATTAGAATGTATGCCGTATATCGCCCAAGAAATGACAAGAGGATATATGATGGTTTTGAATTTGAATGAAATATAGATACCTAAAGTAATGAGGACACCTAGGATGGCATAAGCCCAATTGATCTCCGCAATTCCAAACCCATTCCATTCAATTTTGGTTAGGAAAGCACAAATATTTGCCACCATGGCTACATTAATCCAAGCAAAATATGCTTCAAAAGCAAATTTTGGCCAAAGTGAGAGTTGGATTTGATTTTGGGTTTTTAAGAATAACCTTGTTAAGCAAATCAATATTCCTATCATTAACAACACCGTAATCCCCAATTGCAAATGATGAAAAAATATCATCCAAAGCCCATTAAGAATGGACGAAAGAATAAACAATATTGCATATTTTTCAAACTGAAGGACTATTGAGCTTTCTTTTTTTAAAAGACAAGTTCCATAATATATAAAGTAACATGAAAGCAATAAGTAAATTACACCCCAGATAGAAAAAGTAAATCCCGCTGGAACCAACAAATTATCGTACATATCTGAAACCTCAGCAGAGCTAAGACCGTTAATAGGCATTGCATTTGCTAAGTAATTGACATATAAGGTTGCAAAAAATGCAGTAAGTTGCGATAAATATATAATCCAAGAGTTTTTCAAAATATATCGTTTTATATGAAAACAGTTTTAATCACTGGAGGTTCAAAAGGAATTGGCCTCGGTATTGCTAAGGTACTTTTAAATGCTGGCATGAAGGTAGCCATCACAGGTAGAAATATCGAAACCGTGAATCAATCAATTAATTTATTGAAATCAGAAGGCTTTAATGAAGTTCTTGGTATTCAATCCGATGTGAGAAATTTAAAAGATGAAGAAAATGCAATTCAAAAAACGATTGAACAATTTGGTGCATTGGATGTCCTTGTAGCCAATGCTGGAATAGGAAATTTTGCTCCCATCGATGAAATGACCAGTAAAGAGTGGAATGATGTGATCGATATCAACCTAACGGGTGTATTCAATAGTACAAAAGCAGCAATTCCTGAGCTTAAGAAATCAGAAGGCTACCTTATCACCATAGCCAGTCTAGCTGGTACCAACTTTTTTGCCAAAGGTACTGCATACAATGCTAGTAAGTTTGGACTGGTTGGCTTTACCCAAGCTGCTATGCTTGATCTTAGGCCTTATAATATCAAAGTGAGTACCATCATGCCAGGATCAGTAGCCTCCTATTTTAACAACCATGAACCAAATGTTAATGATGGATGGAAAATACAGCCAGAAGACATTGGTAAACTGGTATTAGATTTATTAAATATGAATCCTAGAACACTTCCAAGCAAAATAGAAGTAAGACCAACGAGACCCGACTTGAAGTAAATTGGGGGTGGATTACTATTCAGATAAAATTGTCTGCAAATTTTTCATCGCTCATTTTTCTGGAAGTAAAAAATCCCACAAGTATTACTATTAAGCCACCAATAATTGCATAATTTATCCCCCCAAGCCAAGCAGTCCTTCGCAAATCTTTTAATTGTACTGTCAAACTTTGTTCGCAATGAAAATTGATCTCATAGCTTTGAGCAATTTTTGAAACATGACAATTTTTATTGTTGACCGTATTGATCAAATTTTGAAGTTCAGCATCATTGACTAAGATCATAGGAATAGCCTCTTCAATACCATCTAACTTAAGCATCAATATTTCTTTGAGGCGTGCATTATGTTCTATATAACTTAAGAATGAAACTTGAGTTCTTTCTAAATTCATTTCAGCAAAACGATCAATTCTACTTTTTACTGGTCTGTAATTGAGCCAATGACCAAAATTGATCAAGAAGAAAAATGCAAGCCCTAAAAGGATGAACATTTTGAATAATTTATTGCGTTGTTCTTGAAATTTCATGGTTTCAATTTTTTCGAAGCTTAGTATTGCGATTCTGCATTCAATATTATTTATTTTTTAATACATTATGAGAATTTATATAAGTAAGTACTTACTTATTAATCATTTGATATTAAACTAAAGCTTATATTTTTTTTTCAATTGTGTTTTTAATTTTGTTTTATTTTTTAGCTCTCCTGAGATTAAGTTGATAAAAATTCCATCTATGGTGTGCATTAAAAGTTGTGCTTCTATCGTATGATCTTTTATTTTCATTGCTTTAAAGGCTTTGCTCAATGCCTCAAGAATTGGCTTATTATAAATGTTGACTTTGTAGATAGGGTCAGTTCTTAATTTGTATGCTAATTTCCAGTGATTGAGTTCTTGATCTCTTATTTTAAAGGCAAGATCAATATATTTTGATACCAGTATTTGGGGTTTTTGTTCCAATATAATATCTGCAAATTTTAGTTTGAATTTTTCTTGCCCTTCAGAAACTACAGCATCCAATAAGGAAATCTTATTCTTGTAATGCTTGAAAATTAAAGCTTCAGAAACCCTCGATCTCTTTGCTATTTTAGCAGTCGAAACTGCATCATATCCATGATTTGCAAACAATCTTAATGCTGTAGTTAGTATTTTGTTTTTCTTATCAGACATAATAAATGAGTGAGTACTTACTATATTTTGTATAAATATATAGCTTAATGTACTAATTTGATAGAATTCTTGGCTAATCTTGCTGGTTTTTCCACCATATTTCGGGGGGCAATAAAAACTGATTTGATGGTATGAGAATAACAGCACATTAAAAGTCTATTGATTTACATATATCTGTGAATTCAGACTAAGACATGTCTTTAAGAACTGGAAGGATAAATTCTTAGCATTGCCAAAGTTGAAGATGGACATAGAATGTCTACAACTGAATTATTCGGAGAATTAGCTTAAGGAGATGGTAGCTCATGTAAAAAGTCTTTTGAGGTAGATCTAAAGCTTGCTGACCAAGATTTTAGAAATCTGACAAATGGATCTGCCCAGAAATTGCATGCCAAATTAAAAATTGGTGATTAGGTTGAACTACCAAATCTATTTTATCAAATCTATCTTGTCTTTTCCCATCTTAGTTTGCACAAATATGTTGTATATTGGTTGAAAGCTAAAAACAAGATTATGCCTGAATTTAATTTGAATATAAATGGACAATCCAAAACTGTAAATGTTGATGCAGATACTCCACTTCTTTGGGTTTTGAGGGATGAGTTAAGGCTTGTAGGAACCAAGTATGGATGCGGAATAGCTCAATGCGGTGCTTGTACTGTACATTTGGATGGAAAGGCCATTAGATCATGCAGTGTACCAGTCTCTTCAATTAAAAAAGAAGTTACCACCATTGAAGGTCTATCGGATGATGCCAACCATCCTCTTCAAAATGCTTGGAGGGAACATGATGTTCCTCAATGTGGTTACTGTCAATCTGGACAAATTATGAGTGCCGCTGCATTGCTAGCCTCCAATCCTAAACCTTCAGATGAAGAAATTGATGATGCCATGAGAGGGAATATATGTAGATGCGGAACTTATATCAGAATTAAAAAAGCAATCAAAACGGCCTCCAAACAATAAATTAATGACAAAGAATACACCAATTAATACCAACCAATCAAGAAGAAAATTTATGAAGGTTTCCCTCGCGACAAGCGGAGGGATGCTCTTAGGTTTTAATCTTCTAACAGGATGCCAATCAGAAAGTAAAGCCGTTGCTGCAAAATTAATTCCGGCGCTCCCAATACCCAATGAGTGGTTTGATATCAATGCATATTTAAAAATTGGAGATACAGGTTTAGTAACCATCATGTCTCCAAATCCCGAAATAGGGCAGAATGTAAAAACTTCTATGCCGATGATAGTCGCAGAAGAACTTGATGTTGATTGGAAAGATGTAGTGGTAGAGCAAAGCCCATTGTCAAGTGACTTTGATCGTCAGGTTGCAGGTGGTAGTCAATCCATCAGACAAAGCTGGGAAAGCCTTAGAAATGCCGGTGCAACGGCTCGGAAAATGTTATTAGACACTGCGGCAGAAAAATGGAATGTGAATCCAGAAGATTGCAGTATTTCAAATGGAGTAATTACCTCCCCTGCTGGAGAAACCTTTGGTTATGGAGAACTGGCAAGTGAAGCTGCAACTCGTGAGGTTCCAACAGAGGTGCAACTAAAGCAACCAAAAGATTTTAATATCATTGGTCAATCAAAGACCAATGTAGATATGGAGGGTATCCTTACGGGTCAGGCATTATTTGGAATCGATACCCAAATTGAAAGCATGAAATATGCTGTTGCATTAAGACCACCTGCTTTTGGCCAAGCGTTGGATAGCTTTGACGATTCAGCTACTAAAGCCATAAATGGGGTAGAACAAGTGATTCGTTTTGGAAATAAAATTGCTGTGGTCGCGAATTCAACATGGGCTGCCATGAAAGGTAAAAAAGCTCTCGTTGTCAATTGGAAGAATGTAGGGAAATTGGAAAATTCTATTGATCATTCCAATGAGTTGAAGGAATATAGTAGCAAACTATCTGATGAACCAAGAAGAGTCGATGGAGATGTAGAAAAGGCATTTGCGGAAGCGGATTATGTCTTGGAAAAATATTACGAAGCACCCTTTCTTCCTCATGCTTGTATGGAGCCCATGAACTTTTACGCAAATGTGACGAGCGAAGGCGCTGAAATTAAAGGTCCAATACAAACGCCACAATGGACACAAGCAAGAGTTGGAAAAGTATTAGGGTACGAAGAGGATGATTACGGAAAAGTGTCGGTAGGAATGACTCGAATGGGAGGGGGTTTTGGAAGAAGACTTTATGGTGATTTCGCTGAAGAAGCAGCAGAAATTTCTCAAAAAGCAGGAGTGCCAATTCAATTGATTTTTTCAAGAGAAGACGATATGCTTGCCGGAACCTACAGGCCAGCTTCTGCTTATAGAATCAAAGCCGGAGTAGTCAATGGGAAATTGACAGCCTATCACTTGACAGAAGCATTCTACAATGGGTCCATGTTTGGAGCTATGCCTAGTAACTTTCCAGCTGGTGCAGTTCCGAATTATAGAGTAGATTGTCACCAACTTGAAACCAACTTTACAACGGGAGCATGGCGAGCACCTTATGCAAATTTCTTAGCTTACGCAGAACAAGCATTTTTTGATGAATTAGCCGATGAGTTGGGTCAAGATGCTATTCAGTTGCGACTGGATTTATTTGCGGAAGCGAAAAATAATCCAATCGGAGAAGAGCATAATTATGAAGTAGATAAATTTGTAGGAGTTATCAAGCTTGCCAAGGAAAAATCAGACTGGATAAATAGAGGTCAAGGAAAGCATCTTGGGTTTTCTGCCTACTATTCGCACAATACCTATGTCGCTGAAGTTGCTGAAATTGAAATGGTGAATGATGTGCCTCAGGTGAAGAAAGTAGTATGTGCTGTAGATTGTGGTATTGTTATCAATCGATTGGCTGCCATCAATCAAATCGAAGGCGGAATAGTGGATGGAATAGGGCATGCCATGTATGGTAATTTTGAATTTAAAGATGGTCAAACACAACAAACAAATTATCATAACTATAGACTTATTCGATGTGATGAAGCTCCAGAAGTAGAAGTCCACTTTGTAGAATCAGAAAATGATCCCACTGGATTAGGAGAACCAACCTTGCCTCCTGCTGGAGGAGCTTTGGCAAATGCAATCGCTTCGGCAACTGGGAAGCGGTATTACCAACAGCCTTTCATTAAGTTTCTGGATGTGAAAGGATAGTGTTTAAAGCTTAGACAGTAAAGGATTGCTATTCTTCTTCTTCGTAATCATCAGCGATGTACATGTTTAGTATCTCTTCTAAATTAGGTTTAGGAACAAGTCCACTAAACCTTTCTTGATATTTGCCTTTATTGAAAAACATCAAGGTAGGCATGCTTTTAACTTTAAAGTGTGCACAAAGTTGCGGATTTTTGTCCACATCAACTTTTGCAATGATTGCTCTTCCATCATATTCTGTCGCCAGTTCTGTCATGATAGGTGCCAACACCTTGCAAGGTCCACACCATGTTGCATAAAAATCCAACATGACTGGCTTATCTGCATTTGGTACGATATCATTAAAGTTTTGATCGGTTACATCGATGGGTATAATCGTAGGTTTCTTTTTTTTCCAGAACATAGGTAGAATTGATTTTTCAATTTTGAATGCCAAAAATAGAAAGGCAAAAGTAGACACTTAGTGAGGAAGAATCAACCCTTTAAGCTTCTATAATTTATCTCAATAAAAATCCTTTAGCCAATGGATCACCAGGATCGATCATGAACTCATGTTTTCCAACGATATGTGCAGTTCCTTCCACTTGAGGGATAACAGCGTTGAAGGGCCCAAATTTTTTCTCTTCAACAATAGAACCTTTAAAGACAGTATCGATGATACTTTCAATCTTCATAAACTGTCCTATGTCGAGTTCATTGCGAAGATGATGGATGGCCATTCTGCCTGATACACCAGAACCAGTAGGACAACGATCCACTTCTCCATCTGCAAAAACACAAACATTCCTGCTATCAATGCCAGGGTTTGAAGAACGATCGATAAAGATGGTTCCATATAGAAAGGATAGATCATCTTCAAAAGGATGTTTGATGTCATGGTCATTTTGAATAACCAATTGTTTTATTTCTTTACCAACTTTGATGATCTGCTGATAGTCCTTTGCATGCAAAGCAAAATCAAATTGATTTTTTTGCATATCAACATAAGCATAGAAAGCTCCTCCATAGGCCAAATCATATTTGATTTCACCCAATTGAGGATGACGGATAATACGGTCTAGTCCCACAACAAAGGAGGGAACACAATGAAATTTTACGCCTTTTACTTTTCCATTTGAAACCTCAACCCATGATCTAATTCTACCACAGGGTGCATCAATTTCAATTTTATTTTCTCCCTCTTTTATGTCTATCCAACCCATTTCGGCGGCCAATGTGGAGATAGCTATGATGGCATGACCACACATCGTGCTATAACCTTCGTTATGCATGAAGATAATTCCAAAATCTCCCGAGGGGTCATTGGGCGGTGTCAAAAGACAACCATACATATCTGCATGCCCCCTAGGTTCAAACATTAAAGCTGTCCTTAGGTGATCATGGTTTTCTTTCAGAAAATTTCTAAAATCCAGTACAGAGTTACCTAATAGGGTAGGAAAGCCATCGATGATGACCCTAAGAGGTTCTCCTCCAGTGTGCATATCAATGGTTTTTATCACGGTGTAGTAATCAGGAATTTGATAATTACCTTTTGATTGTATGCGTTCGTAGGTGCTCATGATCAGAATGGTAATTTGCTTAGATCTACATTTCCTCCGCTGAGGATGATACCGACCTTCTTGCCAGCAAATTGGTCAGGGTTTTTAAGTACTGCTGCAAAAGGTACTGCACTAGAAGGCTCAACGATGATTTTCATTCGCTCCCAAATTAATTTCATTGCTGATATTATTTCATGTTCTTCTACTCTTATGATTTCTGAAACGTGCTGTTGTATGATTGGAAAATTAATGTCTCCCAATGTTGTTCTCAATCCGTCAGCAACAGTATCAATTCTTTGGTTGGTTTCTATTTTGCCGCTTAGGAGTGAACGAAATGCATCATCTACAAGTAATGGTTCTCCTCCGATGGTGATACAATCCTTGCCTAAGTAACGGGCAGCCAAAGCAGTACCAGCGATCAGTCCTCCACCACCAATAGGTGACAATATTATGTCTAGTAATGGGTAGTCTTCTAGCAATTCATTTGCGGCTGTGGAATTACCTAAAATTACATCCATATTGTTGGATGGATGAAGGAAGGTAGCGCCAGTTTCTACAATAATTTTATCGGCTGCAGCTTGTCTTGCTTCCAAGGTAGGCTCAGAGATGGTAATTTTGCCTCCGTATCCAGCAACGGCATCTTGTTTTACTTGTGGAGCAGAAGAAGGCATGACAATTTGTGCCTCTATTCCAAGTAAATTTGCAGACAGTGAAACTGCTTGCGCAAAATTTCCGGAGGAGTGGGTGACCACTCCGCGGCTTTTTTCTTCTTGTGTTAAATTAAGAATGGCATGGATGGCACCCCGCATTTTGAATGCTCCCATTCTCTGAAAATTTTCACATTTGAAGTAAAGGTTTGCCCCTGAAATCTGATTGATTTTACTACTGCTGAGTACTGGAGTTCTATGAATGTATGGTTTAATTTTGGACGCAGTGGCCAATAATGTTTCTTTCATGCTACGATCTTTAAAGACGAATTTGGATGAAAAATCTCAGAATGTCGTCCAAGCTTAAAAGTAAAACTTGATGATCATAAATCGATGGTTTTTTTGGTTTTATTCAATACTTTGAAATGAACTAATTATTATTTTCAGGAATGGTTAAAGTTGTGATCACGATATTGATGGTTTTTCTTGTTTCTTCTTGTGGAGACAAATGTGATGATTGTATTGATTGTTCAAGCTGTCCTGCCTGTCCTCAATGCGTTATAGCTCCTCTTGAGGAAACATGTAAATTAAATCTTACTGTTTGGATTTGTCAGAATACCTTATGTCAAATCAAAGAGCCGATGGAAGCTGTACTCGTAGAATTATATGCCTCAAAAGAGGATGCAATCGATAGAATAAATAAAATGGCATGTAGTACAACCAATGCGCTTGGTGAAATAGATTTTCGAAACGTAGCTTGTGGTCATACCTATATTCGTATTGAAACAGAACAAAGAGGCACCTATATAGAATTGTTTTCATTGTCGAGTACTGCGGAAACCAATTATGAGGAAATTAGATTTGTTGAAGGTTTGGTATATGGCAATGGTTCTGAAGGCTTAATGGGCCAATCACACATAGATTTTGGTAACCCTGTTCTAGGGCAGCAAAGCAACTATCGGCGTTTTGAAATGAACTCAATTTCATATGAAGTTAAAAGTTATACAGATAATGTATTGCGTGTAAGGCTCATCAATCAAATAGAAGCAAATACTTTTGTTGTCGAAGAGAAAATTGATCGAATTGAAGGCACTTTGAATTGGCCCTACTATCCGCAGGTTGTAACCCTCAGGAATCGCTGGACTTTCTTCGAAGACTCTATTCGGGTAAGCCCTCACCATGATGAATATTTTGGATCTTTTATTTGGAATCTCTCTGATGCATTTGAGGATGATGAAGCCACAGGATATACTTTTAGTTTGCAACGCCCTTTAGATCCTATAATAGATATGGAAAATGATCCAGTAGATCAAGCAGATTTTTGGGGGACGGGATCGGCAGAAGATTATAGTTTGTCTAATCATCTCTTTGAAAACCTTATTGTCGATCAAAGATCTTATGTCTCACTGGATGGTCCCAAGAAAGTCATTGTTTATAGTAAAAACGATGGCATTGTTCGGTCCATGGATTTTTATAATGGAATGTCTCTTATTTCTCAAGGTTTTGATTTATTGCTTTGAATTACCAACAAATCTTCTGTATAGAACGTTGACAAAGAAAAAATCATAATGAACA
>JAHDIE010000053.1:0-13754 GCA_020630955.1 Saprospiraceae bacterium
CCGACTGACGCAGCCGAGTGAGTCTAGCAGGCCGCATAACGCTAAGGCTGCGGTGGATATGAGTATGGTCGACGAAGGAGATCAGAATCATAGACAATAGAGCAGACGGTGAGGAGGCCGACCGAGACGCAGACCGTGATAAAGGAATGACAAACGAAGTGAGGAAAGACTGGGAGCCAACGAAGTGCTCTGTCGCGGTATGTGTGCGAGGGAGACCCGACGAACGCCGCTTCACTGCTATAAGCCAATTCGCAAGGGACCGGAAGTTTTCGTGGAGCAAAGAGCTTAATAAACGTCTTTCCTATCTCCAACTTTTATCACATGTACTAGCAATATTTTATCCTCAATAGTATAAAGTACTCGATAATTTCCAAGCCTAATTCTGTATTCATCTTTCCTTCCAGTCAGCTTAATGCAACCTGGAGGACGAGGATCGTCTTTAAGTTCATTGATTTTTTCAGATAGCCTTAAGGATTCTTTTGAAGGGAGTTTTGATAATTCCTTAATCGCAGATTTAGCAACTATAACCTTATACATATTTATCTAGATTCCCATTTTCCTTCAACTCTCTTATAACATCATCCATTGGAACTGACTCTTCGTCTTTTCTCGATTCTATGACCAAAATATCTAAAATGTCTTCAATGATTTCGCTGTACTTTTCCATATCGATTTGTACAAACTTTTTCTTGTTCTCTTGATCCGTGACATACAATACTCCTTCCATGACTTCTAATTTTAATTGTATAAAGATAACGTATTTTTATCCTAAATGATTCTCTATTTTTCAAAACGGATGATACATATCAATATCCGCCAGTAAATCCTCCGTATGATTCTCCAGATACTTCTCCGTACTACTCACGTATTTATGCCCTGCCATGTACTGCACCTGACGTAAACTATATTGCTTCTACCAATGAGTGATCACACTGGTTCTGACCTGTTTAAAGTTGATAAAGTTCTTATGCTTGTCTTTGATTTCCTTGGTTAAGCCTTTCCAGATTAGTAGGCTATCAAGTGCTTTTGACTGTCCAGCTTTTGGCATTGATAAGAACAATCGATCGTTCTTTTCTGGTTGATAGTGTTATAGCTCTTTTCTTAAATTGTAAGCGTATCCATTAGTTCTATAATCTGATGGGATTTTAAGTCTAATGTCCGTTCACTGCTTTTTTAGGTACCGATGATGTGGATTTTTCCTTATTTACCTCAGATACTTGTTTGAACTATAGGATATTGGCTTCTTATACTTCATCCATCTTTGAACCGCAATACATCTCAATAAAATAAAGTTAAATCCCCATAAACCTTGTCATCTCCCAAAAGCTGGATTATTTTTGCAGCCACAAATCTGATTCATGAACAAAATTTTTCTCCTCATATACCTTATCTGCATCGCCTCTTGTGCATTCGCACAATCTTATGATACAAGAACCGGTCACCTCTATGTCAAATCTTCTAGCAAATTTATGGATGTTGAGGCCAACAACTACCAAGTATACAGCGATGTTGACTTTACCAATGCAACCGTAAATTTTGTAGGGCTGATGAAATCCTGGGAGTTCGAACTAGGAGCCATCGACAGAGCTTATAATAGCGATAGAATCAATCTAGATGGTTATCGTAAATTTAATTTTGAAGGGAAAATCGTTAATCCTAATAAAATAAACATCAACAAACCAGGCAGATACGAAATCAAAGTTCGAGGACCATTATATATTGGTGAATACAAAAGACAAATGATAGCAACAGCAATTTGCTATGTGAAAAATGATGGGGGCATCGATGTTGAATCGGATTTTAGTTTCCAAATTGAAGAAGGAAATATGGAACAGATCAACAAACTTATGAAAGAAAGATTACCGCAAGTGGTAGCCATGGATTCTGAAACACTTGGCATATCCAGAACCATCGATGTAAAACTTTACCTCTCCTACAATCCAAAATAGAATGAAAAAACTTGTAAGATTTATTATTGGACTTCTGGTTCTACTCGTGCTGGGATATTTTATATTCATGAACCTTCCCAAAGCAAATATTAAAAACAAAAAAGCCATAAAAGCCATAAGCGCATCTGCCCTCTTCAGTGAGTTTAACAAAAATGAAACCCAGGCCAATAAAAAATACATCGGTAAAGTTATTCAGGTCAATGGAATCATTCAAAAGAAAATGGAAGACAATCAAGATGCACCGGTTGTCTTACTGGGAAGATCTGATGAAAGCCAGGTTTTGGTAACTCTTGAGTCAAATCAAGCAGCAAAATTAGACCAATATAAGCTTGGAGATGAGATCAACATCAAAGCACAATGTAGCGGAATGCTAATGGAGGTCGTCATGAATAAAGGTATTATAAGTGACTAATATACTTCTTTTTACCTGAACTAAAATTTTCATTTTTAATTTTACGCTTGGACAAGGATTACTTATCTTAATAGTAAGCACTTTATTATAATTGTTATTTTAAGGATACTTTTTGTAACTTAATTATATGGCTTACGCAAATCAATTAATCAATTACCTTAGTAAGATTAAGCTAGGAAATCTATTTAAAGCATTAATTTGCTCATCCTTGAATTTAGTAATTCTTGCAATCATCATTTTGTTTATTACAAAATTTTCGCAAGGATTTGTGATCCCCTTGGATCTTTACATGAAGACCAATCCATCTGCTTTTGTATTTAATATAGTCACATTTCATTTCTTGTTAAGTTTTTTAGCATTGATCATGACTTTGTATCCTACCTATATTTTTGCATTCTTGTTTGAAAGAGGAAAGGCCAAATCTTACAACTCTAAAAACTTTGGACTAATTTATTACAAGTACAGCGAACCCAACTCGGACGAAGATCCTGAGCTAAGCAAAACAGAATCTTACATCAGAAAAATATCTGGACTAGTTCTATTTATGATTTGGATTGGACTTATTGCATATGTATACAACAAACACCAAATTGATCCAGCCAATTCTTATTTACTTTATGGCCTTTCAGTTTCACTGTCCATACTCTTATTGACTTTCTTCGTTCATTTGCAAAAGATTAAAAAAGGGGATAACAAACAAAAATTAGATTGGTGGGCCAACTTTGCCAACATCAGTTTCAAGTGGTATATTCCTTACTTCATTTTAGCCAATGCAATATTGTGTTTTATAGCTTGGACTTTTGAATGGAATCTTGTCACGGTAATCTTTCAATTGGTTATTTGCTTCCTTTTAGGAGCACATCTTGTTATTGTTAGAACCTTTCGGAAAAAGATTGAATGGATTGAAAATATCGTTAGTTACTTGGGTATGCATAGAGTCTTAGGAATTGTAACTTTATTATTTATCATTGCAATCAATATCAATAGCTCACTTGCTGAAAAAACAAATGCCATCAATATTATTTTAGCAAGTCTGATTGCTTTTTACACCATTATAACATTGATTTTCAAAATGTATTTATTTTTAAAATACAGAAATACCGATGGCAATAAAAATTATATTCCTCTCAGCTTTTTCAAACTAAAAATAAAAGGCTATAGAACTCTTCTACTCATTACTTTTTTCTACTTCCTTTGGAATAGCAACAGACCCAATAATCTTCACCAATTAAGCCTTCTTCCAAAAGAGAAGATAGAACAAAAAACCATTGAAGAATTTTGTAAAGATTTTCAGTCGTCACGAGATATTGATAAAGATGCTATTTATTATGCGGCTTATGGAGGTGGCCTCAAAGCTCATTATTGGAATTTTCAAATTTTAGAATATTTAGATGCTCAAAAAGCATTTAATAACATTGTTGCCATGAGTGGTGTTTCTGGAGGTGGAATGGGAATAGGAAATTTCACTGCCGTTAAATATCTTGATTACAATACCCAAGAGGCCCAAACTTTAATTTCAAAAATCAAATCATCAAATATTCTTGGAATTGAATTATCCTGGCTCCTAGGTTATGATTTCCTAAGATATATGCTTCCTTTCAAATCAGGAATTGGTAAAGGTAGATCCCATAGATCGACAAATTTTTATACTGAAAATCTGAAAGCAACTGAATTAAATAACAGCATCACATTTACGGAAGTATACAATAAACTCTCTCAAAATAAGCACTACCCAAACATCATCATCAACAGCACTGCCACAACAGATAAATATGGTATCGTGAGCGCAATAAATCATCAAAACATCTTTCCTGCCTCACTTAACCTTATAGATGTAGGCGACAAAACGCTAAATTATTTTGAGGCCATCACAACTTGCAATCGATTTCCAGTTATTAGTCCAGCAGCCTATATTCCTTCCAAAGGGTATTTCCTTGATGGTGGCTACTTTGAAAACTCAGGCATTATGAGCCTTAGCTCCTTCCAAAGAAGTATTGAAAAAGCTGAACAAGAAATAATGGAACTTGACAGCAATTATATATCTTTTTCTAACCAACCTTCAAAACTGGTAACGGTAAGCAATACAAAGCTCAACTACCTCCAATTTCTTCTCAGAAAGAGTGGTTTAGATTACACTCAAATATGTGATCAGCAATTGCAAAATGCAAGCAATCAAACAGAAATATCAGCCATCTTCAATGGTGCTATTCAACTAGACAGAATGCCTAATTATATTCGAGCAAGAGCTGATAACAATCAACACCTAATAGACATCGCCCTACCTTATTATATACACATTAGCAATAATCAATGGGGCAAAAATGATGATCTAGAAGAATTGTTTGGTGGTAATCTTAAAAAAGAAATTAGATTAATAATTGAATCAATCGTGCGAGAAAGCAATGATTTAATCATCAAGACGCTTCAGACCAATGCCCCAGAATATAAAATTGAATCTTGGGGAATTATCGATCCACCAACAGCAAGAATTCTAAGTAGACCAGTCGAAATATACATGAAGGCGATGATGCATCACCCCTATGTAAAAGAACAATTAGAATCTGTAATTAATTAAGAGCAAATAAAAAGGACTTTGACATTATTTTATTTTAACTTCTTTAGGATTTTTATAGCTCCACTTTGATTTCATTGTACGTATCAATAAGGTTCCTATCACTGTAGGCAAAACCCACGGAATGGCTACCAAAGGTCCTTTGAATATATGACCAAATAGCGATGTTCCCCCAAAAGCAATAAATGCAGTATATGCAGCAATCCCTGTACCCACCATACCTTCGATATGCTCTTGCAACCAATTTGTCTGCCTTTTGTTTTTTGAAAACAAAAAAGGAACAGATGAAGACAAGCCCAATAATCCAAAAATTAATAACAATATAGTCTGGCCTTTTAAATGAAGCACCAATGACCATACAGTGAGGCCTACTCCTCCAAGAAATAGTATCCAATTGAGAATAATTTTCAGTACTCGAATGTTATCTGGAATTTGTCGCCTATGCTTGACAATAGCAATTCCATACCATAGCGGCTGCGCCGTAATAACTGAAAGATAGCCGAGAAAGGCAGCCAAAATAATTTTTCCTTTAAAAATATTGAGGATACACAAAAAGATTGCTGTCACGATCACAATCCACATTAAGAATACATATACCTCTCCAGCTTTGACATGCAATTTGCTCCCCTTTTTTACAAAAATTGGAATCCAAAACACAATTAAACTCAATGATCCAATGATGATGTGAATAATTAATAAAACATTACTTAACGCTTCCATAAATAGATTTTGGCCGCAAAGTAGACCAATTTCCAATAGCATTAAATGCTCAATGATGCTTGACCAAAATTATTGATCAATGCCTTTATTTGTTGACCTTTGACAAGCTTTGTTGACGAATAACAAGTCAAATAATGTTTGAATCTATTCAGATTTGGGCTGTTTCTTTCTTATTGAATTAAATACCTTTATATATTTTCTTGAAACTGGAATAATGGATTCAGGATTGTGTTTTAAACTCAATTTCAATCCTTGAGCATTTCCCGTTATATCCTCAATCATTGCTGGATTTATTAAATAAGATCTGTGGGTTCTGACAATACCTTTCTGACTTAAAATAATTTCAACACTAGACAATGTGTTGCGATGAAGATGTTTCTTTGGAATTAAATCAGAATCTAAAAAATGAATCATTACATAATTCTGCATGGCTTCCACAAATAATAACTTCGAAACATTTAGCTCATACACTTTTTGTGAATTTTTAATTGGAAGCTTTACCCTTGACACTTCAGAGGATCCAAAATCACTTGCTCTCACCTCAATCGCCAACTTTTGATATCTCTTCAAATTATTGATTAGATTCATTGATCCAAAAATGCAAATTGGAAAAATACCCACAATCAATGTGCTTGATAACATTTTTCCAAACCCTGCCAAAGTGATTTGAATATGGTCGAATAAAAATATTATCAGAGAATAATTAGCAATTGCAATGAGTAATAGTAAAACAAGAACTGTAACAATCCATTTCCATAATGTCCAACTTTGATTATTACGTCTCAATCTTAATACATATTTTAACAACAATTCATAACAAAATGCTGTAACAATTGTAACAATCCCAAAATAAAAGGAATACATATAAGCATTATTTCCAACCGTTGATAAACCAAAAGGAAGAAACAATGATAATATTGAGAATACCAAAAATCCTGAAAAAATAGAACCTAACAAAATTGATCTAAAATCTTCTCGATCAGGATAAGGTTCGTTTAATAATTTTATAAACTGCTTAAACATTATTCAAAGATAATTTAGAAAAGTAACTTCCTCCGTTATTGAAATAAAAATAAGTTAGACTATATTTAAGAATCTTTGAGAAATATTTTCCATGTCTACACAAATATTAAAATTCGAGAATGGCCTTGCTAAAATTAATAGATGGGAATATCAAAATATCCACATAACCCATACACATTCTAGCTTTCATTCAATGTCAACTTTTTCCGCTTCTCGCAATGATGAAAAGATTAGACTTCATTTTGGCTTAAAAGGAAAATATAGCTTTTATCACAAACAACTGAATCGATCATTTGAAAGAATAGAAGGACTACATAATGTTATGTATTCTAAAGGCTTTGATATCCAGGTAAGCAATAAAAGTAATCACATCGAAACCTTTGGAATTGAGTTTCCAAAAGAACTATTTTTAAAGTACACTTCTAGTACAAATGATCTTCTAAAAAAATTTGCAGATAAGATCTTGAATGGAAAACCTGTGTTGCTTTCGAAAAATTGGCAAAATATTGACTATCCAACACATCAAATAATTCACCAAATTATAAATTGTCAATATAAAGATGATATCAAAGATTTATTTCTCCTCTCGAAAAGTATAGAACTTTTGGTTTTGGCTTGTGAAGCACATGCCAATTATAAAGGTAAGAGCAAATTTATTCACTCAGATACTGATAGAGACAAATTGCTTGCGGTGAAAGAACTTGTAAAAGATAGATTAAACAACCCGCCAAGCCTCTCCGAAATTTCCAAAATAGTTGGAATCAATGAATACAAACTCAAAGGAGGATTTAAAGAATTATTTGGAACCACCATCTTTTCATACATACGTTCAGAACGATTAAAAATTGCTTATCAATATCTGTCAGATTCGGACCATCCAATTGCATGGATTTCTGACCGACTTGGATATTCAAGTCCTCAACATTTTTCAAATGCATTTAAGAAAAAATACAAAATGACTCCTTTAAGTGTAAGAAATAATCCTTCAATTACACCTAATATCTAGTAATGGTCAACATATTTACGGAAGTAAACATTAAATAATGAATCACAATCTTGAAGTCAAACAATCAATAGAAATTAATGCGAGTCCAGCAACAATTTGGAAAGCGCTAACGACCCCGAGCATAATTGCAAAATACCTTCATGGAACCAATACCATTACAGATTGGAAACAAGGAAGTGAAATTTGGTTTGAAGGGGAGTATGAAGGTCAACACTATAAGGATGGAGGAATAATTAAAAATTTTGATCCGCCACATACATTGAGTTATAGTTACTGGACAAGCTTCTCGGGCTTAGAAAACAAAGAAGAAAATAGATCTCTGGTGAATTATTATATCCATTCTGAAGACAATATTACCAAACTCACATGGCACCAAGTAGGTTTTGCTAATGAAACAAATAGACAACACTCTGAAGATGGAATGCCAGCATTTTTATCTAATATTAAATCAATTGTTGAACAGCTATAACTAATTAATTGGGTTTCTAATCAAACTTGTAAAATTTTCATTTTTAACTATCTTGCATTGTTAAAGTGATAATATGTTTATAAGAAAGAATCTTAGCCTCAAAGGCTTATTGAGATTTACTGGAATGCATTTGATTTGGATCTCAGCTTGGATGGTGAGCGTCACTGTTCTTCATAGTATATTTCATGACTATTGGATGGATGTACCTTGGCTTCCAACATCAATAATTGGTACTGCAGTTGCATTTTACGTAGGTTTCAAAAACAATCAAGCTTATGATCGACTATGGGAAGCTAGAAAGATTTGGGGTTCCATTATCAATAGCAGTCGAGCTTGGGGTTCAATGATCAATAACTTTGTTAGTAACCAATTCACATCAATGGATACAAACAAAGAAGAAATGCATGGTATCAAACAAAGATTATTATATAGACACATTGCATGGTTATATACTTTAAGAAACCAATTACTCATTCCTACTCCATGGGAACATCTTGGACAAGGTGGACATGTTGCAAGAATGAATGAAAAAAGGAAAATGACCTATGGGGTTGGTATGTTAAAAGATGGTGTCACGGAAGTAGAATTGGAACTGCTCTTACCAAAAGATGAAATTAATAATCTGATCAACTATAAAAATACTGCAACCCAGATTATAGACTACCAAGGAAAGGATTTGAAAGAGTTAAGACGCCTCAATCTTATTGATGATTTCAGACATATGGAACTGCAAAATATTTTGAATAAATTTTATGATTGGCAAGGAAAATGTGAGCGAATTAAAAAATTCCCTCTTCCAAGACAATATGGTGGCATGAGTATGATCTTTGTTGGAATATTTATATTCTTACTCCCCTTCGCTATGGTTTCGGAATTTCATTCCCTTGGTGAGACGGGACCATGGCTTTCAGTGCCTTTCTCGATATTAGTAGCTTGGATATATTTGGTAATGGAGTTGGTTGGAGATTATTCAGAAAATCCATTTGAAGGATTAGGAAATGACATTCCAATGTTGTCTTTATGTCGAGTAATAGAAATAGATCTAAGGGAAATGCTTGGCGAAACAGATCTTCCTCCATCTATAGAGCCTGTCGACGGAGTATTGATGTAACCAACAAACTCATATTAAATATTAATATCTAAAAAGCCTAAATTTTAGACAATCTTGCGAAACAATAAGATTTTAAAATTTAGGCTTTTCCAACCATTTCTAAGAATGTGACGTTCATCAATCATAATAAACAATTTGTTCAATAAACTTCTATATATGAAATGGGCATTAATAGTAATTTCTCTCTACTTTTCAAGCAATATTTTTAGTCAGAGTAATTTTGAAAATGAAGATGAATTAATAGAATACATTTCTGGTGTTTGGAATATGGACTCTCTCTATGGTGGTTGGATCGGATTACACCATATTCCCTCACAATATTTTGCAGATAGCGCCTATGTTCATTTTCAGTTTTTTGAATCAGATGTTCCTGAAACTCCCTTGGTATTTAGATCATTCTTTAATGGAATTTTACAAGAAGAGACTAGTGTAAATTTAAAATATGAAGAGGAAGTAACTTTTGTTGGGCACTGGCTTTTAGAGTTTGAGTCCAACTATTTTCCTCTCACCTTGGTTATTAATGAATATGGTGGTTATTTACCTTTTCCCTCTAATGACAATATAACCTTGTCCGAATATGCGTTTGATGCAAATGAATATGCTTTGAGCAAATGTTTTCCAGAATTTGATATCTATGGAAACCCATTACTTGTACAACACATTGATGAGGATGAAGATGGTTTTGGATCAGATAATAATATCACCATATCTTGCGAAAGATTAGAAGGATACAGTTATGTTTCAGGAGATTGCAATGACACAAATCCAAACATCAACCCTGATGCAAATGAAATTCCTGCAAACGACATTGATGAAAATTGCGATGGAATAGATGGGACAAGTAATTCTCAAGAGCAATTTATACCTGACCCTATCATTACTCCCAATCCATTTTCAGATTATATACATATCCAATTGAATGAAGAAAGCAATTTTATAATTTTTATTTATGACATGCATGGCAATAAATTATATAGTTACAATTCACCAGATAGAATAGATCTAAGTCATCTACCTGCTTCTAGCTATATATTAAAATGTCAATTTACTGATCATGGTCATAGCTTTTTAAAGAAGCTGATAAAGATTTAATGATAAAAACTTTTACTGGTTTAATTTTTATTTTCAATCTGCTATTCGGCTTAACAATTGATAGGTATCCCACTGTTTGTAAATTTGAAAATCTGAACAAAAAGATTGATTTTTTTTAACCAGCATTAAATCCACAAGGTCAATCTCTTTCCCGCAATAATCATGGAGATAAATGCTATTATTATCTGTAAATAGTCTTAACACTCTGGGTTTATGAAAGGCAATAACCTCATCATCTTGAATGTTTTCATTCACAAACCGATATACTTCTTGCATTTCTTTGCTATATACTTTATTTGTTCCTTTTATTGCCTGAACACTTGTTATGATGAATGTTTGAACAAATCCGAGACATAATAGAAGTAGATATCCTAAGTTCTTATATTTTTCATTTTTGACAATAAAAATTTTCTGTTGTAAAACTGAAATACCGGTAAGGAATGTGTAAAGTAAAAAAGGAGCTATGGGATACAGGAATCGTATATCGACAAATGGAACAATCATATGAATACTCAATAATGAACCACAAAAAACCATCAAATACAAATTATCACTTTTGAACAATTTCGATATACCCAAAATAAGAATTGGGTAAAACACTACCACAGAGACTATTTTTAAATAATCGGGGAAGTATTTTAGACACAAAACAAATTCAATTAAAAATTCACTGTTGGCAAGTATCGTTTTTTGCAATGATTCAGGAGTCATTTTCATTACTTCTAAATAATGCTCATCAAAACTTTTAAACGCAGAAGAGTACAGCCACCAACAAACACCAAAAACTACAATTGGCAATAAAAAAGAAATTACAGAAATACGTTTGTTGTTTAAATATTCCACCAAATGAAAAGTAATAAAACTTGGCAACAATATTAACCCAGAAACACGTACACTAAACGACGCAAACATGGTTACACCCAATAAAATGGCCAAAAATATATTTTTGGAATTCTTTGACCTCAACATTAAATACAAGCTCAAAAAACAAAAAAATAAAAACGAAAACTCCGAGCCTAAACGATCACTCGAATAGATCAAATTATAATTAATTGCAAAAAGTAGAGTAGAAAAATACGCAATTGAATTTCCAACTTTAAGAGACTTTAAAATTTTATAAACAGCTGGTATAGATCCTAAAAAAAATAAAAGATTATAAATTTTAAGAATAATAAAATTGAGGCCAACAAAATGATAAACTGGTGCAAGCAAAGCGGGATAACCCATTGGATATAAATACGGGCCCAACGGAATCTGGGAATGATCCATTGAAAACTTATTCATTAGGAATAGTTCATGAGTATTTCCTAATAGAATCGATTTTGCTTGCGCTAAGTACAAAGAGAAGTCACCACCCCATGCATGCCCTGATTGAATATTAACCAGTGACAATACAAAGGACATAGCAACCACAGGAAGTATGGTTCTATATTTCATCAGCATTTGGGTTTTTCGTGTTATTCAAACGAGCCCCAAAGCTGAATGTTGTTGTGAAATTAAAATTATTGGATAAAAAAAATGCTAATGATACTTCATCTTTGCATTGTCATATCAACAAAATCTACTCTTCAAGAATTCTTTTGGTTTTCTTAGATTGTAGATGTGTTTTTGCGGTGTTCATACTACGTAAAGTATTTTCATCCTCCCCTTTTAAGGTATTTCCTCCAGAACCATCATTACAACCATCAATAAAAACATCTAGCTCTGCCCCATTGATGGTTTCAAAACCATTATTAAGTTCTATTGAAATACCTGAATCATAGTCAATGGTTCCGCCTGTTATTTGTTGAGTCGACTCAATCTCGCCATTCGTTTCATAGTCCCCATTGTTGTTAACTCCTCCAGTACCATTTTCAATTCCAATCAAGGCATTTGCTCCAGCATAATCATCAGGACATTCTGGACATGTCCCGTCTTCTATACAAGTAACATTCGCTTCCCAACCAGGATCTGTTCCATTTCCATTACTAATAAAGGTAAATGTCAAACAACCTGAGCTATGAGTAGATGTCAATGTTCCTGGACTGTTAGAACCCGTATAAGACCCCAACAAAGGTGCTGATGTATTTTCTCCGTTGTAAGCTGTTAGCGCATCAATTGTACCTCTTAAGTCAAATACAGTAAAGTCTACTTCAACCACCTGACAACTTGGATTATCTGGACATATTAAATATTCCTTGTCTTCATTATTACTATAATTTAAATTCACACCTCCTCCATCTGTAAACAACAAGCCACACTGCGTATCACAATCCGTATTACATTGAAAAGTTGGTTCGCCGTTATCGGTTGTATTTTCTGCACCTCCACAATTGTCCGCACCTGATATAACGACTATATAGTCTCCATCAAGAGGAGCTATAAAACTAAGGTTGCAATCATTTACAAATGCAATCTCAGAATTCGGGACAGCTGCATTTGTGACATCATCATATTCTCCAACGGTGATGACAGCATCCCAAACATTTGGATCATAATTGGTGCAAAATTCAAAAGTATACTCTACACCTGAACTTAGCCCTGATAATATATATGCTTCATTTTCCCAAATTTCAAATGCAGTCACAATCTGGGGACATCCATTCTGTGCACAAGCATCAGCATAATTGAAATCAATATATGGACCTCCTTCAAAGTCTAAACAAGCAGAAGTTTGACAAGCTGGATCAGACAATGGAAGTAAATCTACATCGATAGTTCCAACATGGGTGTCGCTACCAAGTCCATTGGATGCAGTCAATGAGACTGTCAATATACCCGAACTTGCAATAGTAACTGTTGGATCTGCCAAAGTAGAACTTGTTGGGGATACTCCAGCTCCTGAAAAAGTCCATGACCAAGTATCTGGAAGTCCAGTTGTCAGATCTGTAAAATTAATGGTTCCACTTGTCC
This sequence comes from Saprospiraceae bacterium, assembly GCA_020630955.1. Classification (GTDB taxonomy): domain Bacteria; phylum Bacteroidota; class Bacteroidia; order Chitinophagales; family Saprospiraceae; genus JAHDBF01. Next base: position 13,247 of record JAHDIE010000053.1, read on the forward strand.
CACAAAATGTTTGAGTACCTGTATTAGGACTAAAATTAGCAACAGGAATTGCAGCTGATCCACAAGAAGCAGACTTTAAAGAAATTCTTTCATTATTCAGTGTTGCTTGCATACGAATTCTCTGATCTACTGTGAATAAGTTCATGCATTGATCATAACTATAATCCATATAGTTTTGATACATGTATCCAGGACTTGTTGGAGAACATGCATCTGTTTGTACTCCACTAGGACATCCACTTGTACTTCCTGCTTGATTTGGGGTATCAGCACATGAATCAGAACCGCTGCAGCTTGTTCCATCATCACCCCATATATGAAACAAATCAAGCCAATGACCAATTTCATGTGTTCCAGTTCTTCCTTGATCATAATTACCACCAACTGGATTTGGTGTTGCAATAGAACCTACAGAAGTATAAAGACAAACAACTCCATCAGTATTTGCATTTCCTCCAGGAAATTGAGCATATCCTAATAAGCCACCAGAAAGATCAGCGATCCAAAA
>JAHDIE010000053.1:13854-21612 GCA_020630955.1 Saprospiraceae bacterium
TTTCTTTTCTCAAGAAAATCTGGGTTATTTTTAATTTGTTCAGCATAATTTTTCATTGTCCCGCATCGAAGATCCTCTAATCCCTCCTCTCCAATCTGAGCATCAATAAACAACGGAAACAGCATAAACAAACAAAGTATAGGCATTAAAAACTTTTTAGCATAGGTATCATTCATAACCAGACGTATTTTTACGCGATTTTGTATATTCAAGAAATAAAAGGGGCTATTTAAAAGAGAAAATTAAAAATAATGAAAGAAATCATCCAATTAATATGTCTTTCAACATTATTTTGACGGATTGGTGATATTTATTTAAACAACCTGCTTTCTTATTTAATCAACAACCAAATACTAATGACTAAGCTAATTTCAACTTTTATTCTTTTTTTAAGTATGACCATTTCATACGGCCAAGAAAGAATGCTGGAGGCAGAATCTCTTGTGACTACCCAACATGAGACAACAATAAAAGGAAAAAGCATAAGCTATACCGCCCAATGTGGAACGCAACCAGTATGGGACAAAAACGGCAAGGCCATAGCCTCTTTGTTTTATACCTACTATACCAAGGATGGAATCAGTGATCTTTCCAATCGTCCATTACTAATATCTTTTAATGGAGGACCTGGATCAGCATCGGTATGGATGCATGTAGCCTACACGGGGCCAATGATTCTCAATGTAGATGATGAAGGATATCCAATTCAACCATACGGTGTAAAACAAAACAATCATTCAATTATTGACGAAGCGGATATTGTTTTTGTTAATCCTGTCAATACTGGATATTCTAGAATCCTAGATGAAGAAGTGGATCGTGAAATATTTTTTGGAGTCAACGCAGATATTAAATATTTAGCAGAATGGATTAATACTTTTGTTACAAGAAATAATCGCTGGACCTCTCCCAAGTATTTAATTGGAGAATCTTATGGAACAACACGGGTATCCGGATTGGCATTAGAATTACAAAACAGGCAATGGATGTATCTCAATGGTGTGATTTTGGTCTCTCCCACTGATCTTGGAATCGATAGAAAAGGTCCTGTAAAATCTGCAAATAGATTACCCTACTTCACCGCTGCAGCTTGGTATCAAAACAAATTACCAAAAACATTACAAGACAAAGACTTGGATGAAGTATTAGAAGAATCCGAAAATTATGCAATCAATGAACTATTACCCGCTATTGCCATGGGAGGATTTCTCTCAACCGATAAAAGAAACGAGGTAGCAAAAAAAATGGCCTACTACTCAGGTCTTAGTGAAGAAGTAATTATCGACCACAACCTAGATATTCCTACTTCATTCTTTTGGAAAGAATTACGAAGAGATGATGGCTTCACCATTGGAAGATTGGATTCAAGATACTTGGGTATTGACAAAAAAAATGCTGGAAGCAGACCTGATTACAATTCTGAACTGACCTCATGGTTACATTCATTTACTCCGGCTATCAACCATTACCTTAGAAACTATTTGAAGTATGAAACCGACATCAAATATAATATGTTTGGCCCAGTAAGGCCATGGGATCGAGACAATGATAATACAGGTAACAATTTACGACAAGCAATGGCTCAAAATCCATATTTGAACGTTATGATTCAGTCTGGCTATTTCGACGGTGCAACCACTTATTTTGATGCAAAATATACCATGTGGCAGCTCGATCCAAGTGGTAGATTAAAAGATCGGCTTAGCTTTAAAGGTTACAGAAGTGGCCACATGATGTACCTAAGATCAGAAGATCTTGTTTCTGCCAATGAACATATTAGAGAATTTATTAAGAACAGCAACCCTGGAAGTAAGCCTGCCAAATATTGAAGCCAATAATATGGTCTTCTAGGCGAAGCGAATTGATTTATAAAACGTTAAGAAATTAATCCTATCGATATACTTTCTTGAACCAATTATATTTGCACGTACAAAGTCATAACAATGAGAAAATTCGCCATTGCCCTATATTTAATAACTTTTGGATTCAACACAATTCAGGCACAAACTTCTTTCACTGAAGCCTCTGATCTTCTGGCAAACCAATTTGTCAACTCTGGTGCAGCTTTAGGAGTCGCAGACATGAATGGCGATGGCTTGGATGACATCATAAGGTTGCATTCGACAACACAGTTGGTAATCGAGCATCAAACGATAGATGGGCATTTTGAAAACCTAATTACAGGAATTTCTACACCTCTATCAAACTGGAGTTTGTGTATTGATGACATCGATAAGAATGGTGCCAATGATGTTTTTTTAGGAACAGCTAATTTTCCACATCACATAGTTTGGGCAGATGAAAGTGGTAAGGAATACAATATGGAAACACTTTCAGGACCGGCAATTTTACCCCAAGGTGCAAATTTTGCGGACATAGATAATGATGGCGATTCTGACCTTTTTGTTTGTAATGATAATGGGACAAATTTTATATATAGAAATGATGGAACACAAAATTTAATCTACGATACAGAAATTTTAAATACCAATACAACTCCAGCTTCTGATAATTCAGGCAACTATGCTTCTCTTTGGACAGATTACGACAACGATGGTGATCTCGATCTATACATATCAAAATGTAGACTTGGTGTGGTAGAAGTGACCGATCCAAGAAGAATCAATATGCTTTGGGAAAACGATGGCCATGGAAATTTTACTGAAGTAGCTCAACAAAGAGGCTTGGTTCCTTTTGCACAAACATGGTCAACAGATTTTGCCGATATAGATAATGATGGTGATCTTGATGTCTTTATGATCAATCATGACACCACAAGTCGACTTTATGAAAATGATGGAACCGGTCATTATACTGATATCACTTCTCAAGCAGGGTTTTCACCTGCTATTGACAACATCACGGTCGGTATTCAAGCCCAGTTTGCAGACTTTGATGGTGATAACTTTGTGGACCTACTAATTTCGAGCTCTCAAGGTAGTTACAAGTATTTTCGCAATAATGGAGATAAAAGCTTTAGCGTCATTTTTGGTGCATTCCAAACCTTAGATCCAATGCATTCTTATGCTATAGGCGATCTAAACAATGATGGATTTTTAGATCTTATTGCTGGCTTTGGAATGGGATACAATAATCCAACACTTATATCCGATAAGTTATTTTTGAATGACGGAAATTCCAATAATTGGTCCAAAATTATCCTAAAAGGAACCAATAGCAATATTAATGGTGTAGGTGCCCGCTTGGAAGCACATGGAAGTTGGGGAATCATGATTAGAGAGATAAGATCAGGTGTGAGTTATGGTATCAATAATTCATTGACTGCACATTTTGGCCTGGGAAGCTCTTCGCAAATTGATAGTCTGGTAATAAAATGGCCTTCAGGATATCACCAAGTCGTTGCTAATCCTAACATCAATGAAACTTTGATTATAGAAGAAGAAGGTTGCCTAAATCCACCCCCAACCAATCTGGATGCATCAATTTGCGAAGGTGATAGTTTAATCTTTGGAACTCAAAATTTAACTGAAAGCGGCCAATACTTTGAAATTTATAAATTACCAGAAGGTTGTGATTCTACCGTAATACTCAACCTTACCGTTAGTACTTTATCAAACCAAAACATTTCGCTATCTGTCTGTGAAGGCGATAGTTATACCTTCCCAGATGGTAGTACTCATGCAATCACAGCTGATACGGTGCACACCTCTTTTTTCACTTCCGTAAATAACTGTGATAGCATCATAACCACATCATTAAATGTTTTACCAACATACTCATTCTCAAATTTCGATGAGGTATGTCAAGGTTCTTCATATACTTGGCCCGATGGTACCAGCTCAGTAATACTTGATGCCCAATCTCAGACCTCACATCTACTCAATCAATATAATTGTGATAGCATAATTGTCACTTCCGTAAATATTATCCCTGCTCCTAATTCACAACAATATGATGAAATTTGCCAGGGTGAAAATTACACCTTCCCTGACGGTAATACAATTCAAATCAACGAAGACTTCATCTACGAAATAAGTTTTCCCAATTCTCAGAGTTGCGATAGCATCGTCTCTTACATTATCACCAGCTTGTCCGATTACAACCTTGTAGATTCTGATCAAGCATGCGTTGGAGACAGCTATACGTTTCCCGACGGAACAAGCTTTGCTGGATTGACGACCAGTTTCAGTTGGACTAGTCATCTCACAGCAAGTACTGGATGTGATAGCACAATACTCATCAATCTTGAAGTTCTTGAAGGATCTGAGTTTACTGAAATGGTTGAGCTATGTGAAGGAGAAACTTACAAATTTCCTGATGGCAGTGATCAAATTATTGATCAAGATCTCAGTTACACAAGTGTTCTAAATTCATCAAATGGTTGCGACAGTATTATCCATACCAATATTATTACCAAGCAATCATACCTATTTACCTTGAGTGAATCCATCTGTCGAGGAGATAGTTATACATTCTTTGATGGAACTACTCAATTTAATATTGAAGAAGACCTTATACATCAAACAAATTTTATCACTTTCGATGGTTGTGATAGTATCATCATGACAGACCTAACCGTCATCCAGCCTATAGAAGCAACACAAAACATTTTAATATGCCAAGGGGACAATTATATTTTTCCAGATGGCAGTATTGTCTTAGATATCAATGAAGACTTCATGCAAGAAAGCTTGATACCAGCAAGTAATATTTGTGATAGTTTAATCATTACCAATGTATCTGTATCACCAAGTTATGACCAAACTGTTCCGTTTACCATCTGTCCAGGTGAAACCATTCAAATAGGAGACCTATTCCTGGAAAATATAAATTCGGACACGACCATCATTTTTGATAACAATACACTCATTGGATGTGATAGTATTTTTACATACAATATCAATCTCGAAGAAATCAACACAATGGTAACTTTAGATCAAGCAACCGCAACAGCAGTGGCTCTTGATGTTAGCTACCAATGGTTCGATTGTACTACTGGTATCATCATTGAGGGTGCCACAGAACAATATTTTACGCCTGAAATAGATGGATCCTATGCTGCTATCCTCGAAGGAATCGGATGTATCACAGAAACAGATTGCATTGATATTATTGGAACATCTTTACAAGATTTAGAATTTTCAAAAAACATCAATTTATATCCGAACCCAACACAAGACCAACTTGAAATAAATTTTAAAACGAATAATAGTTTAATCAAAGCATCAATATATAATGTCCAAGGCCAAAAACTAATCTCTTTTGAGACCAAGGACGAATACATTAAAGTAATGACTGAACAGCTTGATTCAGGACTTTACTTTATTAAATTCAATATGGAAGAAAATGCTACGATGAAAAAATTCATTAAAGAATAAATTATAAAAGGAAGCTGTTCCATGATTTGAACAGCTTCCTATATTTAAAACAACGCTCTTTTAAATTTTCAAAATTTTACTTGTATTAATGACCCTTCCCTTTGAAGACACAACGATGGTGTAAATACCAATATCAAAATCTGCAACGTGTAATTTTTGATCTCCTATCAAATTTTTATAGTCCTGCACCTTTTGACCATAGATATTATAAATTTCCAAGTCATAATAACCATCAACAAAGTTGGTTATTAGGGTTAGTTGATCAGTACTTGGATTTGGATTAAAATAAAACATCAATTCATCTGAATCATCAGAATCCGTAAAATTACCATCATCGAATATTGGATCATCAGAATTTGGTTTTCCTGAATCATCACATTCTGGTGGCCATATTGTATATTCTTTAGTACAGCCATTACAGTCTGTGACTAGAATAGTCCAAGGCCCTTCTTGTATAACCAAATCTAGTAGCGTATAGGAAATAAAATCTGGAATACCATTATTGTTGATAGTTGTACTCAAGCCATACGCTATTTCAATTGGGAGACAATCATCCTCAGCGATCATCAGGCAAAATTCAAGCTCACAAGGTTGGTAAGAATTATCAATCACTCCAATATCAACGGTTAAGCCATTTGAACAAGGGTCCGGGGTACACGCTCCAACTATAAATTCAAGATCAAAATTACAATTTTTGCACCCCGGAGGAACTTCAATCTCATACTCCAAATAACATCCATTCGCAACATCTTCTAATATAATTAGATTATTTGCCATACTCATGAGACCCATATCAATCGAATACGCTGTATTATATACACCATAAAACGGAGGGTTTGTTTCAATATAAAATATTCCATTCTCTTGACCTTCAGCCATAAAATTAAAAGTCCATGTATCATCAGCTGCAAATCCAGGTGTTCCATTATCATCACAATCTATTTGATGACCACAAACTCTTATTGCATTAACACATTGCTTTTGACAATCTTCAGGAAGATTCAAATCAATATAACTCACTGTATTGCTTAACTCATTTACAATTGTAAAGAAGTCACAGTCCTGATAATCAAATGGCCCCAAGTTAATCGTTGCGGTACCAGTCCCACTTGCAAGAAGCGTATAGGTGTTTTTATAAACTGACCAATCCAACCCATTTGGATTTGGAATATCTAGAGTGAAACTAAAAGCATCATCATTTAAGTAAGCGTATGTTCCATTATTGTCACAAACAACCTCTGATACTGAATACTCAAGAGGCAATTTTTCATGATATTCATCACCACAAAAGTCATTATACTGTCCAGTTATTACCGTTGCACTCATTACCTCAAATGGTGCATTTACATTGTCATCAAAAGTCCCTGTAACCCTAATGTCATAACACTCATTTATATCAATAAGATTTTCTGGAATATCAATACAAAAGGAATTGTTAATCAAATCAATATCTGTCACTGGAAATGTCTCCATGGTTCCCAGATTTCCACTCAATGTTGCTTCCATAGAAACAAGTTCTAAAGCTGTATTTTCACCATCTGCCAAATCATAACTTCCACAAACTTGAATAGCATCACACTCTTCATTACTAAAATATAAATCTATTGTTGCACAGGCTTCACAAATTCCATCAATATAAGCATAACCAAAATGTCCTCCTTTACCACAATCGGCAGTAACAATCTCCATCATCAAACTTTGACCCGCATATGGAGTAAGGTCAAAAATAGAACATCTCCAAGGTTGAAACTTTAAAGTATCATTACCAATAGGCCTTCCGCAATCTAATATGTCATCGTATATATCGTAAAAAAAGTCCTCAGTTGAATCCCAGCAAAGTTCTTCAACAATAGTCCCTTCTTCATCAATAAATTGTATATTAAAATAAGGTTTGCCATTATAATTGTAGTTGTTTGAATGACCTAAAGGATCCTGCAATAAACAGGAATACCATATTCCAAATTTGGAATGCTGAGGATCTACGATAAATGATTTCGTGATTTTATTGATACCCCATTTGCCTCTTCCACAATGAAAACCATTTTTAGTTGTGGAATTTATTCGCAGTGAATGATCATCAAATTTCACCTTATTAAAACCAAAAGAATCAGGTATATTGTAATCAGTTCCGCTTTCTTGAATTTGAAAGTCATAAATGTAATCGTCAGGATATGTAGCAGGTAAAACAGGTAGATATTCCCAAACCGTAGGCAGATTATTTCTTGTAGGATCACATTTTTCCCAATGATTATCTACCTCACCACGGTATCGATTATAAGTATCCATAGCATCTTCAAAACCACCATTTATACAAATTTCAGTATCGAATCTGACACTTTGGATTTCCAAAGGATTTGGGTTACTACTTATAAATTTTGCCTTCCAATAAGAATTAATGGTTTCAACCAAATCCTTTTTG
>JAHDIE010000054.1 GCA_020630955.1 Saprospiraceae bacterium
TCCTCAAGGAAACTACAATGTAATAATCCTTTGTTGGATTTTCATTCATTGACATAATGACATCCTCAAACTCGTTTGGTCGTGCAGAGCCAATATTCACATTAAAGAATCCATTCTTTTGAAAGGGTGAAAAATGGATCTCCGATAGCAACAAGTTCCCAGCTGGACTATCCTCAGTAATTTCAATTTTTATTTGAAAATCATTGTTATCAACTTGGCCAACATTGTCTTGAATAATAAAACCACTGTATGAAAAAGTATATGGAATCTCCATCACTTCATCACATATTGGTTTAACTTCAATCTGCGAAATCAATGTATTTGAAGCTGAAATAAAACTCAGAATTATAAATAAATTTCTCATATTTTTTCTTTTAAATATCTATCCAATTGGTTCCATCAAAAAACCTAAAGCCAGGTTGCCCATCTGCTCTATTACTTCCGTCATCAATATAAAATTGATTTTGAATAGGATTTGGTGGTTCATTGTCTGTAAGGGTAAGACTTTCTAGTCCTGAAATTCCTTGAGTCCCCTGCGGACCCGTTGCTCCAGTTGCTGCAAATGCTCCAGCAGGTCCTGCTGGACCTTCCGGCCCTGATGGCCCAGGCGGTCCATCAGGACCTCGATCTCCCTTTTCTCCAGGACAACCATCATCACAAGTAATGTTAAGTGCAAATAATGCATAAGGAACAGAAAGTAATTCAGTAGTTCCTACTGGTATAAAGACTGCAAAGCCCTCAGGTTTAATAGACAATCCAATGTAGTTGACCCGTGTCCAATCAACCTCACTAAAGTTTTGATCTTGAGCTATACCATCACCAATGTTTAAATAAATCTCCCCATTGTTTCCAGAAACAACATTATGCGTTTCTGAATAAGTTATAGGACCAGAAGCACTACCTTCCAAAATATCAATTATTACTTCTGTAGCGATATTGTTCAATACCGACCCGTCCTTATCAGTCAATATACTTTGATAAGGAATGGTTGTCGTTTGTCCTGATAGTAATAATCCACAAAAGCAGATTATTAATGTTAAGTAATTTTTCATCTTATTTTTTTATAATGTTGTACATCTTTAATCAGTAAGCAATAGTTTTTTTATAAATTTTTGCTCACCTGATAAAAGCTCAATCAAATAGGTGCCAGAAGTAAAATTTCGAAGATCTAAACTTTTTGATTGAGTTACAGAATAAACTCTTCGCCCATATATGTCATAAACATTTATCGTTTCAACCTCTGTGTCAATAAAAGCCAATCCTTTCGTTGGATTTGGATATATTATAACTTCATCAACTGCATGAATGTATTCATTGGATACGATAACAGGGAAGGTATCGACAACTGTTGTACTTGTAGTGTTTGTTACTATTGCTGGGTTAAAATCAAAGTAAATGTGGCCGGTATTATTAATTTCTGCATTGAGTGGAGTATCTTCCTTTACAGATAATTGATATAAAACAAAACCATTACTCCCAATTTCATTTGTTGTACTATCTGGTAGAAATATATTATCAAATTTAAAATTAACGATGTGATTATTTTCCGGATTAAAAACAACGGACAATTCATCAGGATGACTAGTATCGATCAATCGGAATGTATTCATATCAAAATACTCGCTTAAAGTATCCGCGACAACAACGTTATCAGCAGGAGCATTTCCTGTATTTTGAAATCTAATCGTATATGAAATGGGCATATCGATAAGTGCCAAGCTATCATGCCTATTTGGGCTAACCAATTTGTCATTAGGATCATATGAACATAAAAACTCCTGTATTAACTCTTCTTGCGTGATTCCAAACTGAGTATCCACATTTACATTCGTATAATACAAATCACCTAATTGAGACTCATCCATAATTTCAGGCGCAATAATACCATACTTATAAACAATCAGTTGACCAGGATTGATGGTCATATCCCAACCGACAAAGGTGCTGTCAATCATATGATCAGGTTCCCAATTGTACCATATATTTTCAAATCGAGGATCCATTTGCAACCAAACGATTCCCGTCTCAGGAATTGTTCCATAATTCATTACACATATCCGATAATCTACTGGAAAATTGCATTTGAATGGCGAAGAAACCATTTTTATACTAATCTCCGATTCTTGATCTTTGTACAAACCATATTCAATTGTAATAGAAGGATTATCATTTCCCAAACTAATATTAAAACTTGCTTCAGTGGTTAACTCATATTCTGCAGTTCCAATCGGATTGTATTCTATCAGATAATCTCCTTCTAGAGCAGATAGAAGAACACCTTGTTCTTGATAATTGGTATAAATCTCATTGTTGTTAAGAGTGAATGACCCAATCCTTAATAATGATTCTGAATTGTCTCTAATTCCATTCTGATTTTCATCAAAAAAATACTTCACTTGTATATAATACCTCGGAAATTGCTGATGTGAAGTATTATGCAACAATCCTTCAAATATACCTAATGAAGAAGATTCAACGCTTGAATCAAATGACTCACCAGAATTATAATAAATTGAATGATTGCTATTATGCAAATTTCCAGAAAATGGACTCAAGGTAGAGTGTCCAAGTTTTTGAGCATTGACTGAACTTAGACATAAAAATAGTAGTGAAAAAATTACAAGTGTATTTTTCATGTTGTCCCGTTTTGATAATTAAGGAACGAAAATCTTAGAATCTTCGCTGCCTTAAAAATGTTAAGTCTTTTCATATCAATTTGACAATTACAATCCAAAGACTTTATTTTACAATGATCATTTAATAACTTGAGTTACCTTTAAGAACCAACTAAATTTTATTACAATGAACAATACCCTTAAAAACATCCTGGTTGTTATCCTTGGAATCGTTATTGGTGGAGCCGTTAATTCTTTACTGGTATACCTAAGTGGTAGCATCATTCCTTTACCGGAAGGAATTGACCCAAATGACCCTGAAAGTTTGGCCAATGGAATTCATCTATTCAAACCCATTAATTTCTTAATGCCATTTTTAGCTCATGCCCTTGGTACACTGGTAGCAAGTTTCTTTATATCAAAATTTGCCGCATCGCATCATTTGAGACTTGCCTTGATTCCTGGTTTTTTATTCTTAGTAGGAGGTATAATGATGTCTAGAATGATCGATGCACCAACTTGGTTTGATGCTGTAGATTTATTACTTGCTTATCTACCAATGGCTTATTTAGGTTATATTTTAGGACGAAGTAAAAGATAAAAGCGTGCATCCCAAAACCGTTTTATTCCTATTAATTTTTTTTTCAAAACTTGTTTTATGTTATAGTCAAGACCATAACAACATGTCTTTACTAAGCAATGTAAATCTTGAAGATGAATGCAGTGATATTTGGGGCTATGTAAACCCACAAGGAGTTGAATACGCCATCATTTCTAGTTTTGAAAATGTACATATCTTTTCTTTAGAAATCCCCTCTGCTCCTCAAAAGATCATCGATATTCCTGTTGCAGGAAGTAGTTGGCATGACATGAAATCTTACGAGAATTACATTTACCATGTATCTGAAAATAATTCTGATGGCATTACCATCATTGACATGAGTGATGTTAATAATATAACCTATCAATTATTTGAGCCAGAAATTAATTCCTCACAAAAATTATTATCTGCACATAACTTATTCATAGATGAATTTGGCATTTTATATGTATGCGGTAGTAATGTTGAAGGCGGAACCATTTTCTTTGATCTTTCAGTAGACCCATCCAATCCTCCGCACATTGGAAGTCAACACTCTAGCTATACACATGATATTTTTGTAAAAAATAATATAATGTATAGCTCTCAAGTATTTTTGGGAAAATTACAAATCTTTGACGTTGGCAATAAATCCAATCCTCAACTGATTGGGGAGATGGAAAGCTCTACATCATTTACTCATAATGCTTGGGTCTCAGATGACAACAATTACGTATTTACCACAGATGAGAGACCAAATGCATTTTTAGACGCCTACAATATCCAAGATCTCAATGATATTCAAAGAGTCGACAAAATAAATTCAGAAAGCAATATTGCTGGAGTAATTCCACACAACACCCATTACCAAAATGGTTTCCTAGTAACTTCATGGTACACAGATGGTGTGGTCGTTACTGATGCCAGTCGTCCAGAATTATTGGTCAATGTTGGAAGATTTGACACCTTCTTAGATAATGAAGTTGGCTTTAATGGTTGTTGGGGGGTTTACCCATTTTTACCATCAGGCATCATTATCGCTTCAGACATTAGCAATGGACTTTTTGTAATTCAGCCCCATTACAATCATGCTAGCTACCTAGAAGGAATAATTACAGATGCTATTACAGGATTTCCTATTAATGGAGCTCAGGTTCTTATTGAGTTAGCAGACATTACACAAAACACCAATGCTGCGGGTCAATACAAAACTGGACTTGCTGCTCAAGGAAGTTATATTATTTCAGCTTCCGCAAATGGCTATATATCTCAATCCAAAAAAGTAATATTTAGTTCTGGTCAAACACATATCCTCAACTTCGAATTATACGATACCATCATTGGTAATCAAGATGAAGACATGGATGGATACAATGTTTTTGATGATTGTGATGATAACAACCCAAATATCAATCCTGGCAATTCAGAAATAACATATAATGGAATTGATGATGATTGCAACCCATCTACCCTAGACGATGACCTAGATCAAGATGGATTTACTATCCATGTAGATTGTGACGATAATAATTTCGCTATTAATCCGAATGCAATAGAAGTTCCTTATAATAGCATCGATGAAGACTGCAATCCCATGACCCTAGACGATGATCTAGACCAAGATGGATTTACTTCCGTAAATGATTGTAATGATTCAAACGCCTCAGTATTTCCCGGTCAAACTGAATTACCCTACAATGGTGTAGATGATGATTGCGACCCATCTACACTTGATGATGACTTAGACCAAGATGGATTTATTAATACAGCAGATTGCAATGACAACAATCCAAATATAAATCCAAATCAAATAGAAATTGCAAATAATGATATTGACGAAAATTGCGATGGTATCATTTTAGTAATTGATGTTGATGGTGATGGATATAATTCGGACGAAGATTGCAATGACAACAATCCAAACGTAAATCCAGGACTTCCAGAAATTGTCAATAATGATGTTGATGAAAACTGTGATGGAATAATCCTCCATGTAGATGAAGATGGAGATGGTTTTAATTCATCAGAAGATTGTGATGACAATAATCCCAACATAAATCCAAACGCTATGGAGATCCCAAACAATGAGATAGATGAAGATTGTGATGGGGAAGCACTCCAATTTGATGCAGATGAAGATGGATTCAATACCGATGAAGATTGTGATGATACAAATTCGCAAATCAATCCAAATGCCACAGAAATTCCAAACAATGACGTCGATGAAGACTGTGATGGGGAAGCACTTATAATTGATTATGACAATGATGGTTTCAATTCAGATGAAGATTGTAACGACAACAATCCGAATATAAATCCAGATCAAGAAGAAATTCCTAATAATAACATTGATGAGGATTGTAATGGAGAAATATTACTAATTGATGCTGATGAAGATGGTTTCAATTCTGATGAAGACTGTGATGATAATAATAACTTAATCAATCCTGAAGCAGAAGAAATACCAAATAATGGCATTGATGAAGATTGTGATGGAACGGATTTAATAAGTGCCAATAATAACCATCAAGAGATTCATCTTAACTTTTACCCCAACCCTACTCATCGATTTCTTAAGATTGATTTTACCTATCGATCAGAATATCATCTTGAGGTTTTCAATATTAATGGACAAAAATTAATCAACCAATTTTTAAACGAAAATTCAACAATTGATTTAATTCAATTGAACCCTGGACTAATATATCTGAAGGTAACAGATACAAACAATGACAAAAGCACTAATAGATTAATACTAAAATTGTAATATTTTATAACAGCGTAAAGTTATCCTTCCCCATTTCTACACCATTGACAATAATAGATGCTTTGTGATTCCCTTTATAATATTTGCGAGTAGAAATAATTTTGAAGCTGTGTGCTTTTCTAATTACTTGGTTAGAATGTGCCGGGTACTTCTTTTCAGATAATTTAAAAACCTTTTTACTGAGTTTTCCATTTTTCAATAAAAAATAAATGGCATATTCTAAACGCAAGTATTTGCTCTTCTCCGTAGATAAAATAAATTCAAAATTTACGTATTCTCCCACCTTAATCTTTTGCTTGATCACTTTAAAATTCTGAACTTCAACTCCTTTTACATCAAGTCCATAATACTTCATTATTCTTGGATCTCCTGCCTTGAACAAAGTTCTTGATGCATGCTTGATAATAGCATCTGTTTCATCACTCAAGCCTTTCCATTTCTTAGCAATTGTCAAAAGAACTTCTGGATGATCCTTAGAAATATCATTTAGGTTGTTTGCTACTGACCTTCGTACATATTCAGAATCATCCTGCTTTAGGTTTTCAAGAATTGGCAATACTTTAGCAGGATCATTTTTAAAAACAGGCAAAGCAATAGCCCAAGGCAATCTTGGTCGAGAACCCTCAGAAGCCAACCTCCTGACATGCAAGTTTTTATGCTGAGACCATTTTAACATCTGGGCCATGGTCTTATTGGGGTATTTAATAATAAATTGACGAATGGCAAATTCACAGCTGGTAAGTTCTGTAATATTCTCCATAACTTTTAGTGAAGACTTCAAATCTTCAAGACCAAATCGCTCTACATATTCTGGAAAAAACATAAATTCTAAACCATACTTGTCGTAACCACGTTTCTGAAATTCACGGCAAGTATTAATAATAAGCTTTGCACTTTTAGAAAATTTCTGAGGAAGAAAGTCATCTAAGACAACCGCACAATGTCTCATCCTGTCTTTTAGCTCATAATTCTTCCAAGCCTTTGTAAAAATTTTATTGACAAATATTTTCTTTTCAAATTCAGGGATTGTGTCAACAAAAACTTCTGAAATATGATTAAAGAATTTTTTGGAATAGCGATCTTTAAGTGGTTCTGCCATTTGCCTACCTCATTTTGGGCCGCTTTCTTTTTCCTCCAGGTTGCATCATTCTTCTCCCACCTTTACCCATGGATTGAGCGGCTTTTCGGCTTGCAACATTTTGATTAAAGGCCTTTTCGATGTAGTTCAATTGTTCTTTTATTTGAGGCTCTGTTATTTTTAACTTTTTAGCTTGATTAAAATAGTTTTTTGCCCCTGTCAAGTTTCCTTTATTAGCATGTATAGATGCTAATTGGATTAAAACCATTCCTTTCTCATTATCGGTTGGTAATTTTAAAGCAAGCGCCTCATTAAAATATCCTTCGGCAACTTTTGACTCTCCCGTCTGAGATGCTATAGTTCCTTTCAATATTTTATATATGGCTCGATTGGTTACATACAACCAGCTTGGCTTTAGGGTTAAATTTAATCGTTTCTCAGCACCATCAAAATCTCCGTTTTGAATGAAGGTCGATGCTGACTGTACTGTACCTAATAATAAATAACTTGCAAGCAGTCCAAGCCCTATTAAGAGAAATATTAAAGAATACCAAAATCCATAGATACTCCATAAAACAATACCCCCTCCAAGAAAGAGCACAATTAAAGCCAGCTTTAAATAAATATTAATTGTAAGCATATCGATAATTTTGAGATCGCTAATTTATGATTTTATAATGGATTAAGGAATAAGGCCCAAATCATTAATATAAATAAGATTGTTTTTACAATCAATTGTACCACCATTAGGAAAAACTTGCATCCAATCTTTACCAAATCTTTTATTCTTTACATCATGTTCTTTGGTATTGGATAACCTATTATAGAATAAAATTCCTCCTTCATTCAAACGCGATTTAAGTGTTTTGAGATAATCTTTCTGTTCGAACACATGCGGAACTTCTGCACTTTGAAAGATATCCATGGTGATCATATCAAATCGATGATCATACCAATTAAAATAATCCATTGCATCAATTGGATAAATCTGCACACTTGAATCCAGATCAGATAAAACATATTTATCTGCAAGATGACAGATCACTTCGTCTATTTCTATAGCTACATAATCAGTTTCTAATTTGTAAATTTTTTCGAGCATAAATGGGATAGACCCCAAGCCTAGTCCCAGCAATAAAACATTATTTATTTTTTTATCACCTACCTGAATTTGGTCAAATGCTGTTCGAAAATTATCATACTTATCTTCATAAGAATAGATTGCATCCCTTGTACACAGTTGGTAACGTCCTTTATATAATAAAACCAACAATAAAGGATTGTGTTTTGATCCTGTTTCTTCAAGGATAACTTCTCTGAAATTACTAAGGAATTTTTTAAAGAAGGGTTTCTTCATCGGAAGTTACTTTTCCCAACTTCTAAACTGAGCGCTTTGTGTAAATATATGCTCTAAAATATTTTTATCATCTTGTTCCAATATCAATTTTTTTCGCGCAAGCACTTTTTCTGCTGTTTCAATAGCCTTCTCCAATTGATAAGTCGAATACCCATGTGCCCCTCCCCATGAAAAAGAAGGAATAAAATTTCTAGGATAGCCACTTCCGTAAATATTACAATTTACACCTACAACTGTTCCTGTATTGAACATAGTATTAATTCCACATTTGGAGTGATCTCCCATTATTAATCCACAAAATTGCAATCCTGATTTTGCAAATCTTGTTTCTGAATAGTCCCAAACCTTTACTTCTGTATAGTTGTTTTTCAAATTGGAGCTATTGGTATCAGCACCAAGATTGCACCATTCTCCTAAGACAGAATCACCTAGATATCCATCGTGCCCTTTGTTTGAATAAGATTGAAAAACGCAATTTTTAATTTCTCCCCCTACCTTTGAATGCGGCCCAACTGTTGTTGCACCATAAATCTTAGCACTCATCTTTACTACTGCGCCCTCACATAAGGCAAATGGTCCTCGAATGACTGCAGCGTCTAAAATTTTTGCGTCTTTCCCAATATATATCGGACCTGTTGAACTATTAAGTCGACAAAGATCAACCTCTGCGCCAGGCTCAATAAAAATTTTAAATCCTTTAGTACTTACTTCCTTAGGAATAATTTGACTCTTTCTACCTTTGGTTATTAACTCATAATCTTTCCTTATCTCTTGGTCATTTTTCCTAAAAATGTCATAAGGTCTTTGAATATAATCAATAACACCTTCCAAGGAACTAATATCAGTACCATCCAAATGACCTGGATCGTCTTCATCCAATATTCTACTAAGCTGCTTTCTATCGATTCTCGCAGCTACCAATTGTTCCTCATAGAGAATAGCTTCGTTAAGACCAAGATCTTTGATCATTAAAACCAATTTATCGGTAGGAAGAATTCTTCCATTGATAAAAAGATTATCATCCTTGATCTTAATTTGGTATTTATCAGCTAAGTATTCTTGAGTCATATAACTCACAATCCCATTAAGATATCTTTCCCACTTTTCTGCAATTGTAAGTATCCCTACTCTCAGTTTTGAGACAGGCTTTGTTAAGGCTAGCGGATAGAGAGATTCCACTTGATCATCAAATAATATTATGTTCTTACTTGCTATCATCAAAAAAAAAGCCCCGATAACTCGGAGCTCTTAGTTTTATTTTATTCAGCATCATTAGGTGCTTCCTCTGAAGGAGCAGCAGTTGCTTTTTTCTTTCCGAATTTTCCGAATTTCTTATTAAACTTATCAATTCTTCCTGCAGTATCTACAAACTTCATCTTTCCTGTAAAGAATGGGTGTGAAGCACTTGAAATCTCTAATTTAATAAGAGGATATTCATTTCCATCTGTCCAGGTGATGGTTTCTTTTGCAGGAGCGCATGATCTAGACATAAAAGCATGATCGCATGAAAAATCCTTAAATATTACCTTTCTGTATTGGCTTGGATGTATTTCTTTTTTCATTTCTGTAAGTATTCTTTTGAAACTGGAGTGCAAAGATATAATATTCTCAACTTAAATGGAGGTTTTTAGGTCCACATTTATATGGATATTTGGTTAAAAAATGCTTGATTTTGAATAAAAATCTACTTTCTGGACAATATTAAGCCATTTATGGAAATGATAATCAAAAAAGCATAGGAATCATTTATTATAATTTTGCCATTTATTTAACCTTGAGATTCCCCTTCAAGCCAACGAGAGTCGCGGAATTACCTTACTTTTGCCTTACAAACGAGCAATAATAAAATACTAAAAATGGAGCAATCGCAGGTGCTTACCCAAGAGCAGAAAGCCCTACAAATAAACTTAGACAATTACATCTATGGCACCTTTGCCGAAATAGGAGCTGGCCAAGAGGTAGCAAGGCTTTTTTTCCAAGTTGGAGCTGCTGCCGGAACCATCGCAAAAACAATGTCAGCCTATGACAAGACTTATTCGGATGCCATCTATGGTGCAGAACCCAGCGGTCGATATGTTTGCAGACCTAGGATTGACAACATGCTCGAACACGAATACGGTCTAATGGTTGAAAGGCTTCAAGATGTACGACCAAACACTAAATTTTTTGTATTTGCGGATACGGTGGCTGCCATAAACTACCAAAAGACCATAAAGGGACAGGGTTGGTTAGGATTAAGATTTCAATTATCTCCAGATTCGAAACCCAATGACCTTATTATTCACACCAAAATGTTGGATAACGACAACAAACTTCAACAAGAAGCAATTGGGATGTTAGGTGTCAACATGATATACGGTGCATACTATCATTCCGACAATCCTGAAAAATTAATTGCATCATTGATTGACAATCTTAGGGAAAGGGTTGAAATAGATATGGTGAGCCTCAAAGGTCCAGATTTTAAAGACTTTGACCAAAGACTTATTGCTTTGTATTTGGTAAGAAACACCATGACCAATGTTGCCATGTTTGATGAATTTGGCGAAATGACACATGCCTCAGAACATCTTTACAAAAAACATTTAATGGTGGTTAGAGGTCATTATCGCCCCCCTACAAAAGTTACCCTTGATGTATTTGAGTCTGGATTTAAACAATTTAAAACCCAACCTGTAGTAGAAGAAGAAAGAGCACGATTGGTTGCAGAAATCACATTAGAAAATCTTATTGTTGATGGCAAAACCAATGAAGAAGACTTCCTGATGCGGACAAAAATGCTCAATGGACTTGGACAAAAAGTATTTATCTCCGATTGTAACAATCACCAAAAATTGATCAATTACCTTTCAGATTACAAAATAAAAAACCTAGGTCTAGTCATTGGGGCACATGAACTAAACCACATTATTAATGAAAAATATCAACTAAATCAGGATGGCAGGTTATTAGTAGCTTTCGGAGAATTGTTCAATAGAAATATCATCATCTATGTCTATCCAGCCTATGACGATAACGGCAATCTAATGACAGCTGAAAGTCTTCCTGTTCCTCAAGGAATTCATTTCTTGTACAAACATCTTCTGGATTGTAAACAAATCATTCCAATCCATAATTTTAATAGAGAATTATTAAAGATACAGCCAACTGTTGTTATCAGTGACCTCCTTTCAGGAGAAGACGATTGGGAAGACAAACTGCCACCAGATGTGATTAAGGTAATAAAGGAAAATAATTATTTTGGAAGAAGACCAGCATTAGCCTAACTTTGAATTATGATCAAACACTTTTTCCTTGCAACACTTTGTTTGCTTTTATTTATTTCTTGTGCTAACAAATCCAATTCCCCAAACAATTTGGAATTAAATAAATTAGAGACTGAAAACAAACATACCAAAAGCAATATTGCGGATCAATCTCAAAATGAATTAAAAATAGTCTTCCCAACATACATTGATCTAAACTTTGTCATGGGCAAATTCGATCCCAACAAACGAGATAATTTTTCAAAAATTAGTATTGACTACGCTGATAGAGAAGGAAGATACATGCATTCAGAAGCATATGAGGCTTTTATAAAAATGCATGCTGCCGCAAAAAAAGATGGCATCAACCTCAAGATAAAGTCGGCAGCTAGAAACTTTGATTACCAAAAAGGTATATGGGAAAGAAAATGGACAGGAGCTACCCTATTAGAAGGAAAAGAAAATGCTGCCGCAGCTTATCAGAATCATACTGAAAGAGCCATAGCTATCCTAAAATATAGTTCGATGCCTGGAAGCTCAAGACATCATTGGGGTACAGATATTGATATCAACAATTTTACCAATTCGTATTTTGAAAACGGGCAAGGAAAAAAGGAATTTGATTGGCTTTCAGAGCATGCATCAGAATTTGGTTATTGCAGACCCTATACAAAAATTGGTACCGATCGACAATCAGGTTATCAGGAAGAAAAATGGCATTGGTCATATATACCTGTTGCCGACCTCTGCACAAAATATGCAGAACAAAATTTAAGCAATGAAATGATCTCGGGTTTCCTCGGTGCTGAAGTTGCGAAACAAATTAATATTAAAGACAATTATATACTTGGTATTTCTTCAAGTTGTAAAAATTAAAAACATGGCATTAACACCTTCAAATATGTTGCCTTTAGGCACACATGCTCCAGATTTTAATCTTCTGGATACAGTCTCCGGTTCAAATATTTCTTTCGAGAACATTTCTGGAGAAAATGGAACTGTAGTAATGTTTATTTGTAACCATTGCCCATATGTGATTCATGTAAATAGTGAAATTGTAAAACTTGCAAATGAATACAAACAAAAAGGATTTGGCTTTGTCGCCATCTCTTCCAATGATGCAGAAAAGTACAAAGAAGATAGTCCAGATAAAATGTCGATCGTTGCCAAAGTTTTACAATATCCTTTTCCATACCTTTACGATGCAACACAAGAAATCGCCAAAGCCTATGATGCTGCTTGCACCCCTGATTTTTATGTTTTCAATTCTGCTAATAATCTGACTTACAGAGGTAGACTCGATGAATCTTCTCCAGGAAATGGAAAAGAATTAACGGGAAAGGATCTTAGAGCAGCACTTAATGCTATTCTAAATAAAAGTGGAAATTTAGAAAATCAATTACCTAGCATGGGATGTAACATAAAATGGCTTTCCTAAGCAACCAAACGAATCTTTAGGGATTGTGACAATCGACAGCTGGCGCTGAATCTAACTCCACATGGGACTTAATGAGCTTCAAGCCAATTCTCCCCCGTATCCATTTCAACAATAATTGGAACTGAGAGACCTGTAATTGCATCTTGCATTTCCTTTTTAACCATCTTCTTTACTTTTTCCAATTCAGGTTTATAAACATCAAATACAAGCTCATCATGAACTTGTAGTACCATTCGTGTCTTATAATTTCCTTCATTTAGCTTTGCATGGATGGCAATCATTGCCATTTTAATTAAATCCGCAGCTGTACCTTGAACTGGGGTATTTATTGCCATTCTTTCAGCATTGCTTCTAATCAATCCATTTCTAGAGTTAATATCTCTTAGTTCTCGTTTTCTTCCCATCATGGTTTGTACATAACCATGCTCACGAGCAAAAGCAACCGTATCATCCATGTATTTTTTTAAAGATGAATAAGATTCAAAATAAGAAGCAATTAGCTCGGTGGCATCCTTTCTACTAATGTCCAATTGTCTTGACAGATTGGTTGCACCAGCTCCATAGGTGATTGAAAAATTAACTGTCTTTGCATTTCTTCGTTGATCAGCTGTAACTTCATCATAGGCTACATCATATATTTGCGCTGCTGTCGCTTTATGGAAGTCTAAACCCTTCTGAAACGCTTCCAACATTTTCTTGTCCTTAGAAATCTCTGCAATCAATCTCAATTCAATTTGAGAATAATCTGCCGCCAACAGAATGTGATCTTTATCTCTAGGAATAAACGCTTTCCTAATTTCTCTTCCTTCTTGATTCTTTATAGGAATGTTTTGCAAGTTTGGATTTTCAGAACTGAGTCTTCCAGTTGCTGCCCTAGTTTGATTGAAGTTGGTATGAACCCGGTTCGTTTTAGGGTTCACCATAAGTGGCAGAGCATCAACATAGGTTGATTTTAATTTAGTTAATTTCCTATAATCCAAAATATCTTGCACGATTTCGTGATTTGGCGCCAGTTCGTTTAACTTATCAACATTGGTGGAATATTGTCCAGTCGCTGATTTTTTCCATCGATATGGTATTTGAAGCTTATCAAATAAAACTTGACCTACTTGTTTCGGACTTGAGATATTAAAATCTACACCTGCTTTCTTGAAAATATCTTTTTGACTTTTATCTATACTTTTTTCCAATACTTTTGAATACTTGTTTAAAAATTGAGCATTCATATTAATACCTTCAAACTCTATCGCTGCCAAAACATCTACCAATGGTTCTTCAATTTTTGTATAAATTTCTCCTACTTTTTTCTCCTTAAGCATTTTATCAAGTGGCTTCTTCATTTGCAAAGTTAGATCTGCATCTTCGCATGCATAATCACTCACTCTTTCAACTTCAATATCTCGCATGGTTAATTGATTTTTCCCCTTTTTCCCAATCAATGCTTCGATTGGAACCATTTCATAATCAAGATAAGTTTCGGTCAGGTAATCCAGTTTATGACGCAAATCTGGCTCCACCAAGTAGTGAGCTATCATGGTATCATAATAAGGACCAACAACATGGACATCATACCATTTTAGCATCAAGATATCATACTTAATATTCTGACCAACTTTCAGGATTTTTGGATCTTCCAGAATCTGTTTAAATATAGAACAGATCTTTGTTGCTTTCTTTTTTTCATCAGGGACCGGAACATAATATGCTTCTCCTTCTTTTATTGAAAATGACAAACCTACCAATTCAGCAATGTTTGCATCTATGCCGGTGGTTTCCGTATCAAAGCTAAGTGTTTTCGCTTTTGATAGTTTTGTTGCCAACTTTTTCATTTCATCTTCAGAATCAACAAGATGATATTTATGCTTGGCGTTTTCAATATTCTTTTTGGCAATTTTATAGTTCTCCGAAGTAGTGTTGTCACTGTTTGCATCACGATCAACATTTGCGGAAGCGTTGCCAAACAGACTTCCTTGCACTGATTTTGACTTTCCTTTCTCATTATTTTCAGGACTACCTCCAAGTTCCCCCAACACCTGTCTTGCCAAGGTCCTAAATTCCAAATCCTGAAATATATCTACCAATGCTTGCTTATCATAAGGGTCAATTTTATAAGCAGTTGCATCAAATTGAATCGGGACATCTAGTTTTATCGTGGCTAACTTTTTTGAAAGAAGACCTTGTTCGGCAAAGTTTATTACATTTTCTTTTTGCTTTCCTTTAAGTTCATCAGTGCTTTCAATCAGTTTTTCTATACTTCCGTAAATGGCTAAAAGTTTCACAGCAGTTTTTGCTCCAATACCTGGAATACCTGGAATATTATCTGCGCTATCCCCTTGTAATCCTAGGATATCAATAACTTGTTCAACCCTGTCTATTTGCCATTTTTCCTTTATTGCATCTTCACCCAATATTTCAGGTGGGTTACCTCCTTTAGAAGGCTTATACATGAAGATATTTTTGCTCACAAGCTGAGCATAATCTTTGTCTGGAGTAACCATGTATACAGTGAATCCTTCTTTTTCAGCTTGTTTGGCCAGTGTCCCAATGACATCATCTGCTTCATAATCAGGAATAGTAACTACTGGAATCTTCATGGCATCAAGAATCTTTTGAATTACAGGTAAAGATTCGCCAATGACCTCTGGTTGAGCATCTCGATTAGCTTTATACGCTGGATAATCTCTGTGTCGAAATGTTTTACCTTTAGGATCAAAACTAACTGCTATATGGCTAGGCCCTTGATTTCTAATAATATCCCAAACAGTTCTAGTAAAGCCAGAGATTGCTGATGTGTTTACTCCTTTAGAATTTATCAATGGCCTTGCTATAAATGCAAAATAAGCTCGATATACTAAAGCATGTCCGTCTAATAGAAATAATTTTTTATCACTCATGAAGGCAAGATTGGTTCTTTAGAATTAAAGGTACTAAAATTAAAAAAGCCACACTTCTATGAAGCATGGCTTAATTATTATTGATTTATAATTTGATTCTTAGAAGGTATATCCAAGACCCAAAGTATAGAATGATTGTAATGGGTTGTCTGAAAGATCAACAGAACCTGGATTATCTGATCCTAACAATCTTCCTGAATCAGCTTGTTGTCTATTTCCTTTCAATCCTAAGTTAAAAGAAAGACCAATTCCTTGCCAGATATTTGTAGAAAATCCATTGATCCACTCCCAGTTTACTAGATCAGCAGTTTCGTAATCTGTTCTAAAGTTTGTGTTGTCATCAATAGCATGCTCAACAAATCCATCTCCATTGGTATAAGGAATAAAAGCTGAAAGGTTTGATGTCCAAGAAACACCTGGAATAATCTCAGCAGCATAAGCTGCTCCAATCTTAGCACCTAGGGAAGAAATCAAGTCTCCAGGCCAGTTTTTCTGATATCCTATTGGGTGAATCAATACCACCAAGTCAGCAATTGGAGTCCAAGTAAGACCAGCACTCAAGGTTGCAACACCTGGCGTATTTAATGCAAAAGAATATTTATCATCCAATACAGTAGCACCCGGAACAAACTCTACTAATGAAGAAGTCCATTTTCCTTCTGCTGAAAGTGCCCATTTGTCAGTTAATTTGTAACCGAATAAAGAGGACAAATCAAGACCATTTGTAAGAGCAACGGTTTGATCTTCTAAGCCCTTATCTACTTTTGTTACAGCTCTTGAAAGGTTAATTAACAAACCATTTCTCCAAAAGTATTTGTCTTGGTCAAGATTTGCAAATCCTGTAAGTCCAACTCCTAAAGCGCTGTTAGAAGAATTTGGTGTACCTAAGGCAAACCAGTTATTGTTTGACAAAAGATCAAAACCTAAAGTACCAACTCCACCAACTTTCCAACCAGGGAATTCGTCAATTTGCTTCGTCAAAGCATCAATATCTCCTTGAAGAGCGTCTAATTTCGCTTGCTTGTCAGAAACCATGGATTTTAATTCCTCAACCGTCTGTGCTGACAAAATTGAGATACCAAAAACCATCAATAGTGATAGTAATAAATGTTTCATGAATGTTTAATTAGTTATTAAATTAATGTTTGTTTATTCAAATATTTTAAAATACCTCTATGGACTCTGTTGTAATTTTAGATAATGGCACATAAACTCTAGCACCATTTTCTTTTTCTATTGTAATGGCAGATTTATCCATAGCGATAACCTTTCCTACCTCATCTCTTACTTTGATTGAATCTCCGATGTTAATCTTGCCTTTCATATACATAGATCCAATGAAGTTTGCCATTGTGCTTTTTGATGCAAGTCCATATCCGATACTAAATGCTAAAACAATTCCTGCAATTAAGATCGAAATATTTTGACCCAAAAATCCGGTATCAATCTTTGCTTGTGATAGTGCACTAACAACAATATTGATCAAGATAAAATAGAAAAAGAAGGAAGAAATCAGTTTTGCCGAAGGAATTCCAAACGAAGTTAATGCTGTCTGGACAATCGTCTTCAACATTTCTGCAAATATAAACCCAATTGTTAGAATAATGCCAGCTACAATCAGATTAGGAATAAACTCAATGAGATTTTGAACCAAATCCGAAACAGCTTCCATTTGAAGTTGGGAAGAAGCTGCCATTAAAAAAAACAAAAGAACGATATAGTATACAATCTTGGACAGAATACTGCTAAACTTGATTTCAACATCAGCCTTGCTGATCATTTCAATTTCGTTTAACTTCTCACCCAGTTTATCTATACCTATAGATTCAAAGACTTTTTTAATAATCTTTCTGAGGATTCTTGCAATAATAACTCCTATAAGAATGATCACCAAGGCGCCAAAAACTCTTGGTATTCCTGATGCAAAACTGTTACCTAATTCACGCAACATACTCTGCAGAGAACTTGCTTGTAAATTCATATTGGTTTTTTAGTGATTAAGAATTAATCGGTGGGGTTTGATTTTGATTCTATTTCTGATTGGTCTGAATTTATACTTCCTCCACTCATAGCAACAAAAACGCCCACAATTTTATTGAAGTACAAATCTAATACATCTCCAATAAATCTATAGGAGGAAGTTTCACCTTCAATTTGATTTTTTATCTCTGGTGATTTCTTTTCAAATTGCTCTAGGTGCAATTTTTCTAATTCTTTGAAACTATTATTCATCTACTACTAATCTTCTTTATATAAGTCTTTATAAGTCTTTCTAAATTTCTGTTTTGCTCTCTTTATCTTCATCTTAACTGCACTCTCGCTCTTATGTGTAATCCCACTTATCTCTTTTATCGACATTTCATCTTGATATTTCATTAACAATATTGATTTGTCCATGAGCGGTATTTCTTCTAAGATCACTTTCAATCTCTTCACTTTCATCTCCAACAAATATGCATCTTCCACATCATCTTCTTTATCATATTTGGTTTCAATGTCATCAACAAGCATACTTGGATTCTTTTTTTCTCGTCTTATCATATCAATACAAAAATTGTATGTAATAGAGTAAATCCACGTTGAAAACTTACTTTTCCCACTAAACTTTGAAAGATTCAAAAGAATCTTCATAAATATCTCCTGTGTCGCGTCAGCCGCTCTAGCCTCATCTTTTAAAAGTGAAATACACTTTCCAAAGATTTTACCAGAATACCTCTTATACAAAACATCAAAATAGGCTGAGTTTTGCGTGGCTAAATATTCCTTAATAATGTCTTCATCAGACATTGTGCTTGGAATATCCCTTGTCAACATTGGGTACAATAAGTTTATCAATGCAATCCTTATTTAGTGGGGTTTCTTAATTTTAGACGATCATTTGGTATAAAGTTACATCAAAGTTGAGGATTTGAGTATTTAGTTTGCCTTCTTATAAAGAAAAAGAGGTAATGCAAACAACAATACATTACCTCCTACTTAACCAAATGAAATTAAATATACACTTATTGTATATTTAACACAAAGCCAAATTAATTAAAAACTCTAACTTTTAAAACAAAATTGATGCTTAATCATAGACTTTTCTTGAAAATCATAACTACCGGAATTTTCATTGCATTATTTAGCCCCATAAATGCACAAGAAGATGACCATGCTTTTTATATAAAAAGCATTTATGACTACAGTTTGACAAAT
Organism: Saprospiraceae bacterium; assembly: GCA_020630955.1. Lineage (GTDB taxonomy): Bacteria > Bacteroidota > Bacteroidia > Chitinophagales > Saprospiraceae > JAHDBF01. Next base: position 19,170 of record JAHDIE010000054.1, read on the forward strand.
GCAAATGTTTACCAAAGATTGGAGCATTTATCAGAAAATATCGGTGGTAGACTGACCGGTTCACAAAATGCTGCCACAGCAGTAGATTGGACTTTTGAGGAATTAAAAAATCTAGGGGTAGATACAATATGGAAGCAAGAGTGCATGGTTCCTCATTGGGTAAGGAGAGAGGAAGCAACGGTAAGCATAAGCTCAAATGGAACTGACTTTATTTCATTGAATGCAACTTCACTTGGAAATAGTGTTGGCACCAATGGAGAAACCTGGAATGCCGAAATTATTGAAGTTTTTGGATTGGACACTTTATCCATACTGGGCGAAGAAATACTAAAGGATAAAATCGTTTTTTTTAATAGACCATTAGACCCAACTCAGATTCACACGGGAAGAGCCTACGGGGGTGCTGTAGATCAAAGATCCAGAGGACCAGCAATGGCGGCAAGATTTGGGGCCAAAGCAGTTTTGGTAAGATCAATGACAACATTATTGGATGATGTACCGCATACTGGTGTTACTGTTTATGATGATGAAGGTAAGCAAATACCTGGCATTGCAATTAGTACCAATGATGCCGAAATCCTAAGTGATCTGATCGCAAAAGGCAATATTGTAACAGCTAAGATAAATGCGGACTGTGGAATGGAAAGGGATAAATTATCTTATAACGTAGTTGCTGAAATCAGGGGCAGTGAATTTCCTGATGAAATTATTCTGGTAGGTGGTCATTTGGACAGCTGGGATCTTGCCGGTGGAGCGCATGATGACGGAGCAGGATGTATGCACTCAATACAAGTATTTGAAACCTTACTTGGTCTAGGTTACAAACCAAAAAGAACATTGAGATGTGTCATGTTTATGAATGAAGAAAATGGCTTAGCTGGGGGCAAGGCCTATGCAAAAGAATCTAATGAAAAAAAAGAATTTCATTTGGCTGCCATTGAATCTGACCTAGGTGGGTTTACCCCAAGAGGTTTTGGTTGCTCGGCAAGAGATGATGTTTTTAAACCATATTTAGCCAATTTTCAGGCATTTGAAAAGTTTCTTGACCCTTACGATCTTCATCTAAAAGCTGGTGGTGGTGGAGCAGACATCAGTCCATTAAAATCACAAGGGGGTCTATTGATTGGTCTAAGACCAGATCCGCAAAGATATTTTGATATACACCACACCAAAAATGACCATATTGGAATGGTCAACAAAAGGGAACTTGAACTTGGTGCGGCAGCTATGACATCGCTGGTATACCTAATTGATCAATTTGGGCTATAAATGAAAAG
>JAHDIE010000055.1 GCA_020630955.1 Saprospiraceae bacterium
AGGGTCCTCTTGAAACTCATAAGCTACACCAATTGCATCATAGCTAATTGTATTTAGCCCTAAAATACTATTACCAACTCCAAGAGCTTCTTGCATCTCAGAGAATAATGTTTCGTTATTCCGCATATCAGAATCCACCTCTTCTTCACAACTACTCAATAAGCAGATTGAACAGATTGAGAAAAACAATATCCGGCTAAATTTTAAGTTTGATAATTTCATATACTATTATTTAAGTGAAAATAATAGCACAAAATTCTACCTCTTTATGCGCAGTTCAAACAAGGTAGTTTAATAAAGAAAGTTAAAATAGATTAATTTTTTGATTCTTCAGAAATTTGCTTTCTAATGGTACTTAAGAATTCTTTGGTGATCCCAAGGTAGGAGGCAATCATATATTGGGGGACACGTTGAGCAATTTCAGGATACATATCTATAAATAATTGATACCTATTTCTTGCAGACAAAGCATGATTTCTAATAATACGTTTTGACATGTTTCCATATGCAGATTGGATTATCAAACGAAAATACCGCTCTAGTTTTGGAATTTCTCTATACAAATTCTGCATGTCATCAAAGGAAATCTGAATTACTTCTGTATTTTCTAAACATTGTGTCTCAAATTCAGCCGGTGTTTGCGAAGCAAAGCTACAAATATCACCAACCCACCAATTCTCGATTCCAAAAGCTACTATGTGTTCATTGCCCTTTTCATCTAAATAAAAAGTTCTAACCTTACCAGAATTTATAAAAGTTTGATGTTGATAAATAGATCCAGATTGCACAATGTATTGAGCCTTCAGATAGGTTTTAGTTTTTAATTTGGAAATTAACTTATCCTGTTCTTCACCTGTAAGCTTCACTCTTTCATTAATATGCTTCAATACACCATTGCTATTCATAAATTAAAAAATTAATCATTATTCAAATTTTAATATACAAAAAAAGGCATCTGTGTTATACACAGATGCCTTTTATATACTTAGGAAATTAACTGCTTAGTTTCTTTTCACAACAAACTCAACTCTTCTATTCTGCTTTCTTCCTTCTGCTGTAGTATTATCACCAACTGGCATAGTTTCACCTCTTCCAACAACACTTAATCTTGAAGGATCCGCTCCTTTATCAACCAAGTATTTCATTACAGCCTCAGCTCTCTTTAATGACATTTTTTCGTTAGCAGCTTCACTACCAACATTATCTGTATGCCCTTCGATAGAACAGGTAGCTGTTGGGTTCGCTCTTAGGATTGAAAGAACTACATCCAATTCTTCAATACTTCTAGATTTAGAATAAACCAATCTAGAACCTGAACCAAATGGATAAGGTGCAACATAGATTCTTGTTGGACAACCATCTGCTCCATCTCCCTTTCTATTTGGACATTTGTCTTTGTTATCAATTACTCCGTCACCATCGCTATCAGGACATCCATTGATTGCTCCTGCAACCTGAGGGCACTCATCAACATCATCAGCGAATCCGTCACCATCTGAATCAGAAGGACAACCATTTGCCATATCTCCTGCTACTTCTGGACACTCATCTTTAATATCTGCAACTCCATCACCGTCTCCATCAGGACATCCATTTATTGGACCTGCCTCAGTTGGACAAGCATCATCTTTATCAACTACACCGTCTGCATCTCCATCAGGACAACCATCTATACCATTAGAACCTGCAGCAACATCTGGACAAACATCGTCTTTGTCAGCTACTCCATCACCATCAGCATCAGGGCATCCATTTACAGTACCTGCTACATCTGGACAATCATCCAATTTGTCAATTACTGTATCGCCATCTGAATCAGGACATCCTCTATATTCTAATAATCCAGCTACGTTCGGACAGTCATCATCTTCATCTTTAAGGCCATCTCCATCTGAGTCAGGGCAACCATTAAATTCTTTTAAACCAGGAATGTCCGGACAATCGTCTTTTTTATCTCCAATACCATCACCATCTTTATCTTGATATCCTAGGTTGATTCCTATACCCAACTCATGCAACAAATGAGAATCATTTCCATCTTGTACCAAGTTGTCATACTCATCTCCAAAGTATAAACCATAAGTAGAGTGCCACCATAGACCAAAGTTGTCATGAAGATTTAATTTAGCCCCAATACCTAACGGAATTTGAAAAGCTGAGGCATCAAGACCATTTTCCACATTTGCAAAACTATTGAATCCAACAGCACCAGAAACAAATGGCTTTAGTTTGCCACTTAAAAATTTGTATTGAAGACCTAGGCTTCCTTGAGTAACATCACCTAGGAAATCATTTATTGGATCTTCACCTGTAAATCCATGTCTTCCTTTGGTTCCAGCTAAATAAATGTCAATTTTTTCATTGACATACTTTGAAAGTCTCAGTCCGACGTGACCCTGAAATGGTTGCTCAAAGTCAAAGAAAGAATTTCCTTTGTCTCCATTGTATACCATCTTTCCTCCACTTACTCCCAATTGCCAACGACTATAATCACTCTGAGCCATTAAGCTTAAAGAGATCGTTGAGAATACTAGAACAATTAGTAGGTTTTTCATATTCATTTTAGATTAAATTAATTGTTTTTAAGAAGTTCAAATTTAAGAAATATATATATAAATCAGTCTCATGGGTATATATTTATACCATTATGACCCAATAATTACCTTTTTAGGGACTACATTGTTGATATTTTTTCTTTCAGAGAATATATCAACAAATCAATTAACTACATGAACATTAGCAAGAAAGCAATAATTTACATCTTAATATCCTCTATTGCTTTCACCATCATGAATTTATTGATCAAGCAGGTAAGTCGATTACCAGCATTTGAGCTGGTATTTTTTAGATCGATAGGAACCTTAAGTTTGGTTTATTATCTACTCCGAAAACATAAAATCCCGGCCTTGGGTTCCAAACGCCCCATACTTTTTATTCGTGCATTCGCTGGTTTAGCTTCACTAACACTTTACTTTTGGGCACTCAAAACAACCCCAGTTGGAACAGCAACCTCTCTTCGGTATATGTCACCAATTTTTGCTGCCATACTTGCCGTTTTTATCCTAAAAGAAAAAATCAAACCAATCCAATGGTTATTGTTTATTCTTGCATTCATTGGTGTCATTATCATCAAAGGATTTAGTATTGATGTAAGTCTAGTTGGGATGATTGCCATCCTATGTTCATCACTCTTGGTAGGATTGGTTTTTGTTTTAATTAGAAAAATTGGAACCAGCGAACATTACCTTGTCATCATCTTCTATTTTATGTTTGTGGCATTTTGTATATCAGGGCTGATATCTATCTTCCATTGGGAGAAGCCAGCTGGAATCGAATGGTTCTATTTGATTTGCACTGGTATAGCAGGTTTTATTGGACAGATGACCATGACGCAAGCATTACAAATGGAAGAAACTAGCGCCATTGTCCCATTCAAATATTCTGAAATCATTTTTACATTGTTCGCCGGCTGGATTCTTTTTGGCGAACAGCAAACGATCCTTTCCTTAATAGGAATATCTTGTATCTTAATTGCAGTCATCCTCAACACCTTGGTCAAACAGAAAACAAGCAATTTGTAAAATTAAGGATTAGCAATATATTCTAAATCCAAAAAATAATTTTTTCACCAGAAAGGCAGAAACTTAAATCCAATAATATCCAGCCTTCAGATATTTGCCTTGCTCAAAACCAATCGGATGATCAACATCATGAAATGTCTTCATCTGCAACTTAAATTTTGAGCCCTCATTTCTAAGAACAGATTCATTTGTCTCAAAAAATTCTTCTGAACCAATTCTTGAAGAACAGGAAGCCAATAGTAATCTTCCATTATTATTTGTCAAACCAATTCCTAACTTAGCAAGCCTTCGATAACTAGTTATTGCAGACAGAATCTCTTTAGCACTTTTTGCAAAGGAAGGTGGATCAATGATAACCAGATCAAATTTTCTTCCCTGCTTTTTCATTTCTTGTAAGGCCTCAAAGGCATCTTGTGCAATACACTCATGAATTCCAATAATTCTATCTTGATTCAGGGACACATTTGCGGAAGCGAGATGAAGCGCTTGCTTGCTAATATCCAAACTGGTAACCTTCGCAGCACCGCCAACAAGAGCATGGACCGAAAATCCACCCGCATATGAAAAAACATCCAGCACTTCTTTTCCCATGGACATTTCACCAACCAACTTCCTATTTGCCCTATGATCCAAAAAAAAGCCTGTTTTATGTCCGTGCACAACATTAGCATGAAAAAAAATGCCATGCTCTTTGAACAAAACTTCCTCTGTTTTCAAACTTCCATATATCACCATACCGTCAGTTAGTGCACCAAGATCAACTTGGCTCATTACATTTCTACTCATACGCATTACACCACATTCTGTACCGCTTACTTCATGCAATATGGGCACAATTTCATTCAAATATGGTAACCATACCGTTGAATATAACTTCAGAACCAAAACATGATCATACACATCTACGATCATGCCCGGAAATGAATCATTTTCACCAAATAGAAGCCGATAACTATTTGTATCGGTCTCCAAAAGCGATTCGCGTTTTCGATATGCCTGAGTAATTTTATCTTTAAACCAATCCTTTCCTATTTCAGCTTTCAAATGAAACTGTAGCAATTTCACCCTTATCGGAGAATAAGGATCGTACAATCCTACTGCTAGAAATTTGTTCTTTTTCTCATCAAAAACAATGGCAAGATCTCCTGCCTTCCCTCCAGGACTCTGTTTTATGATTGATTGATCAAAAATCCAAGGATGTCCCTTTTTAACCATTCGCTCTGCCTTCGCATTTAACTTTATAGCAATCCTATTGATGTTGATATTTGGAAACTCAAACAAATTTATTTCTTTTGTAAACGATTTAATCCAGACCTTGCTTTTTGATGCAAACTTTGCTCATACTCGCTTGGCTCCATACTGAGGCACTGATGAAAATACTTTCTTGCTTGATCAATCTCATCTTGTGATTCATATATTATCCCAAGGTTTAAAACTGCATTACAAGACATATAGGATGTCTGCTCAGGATCAACTCCAATCGTCAAAAAATAATATTGGATTGCTTCTGGATAATTTTTTAATGCTTGTGTGACCCTTCCCAACCGATAATAATATTCTAATTTTAAAGCATTATTTTGAAACAACAATTCAGAATTTGTAATCAACATTTGATATGCTTTTTGATAATATCCGCCATCAAATAAAATTCTTGCCTTTAACAAAGTAGCGTTGGGTGTCAAGTTCTTTTTCGCTTCACGCAAAGCCTGTTTATCATCATCAATTAAGGCATTCCCCTTCGCGACACAAGCCAACATATGTGAATCATAAGCAGCAAGATCTTGATAAAAAATCAAATTTGCCCAAGCCAACTTTTGATGCGCCTCTTTAATATAATGCAGCCCATTAAAATGATCCAAAAATTCATGCAGATAAGAAATTGATTCTATATCCAGCTTCCGCAAATGACTTACCCCCATTAAGAAATAAAGGTATGGGAATTTTCTAGCGGAGGTAAAACTCAAGGTCTCTAACAACAGTTCAATTGCTTGATCATTTTTGCCAGTACGTTGTAAAAGCTTAACCTTGACAAAGGCAGCAAGCGGGCTGTTATCTTTGTTTAGTTTTGATTTCTCAAGAAATTCGAAAGCCAATGATTGATTATTATCCTGATACAAAGCCATAAAGACATAAATTGCTTCGGCCTCTAGTTCAAACATAAAAGGAGATCGATCTGCATAATCATTTACCTTCAATATTTCTGCTAGACCTTGTTCGATTGATCCTGACATACCGAAAATATTTTTAAATACGCCAGGCACACTGATCGTCTCTACCAATGAATGAATGATGGATAAGCTTTTGTAATTGTAGATGAAGTTTGGAAAACTTTTAGTGTTTTCCTCTAACAACCTATAGGCAGTATAAATTTCTCTTCCAGCTTTGAATAATTCATTAAATTTTGATCGCGTCAGTGCCCAATGCAAATTTATTTCTGCCTTGATAAAATTTTTAAACGGATCCGTATCGGAAAGTTCCTCTAGAAGATTCAATCGCTCTTCCTTCTTTCTTTTTACACGATTGAAATAAACAATATCCTCATAAATAAACAAATGAAAAAAATCTATATAATTTTCCAAATGCAAATAGGCCAGATTATTGGGTTCCTCAACTTTTGATTGATCAATCAATGCAGAAGCCTTTTCAAAATTTAGTTTTAATATTTCCTCATAGGCCCCTTGAAGTAAATCTGAATAATGTACTTCGAATTGTCCAAAGCCATTATGGCTAATTAACAAAAGTGCTATGTAAAATATCTTTTTCAATCCAAGTGCAAAGATGCAGCCTTTTACGTAAAAAAGCCTTCCGCAAAAACGAAAGGCTTCCCATATGTATATTTTTTAGTAATTATTCTTCGTCCGTAATACCTGCGGTCTCATTGTCAACCAATACTCGTCCGCAATGCTCACAAGCAATAATTGCTTTGTGATTTCCTAATTCAATCTGAGTCTGTGCAGGAATTCTATTAAAGCATCCACCACAGGCACTTCTTCTTACCGGAACCACAGCCAAACCATTTTTATATCTATTTCGAATTCTATCATAAGACTTCAATAGCCTTTCTTCGATCAATTTTCTTGTTTTTACAGACTTCTTTCCAAGCTTAGCTTCGTCCTTTTCAGTTTTCTCAATAATCTGCTCCAGTTCAACTTTTTTCTTAGCAAGATCCTCAGTCTTTTGAGCAAGTTTTTCGTTAGTATTCGCTAAAATCTCTTTCTTTCTTTCTTCTATTTCCTGATTTTCTCTAATCTTCTTTTCTGACAATTGGTTTTCAAGGTTTTGTAGCTCAACTTCCTTTGTTAAAGCTTCAAACTCTCTGTTATTCTTTACATCCTCCAATTGCTTATTGTACTTTTCTATCAAAGTATTGGAGTTAATGATATTTTCTTTATGCTTTAGAATCTCTCCTTGAATATCCTCAAGTTGTCCGTTTAGCTTATCAATCCTTGTCTGTAATCCTGCAATATCATCTTCAAGATCACTAACTTCTATAGGCAACTGGCCTTTTAAGACCTTAAAACCGTCTATTTGAGAGTCAATAGTCTGTAAAGCAAAAAGTGCTTCTAATTTTTCTTTAACTGAAACCGTTGTTGTAGACATATAACTTATTGATTTATAAATAGTTAACTGGATTCGTCACCATTTTAGTGGTTCGGGCTGCAAATTTAACAAAATTATCATTTATGAGTTCAGATAATAGTTCAATTGTGTACTGTTCACTTTCATAATGTCCAATGTCCGCTATGATTATCTGGTCATTTGCATCAAAAAATTCATGATATTTGAAGTCTGCAGTAATAAATATGTCAGCTCCTTGTTGAATTGCATCCTTAAGCAGGAATCCACCTGATCCACCAGCCACCGCTACTTTTTTGATCATAGGCGTATGGATTTGGGTATATTTTATACAATTTACCCCCATTTTTAGCTTCAATTCCTTCAAAAAGCTCATAGATTCTATACTTGATGGCAATTCTCCGATCATTCCTGAGCCAATTTGAGGCTCTGTTGGGTCTTTGGGCCTTAATATTTGCAAATCTTCGAGTCCTAAACGCTTTGCAATTCTCTCATTGACACCATGTTGAAAGACATTATCCAGATTGGTATGCATTGCAACGATTGCAATGTCATGCTTGATGGCCATTTGGATTGTCCTTTGAATATAATTGGCGCCCGTCAAGCTTTTTAGTCCAGAAAAAATAATAGGATGGTGGGCAACAATGACATTTGATCCAAGTTCAATAGCCTCCTTTACCACAGCTTCTGTTGAATCAAGGCAAGTAATAACGCCACTTATTTCCATCTCTGGATTTCCTGTAATTAGCCCTGCATTATCATAACTCTCCTGAAGATGTAAAGGTGCAACTTTTTCAAAAAAATCTAACAGAGCTTGTAATTGCATGTTCAGGAATTTTTAATTTTTTCTATAAGATTTGTACTAGAATAATTGCCAACAAAAGGTATGGTCATCACCTTCCCTCCATTATCTTCGACGATTTCTTTTCCTACAATTTCATCCAATTTATAATCACCCCCTTTCACCAATACTTTTGGTTTAAGACTTTCGATTAAACGCAAAGGAGTATCTTCTGCAAATTCTATGACACAGCCAACTTCAGTAATAGCTGAAAGCATTGATGCTCGATATAAAAAATCATTTATTGGCCTTCCGTTCCCCTTCAACCTTGTAACAGAATCATCACTATTTAAGCCAATCACCAAATTTGCCGAAAGGCTTGCCGCCTCAATTAAATATATCAAATGACCCGGATGCAATAGATCAAAACAACCATTGGTAAATACACATTCTTTATGCGCTAAAAATTGTAATGCCTCATCCCATTGGAAAGCAGTAAAAATTTTATCAGAATACGATTGAATCATTTATTGATGATTGGTAATACTACCAAAGATATTAAGCCAAATACAATATTTCCGAAAAGCTGAATAGAGAAATACAAAATCATGGCAAATGAAAATGAATTGATACTACTTATTCCCAAAATGATCAACGCTTGAGTTACCAAAAAATGATAACTACCCATGCCACCTGGAGAAGGGAAAACAATACCTAAGGTACCAAATACAAAAACAACCAAACCTGCAATCGCAGAAAGATGTTGCGTCGGCTCAAAGGCATAAAAACACAGGTAGGTCATAAAATAATAACACAACCAAATCCCAATGGAATATAACCAAAATAGTTTTTTATTTTCAACCTTAGTGATTGATGTTAAGCCTTCAAGAAAGTTTCTGATCAAAGACTTTATTTTTACAAAGATCTTTGCTTGTCCTTCATCCGGTTTAGAAAGCATATACCTCAATACCAACAATGATATCACACCCAAGCCAACTAAAATTCCAAAACCTAGCAATATCTTATGGGCGGGCACATTAAAATTGTGCTCAAAATAATTGATGAAAATGTCATAACTCAATAGAAATGCCAAGCCTATGATCAAAAGCAACATAAGTACATCTACAATCCTTCCAATCACAATTGTAGCAAAAGATTGCTCAAATGGAATATCTTCATATTTACTAATGGAACCAGCACGAATAAACTCACCCGATCTAGGAAAACCAAGATTGGCAAAATATCCCAACATCAAAGTTCCCATACAATTTAGAAAGGATGGCCGATAGCCCAATGGATTAAGCAATTGTTGCCAACGCCATGATCTAAAAACATTAGACAACATATAGATAAACAATACCAAGACGATCCATAGCCAATTGACTGATCGAAAATCATCTACAATTCTATCAAATAAACTACAATTTTCAGAAGAGATTCCATCCTGAATACACTGTTCCAGATAAGATGCTGATTGAGATCTCCACATCATGACAAGGATCAATATTCCTAAACTTAGGAAGATCACATATTTTAGAATATTCTTGATATTCAAAAGACCTTAGCTGAGTCTATTGTTTTCGTCTGGAAACACTGTGATCGCTTTGTATTCTTTCGCTTCTTCTGGAGTCATCAAACCATAAGAAATGATGATAACGATATCTCCCACTTCTACCCTTCTTGCTGCAGCTCCATTCAGACAGATCACACCAGATCCTCTTTCTCCTCTAATCACATAGGTTTCGATTCGTTCGCCATTGTTATTATTGACAATCTGCACTTTCTCACCTGGCAAAATATTGGCTGCATCGATAAGATCCTCATCGATAGTAATCGAACCAACATAATTAAGATTAGCCTGAGTAACTCTGGCTCGGTGTATTTTGGATTTATGTATTGTTAGTAACATTCTGCAAAATTATAAAAATATTCTTCAATTTGTCTTTAATCTTGTTTGAGTATGATATTATCAATAAGTCTGATTTTCCCTGCCCACACAGCAGTTGCCGCAATGATATAATCTGAGTCAGACCAATCTTCTATAGGCAATAAACTATGTCCATCTACGATGGTAAAATATTCTGGTTTATAACCTCTAGGTTTACCTAGTTCTTCCATTGCTATAGCTTCGACTTCTTGGACAGTTTTTGACCTCATTATCCTTTTCGCTTTCTTAAGGGTTTTATAGATGATAGGAGCCCATTTTCTTTTGGCAGGTGTTAAACGCACATTTCTAGAACTCAAAGCCAAACCGTCTTTGGCTCTTTTAATTTTAACAACAACCAATTCCACCTTCATCCTCAAACTTTTGATCATTTGCCCTATGATCGTAAATTGTTGAAAATCTTTCTGACCCATGTAGATTCGATCTGGATTTACTATTTTTAAAAGGCGATGTACCACTTGTACTACTCCTTCAAAATGACCAGGGCGAAACTCACCTTCCATTCTTTTATCCAAGCCTTTCAGATTAACTTTGACCGTCTTCTTTGTGCCATTTGGATATATTTCCTTTATGCTCGGGGCAAATAAGTAGTCTACTCCAGCCTTTTTTAATTTCTCAGAATCAGCTTCCAAAGTTCTAGGATATTTTTTTAGATCTGATTTTACATTAAATTGGGTGGGATTTACAAATATTGAACAGACTGTAACATCATTTTCCTTAATAGAATTTTTCATTAAAGAAATATGACCAGCATGAAGTGCGCCCATTGTTGGCACAAACCCAATTGATTTTTTCTTATGCTTTCTTAACGCTGCTTGTAATTCTTTTACGCTTGTAAATACTTTCATTTCGTTTCTTTTTCAAACCATTCTTTCATCACCTTTATTGATTTCTTATTCTGAGGTGTATAATCTCTTTCCACATATCCTTCATGACCTTTCCCTTCTGGAAACCACTTCCACATAAAACCACCAGCCCAAAAGTCTTCTTTCCAAAATGTTGCATACAAGGCTTCTATGGCATTTGCCTGTGCCTCTTCGTTGATTGCGAGAGATTTTACTTTCTTTTCTAACTCCCAAGTTTTTCCAGCACATCCATCTACACTCAGATATCCATATTCTGTAAATAAAATTGGTACATCCATTTTGGAAGAAAAATTTCTCATTTCACGAACAATAGGTTTCCATGCTTCAACAAGTTTTCCCACTTGCGGTGTTTTATCTTCGCTCAGTGGGAAGTATGAACTAATTCCAATAAAATCCAATTCCTTCCAGAATTCTACTTTTTTAAAGTTGTCCCAATTTGCCGAATAGGTCAGCATCCCGCAATATTTAGATCTAATTTCAGCGATCAAGTCACTCCAAAACTGAGGCCTTAATTCTACACTTTTTTTAAATTCTGTTCCAACACAGAATATATCAACCTCCTGCTCAATAGCAATATCAAGAAAATGAAAAATAAATGATCGATAATTTTCTTCCCATTCCAACCAATCACTTTCAGTTTTGTATTCCAAGTCACCTACCCATCCACCAGGAATGTAAATTTGCGGCTTAAGCATCACTCCAATATTCCTTTCCTTAGCAAGCCGTATAGTTTCAATCACTCCTTCCTCTTTTTCTCCCCACCATTGCATTGGAATATTGTAGCTAACACTGGTTTTGCCTTGTCGAGTAAATCCGTAAGGAACAACTTTTATATAATCAACTCCAATTTCTTGAAGAGGTATCATAGGATCAGATACATATTTAGATGGAGGGGCGACTACCGTAACTCCTTTCAGTTTCTGAGCATAAAGATTGCATTGTCCTAAAAGGATAAATATCCCAGCTATAAAAATTACAGTTAACTTTTGGATCATGGTCATCTAGCTAATGTTAGTAACAATCGATTTCTTAAAGAAATTCAAAACAAAAGTATTTTCTTGAATATTTCCATTCATTCTGATAAATCAACAAGATTTTTCTTCCAAGCTATACCTTTCCTTGCTCTATAGATAATAACACCTACTAAAAATAGCTGGACAGCTACTAATTTCAAAGAGATATTACATAATTTATTAATATATTCGAGCTTATATTTCAAGTAATTAAGTCTAACTAATGAATAATCAAGCATTTATCGTTGAAGGAGGAAACAAACTAAATGGGTCAATAGTCCCGCAAGGAGCGAAAAATGAGGCATTGCAAATAGTTTCTGCTGTTTTATTGACATCCGAAAAGATGACAATCAATAATGTTCCAGATATTTTAGACATTCGTAAGCTTATAAGTCTATTGGAAGGGCTTGGGGTTAAAGTCGCAAAAAACAACACAAATAGCTACACTTTCCAAGCTGACTCCATCGATCTTGACTATTTCGCATCAAAAGAATACTTAGATCACGCAAAAAGAATTAGAGGAAGCGTCATGCTTATGGGGCCACTTTTAGCTCGGTTCGGCAAAGCTTTTTTACCAAAACCTGGTGGAGACAAAATAGGTAGAAGAAGATTAGATGCACACTTTTATGGATTTAAAGTGTTGGGTGCAGAATTTAAATATGATGCAGCAGAAGATAATTTCTTCTTAGCTGCGGACAAACTGAAAGGTGATTATATTCACATGGAAGAAATCACAGTAACAGGAACTGCCAATGTTGTTATGGCTGCATGCCTTGCAGAAGGCCAAACAACCATCTACAATGCAGCTTGTGAACCCTATCTACAGCAATTATGCATGATGCTTAATAGAATGGGAGCCAAAATAGAAGGCATTGGTTCGAACCTACTTAAGATCACTGGTGTTCCAAGTCTTAATGGAACGGAACACAGCTGTTTACCAGATATGATAGAAATTGGAAGTTTCATAGGACTGGCTGCCATGACTCATTCCAAACTTCGAATAAAAAATGTCAATCGAAAGATGCTTGGAAACATCCCAAGTACTTTCCAAAAAATTGGGATTCAATTGGATTTTGATGACGACGATATCCTAGTTGATGGTTCAGAAGTGTACGAAATTCAAAACTTTATTGATGGAAGTATTCTGACTGTTTATGATGCCCCTTGGCCTGGTTTTACTCCAGACCTTATGAGCATCCTTCTTGTTACAGCCACACAAGCTAGAGGAAGTGTTTTGATACACCAAAAAATGTTTGAAAGTCGATTGTTCTTTGTAGATAAACTTATTGATATGGGCGCCCAGATCATTCTTTGTGATCCTCATCGAGCTACAGTTATTGGCTTAGAACGCAAACATTCCCTCAAAGGTATCACCATGAGTTCACCGGACATTAGAGCAGGTGTTTCCTTATTAATTGCAGCACTAAGTGCAGAAGGTACTAGTACGATCCATAACATCCATCAAATAGACCGAGGTTATCAAAACATTGAGGCTAGATTACAAAGCCTAGGTGCAAACCTTAAAAGAACTTCATTGGTATAAAAAAAATATCTCAGAATAGAGACTGAATTTATTCTAGCTTTCTGAGGCAATATCAAGAGAATCTATAACTCAAGCTACATTTAGCTAAAAGGTATAAACAAAAAAAATCCCGCAGCGTCCAACTGCGGGATTGAAATCAATAATTACCAAAATATGCGCACATTGAATTACGCATGTATCTTAACTGATTATTTAAGTATAATCATTTTTCTTGTAGCTGTGTATTCACCACTTTCAATGGTATAGTATAAAACTCCTGACGCCCCAGAAATATTTTCTGAAGAAAGAGTGAATACGTTCTCTCCGGCAGTGTAGTTGGCTGTATTTCTGTAAACCAACTCCCCTGTTGCACTGTACACTTTAAATGTTGTCTCTCCTCCATTCTCTAAATTGAACGCAATTGTTGTACTTGCTTTCCAAGGATTTGGTTCATTTTGTGAAAGACTGTTCATTGCAACAGCATCAGATCCAATAGTATTCACACCTATTACTTCAAGCGTTGGCCCTTGGTAAGCTTCTGACGTAATTACTTTATCAGATATATTCAATGAACTGTTCGCATCCATTTTTACTGAAACTGTAAATAATACATCATTTGCTAAGCTTATTGCTTTTGCATCATTCCAACTGATAACCAAAGCATTATTAGCAAGGGCTACATTTCCTGCATCGATAGTCAATAATCCAGAGTCAACTCCTGTAATTTCAGTGATAGTTCCTTCCAAAGTAAATTGGAAACCAGCTATCTCATTGAAGTTATCTGAACTAAATTCAAGTGCATACTCACCTTGATCAAGATCGACAGTATTAATACCGAAACCTAATTGTTTAGCATTTCTAGCTTCAACTTGATCGCTTTGTAAATTCACTTCAACAGAACCATTTACATCTCCAATTTTCATTGCGATGAAATCTTCTGTCAACATACTTTCCTCTAATCCAATCACATCAATAAACTCACTAAACGGCCAAGGGCTGCTTGCATTCATTGAAGCATCTGAATCAGTAAATCTCCAACTATCGTTATTAGGTAACTCAGCGTAGATTCCAAGAATAAGCTTTCTCAATTGAATCAAATCAATGGCACTAATTCTTTCATCGTTACTAGCATCCGCAGCAATTAACTTATAAGGACTGTCAAGAGTAGAAATATCAAGAATATGTCTTTGTATTAATACCAAATCCAAGGTAGATACACCATTCAACCAGTCATCATTTTTCTCACCACTCAAAGTATAATCATTGTTCATTGGGTTGTATTGGAACATATATTCTCCATCTTCTACAGAAACAGTACTAGCAGGATATCCCACTTGCTCTGAAATAGCAGATACGGTAACACCCGCTACTCCTTTTCCAGCTTCTGTAGCAATTCTACCAGCTATGTCAGCTCCTCCATTGTTATCAACCAACTTTAGGTTAACTACTGCTAAATCAACATTACCACATAGATCCCATACATAAATTGGTATTGGCAATGTTCCTCCTTTTTCTTCTTGCTCAACCAAATCATCTTCATTGAACACCATTGCACTACTTCCAAGTGCGCCATTCCAAGCCTCTGCATCTCCATTGTTGTAGTCATTTTCACTAGCAACACCATCAGCATCATACCAAGGGTCTTCTTCTTCTGGATCAATCAATTGGTAAGGAACATTTGGTGAGAATGTATAAAGTAAATAATCTTGAGGAGAGCAGTTATCAAAACTACCAGCATCAAAATCCTTTGCCCATAACTCCACTGAACCATCCTGCATCAAAGCAGTACTTAAGTTAAGCATATATGGAGTAGGCTTCTTCTTGTCCTCTATAGTGAAGAAACTTGTTCCTGAGGTTTCATTTCCACAGCCGTCTAAAACTGTCCATCTAACTCTGTGGTTAGAAGCACAACCATTTGGCAAACCATCAGGTAATGGAATATGTACACTTTCTCCTACTGATTGTAGGTCAAATTTGAATGCAGCACCTGGGCTAAAATCAAACCCTTCACCAATTTCTACTACAATTTCTGTAGAAGAAAGAACAACCAATCTGGTTGAACCATTACTAGCAACAGCACCAGAAATATTGTGTCCTTCTGGGAAGTTGAAGTAATATCTATCTACAGTACCTTCTTCTAAAATTCTGAAGAAAGGACCATATGTTGGATCATCAGCTTCAGCAACTAAAGCAAAGCTAATGCATTCAGGATCCAAATCGATATCATAGAGTCCGTTCAAATACCCAATGTACTCAACCTTGTCTCTGATTATTGCAGCTTGAGCAAATGCATTTGCATCCAAGCCAAATATTTCTTCAATCGGTAATTCTTCTCCACCTGTTGTTGCATCCGATTGGAAGGTATTATTCACAATTACTGTTTCATCATATGCAATAGGCATTGCTGGAATTCCACCTGTTGGTGCAACATAGAATGGATCATCAGGTGCTAAGAAAGAACTATAAGTATAGTCTACCTCCCAATCTGAATACATATCCACTTCTACTTCCCACTTTAACCATGCACTTGCGCACATTCCATTATCAGAAGCTGCAGCCCAAATTGCTAAATTGTCACCAACACAATCAGCATTTACAGCAAAACAAGTATCAGCTAATGACAATACCGGCTTTTCAGTATCTATGAACTTAATCACCTGAGTGTGTGTATAATAACCTGGAATAACACCATCATCTTCGTCATCAATAGCATCATTCAAATCCGTGTCATCAGCATCATAATCACACCAGTTAATAACCGTCCAGTAGTTTAATACCTTGTAACAAGCACCATCTTCAAACTTGAAAGTGTCACTTTCTAAACTTGTTCCCGTCAATTCACATAATCTTTCAACGATATCTGGTTGACCAGGATCAGCCGCCAAACAATCAACTGTTTGATCTTCAGGCCATGTTATTTCCAAATCACCATCTTCAGTATCTCTCATGATTATCCACTGAGTACATGTCTTTCCTTCACAAGTCCAAGTTCTTTGGATTGCACCTCTTCTACATGATGGATTATAAGCAGGTATTTCTTCGCCAACAAATGGAGGCTGGTTTGCGCTTTTCTTTCTAAAGCTATCTGAAGGCTCCATATCACAATCAACTGCTTCACAAGTTTTGAATGCGTAAGGAACTCCTGTCAATTCATAATTAAGGTAGTCTTCATGGCAGCTTAATTCAATATGTGGAGGACATACAACAACTGGTTGTTGTTTATCTTCTACTCTTACCGTTGTCCATGTTTCATTATAGTTATCACCAGCAGATCCAAACACACCATTCATATCTCCATCATCCCAAACTCGCAATATTACATTATGGATACCATATGAAGTTCCATTTTCATCTATTTCCGTAAGGTCTGCACAACAGAACTTCACATATTCTCCGGCATCTGTATCATCTGCATGATCTCCTTCATGTCCATCATTATTAAATGTAGAATTTCCAGCATGGCAATCTTCACCACCTTCTCTTCTCAATTCAAAATGAATATCTGTACAACCATCATGACTTTCATTATCAACATCTACTGCATACAACTTAGCTATTCCATCCTCATCTTGCTCATTCACCAATTGAACCACCAAATTTTGAAGTGCTATGGCTGTTGGTGCAGTTCTATCTTCAACCAAAACATCAAATGAAGATTGACTCTGATTTCCACAGCAGTCTTCAGCAACATACGTCAAAGTAGTAACACCCTTTGGTAAGTCAAGTGCTATTCCGTTTACAATCTGAACACCAGTAGGACCAACAACTGACCATGTAGGATTCTTATCGCAATTATCCAATAAATGCTCTGGAGCAGGAATTTCGAAATTAGCAGCACATGACCAAGGATCAACACTTACAATATGATCTGGACCACTGATTGCAGGACCATCTTGATCAACTCTTTTAATCGTCTGTACAAACTCAACAGTTGTAGCTGTGCACCAATCCAAAATTGTCCAAGATCTTGCGATTTTGCTATTACCATAGCAATCATCTGCACAAGTGTCGTAAGTCAAATCAGTATAAACCGTATATATATTACAAATGTTATTATCGATTGGTTTTGCATGGAATCTTCCAGCCCATCCTTGTACAACTACATACGGATATGCATATGGATAACCTTCATTATGCTCAACGATATTTGGTGTTTGAGCATGATCATCTTTATCAATTCCTGTTGGTCTTCCAGGAGTATCAATATCATAAGCAGCGGCAATATCAGCAGGATCTGTTCCAGCTCCACATTCTAAATATACAATCTGTTCAGGAGTATAAATATCTTGCATTGGTCTGTCTCCAGAATTTGCTGTAAAGATATCTGGGTAACCATCCCATGCACCATTTACAGTTGCTCCAATAGATGTAATATCAAGTCCTTCGAATAAGAAATTCTGTGTACAACTTAAGTATTGTACATCTCCATTGTTATCCGTATATGTCCATAATAATTCTCTAGAAACAATAACATCTTCACAACCAGGTCCATCACTGTAAGTGATATTGTAGATTGGATCTCCAAAATCAACACAATTATCATCTGGAACCATATCATCTGCGTCAGGAAGGATTTCATTGTTTCTACCTGGCTCTTCAAGAATTTCTAAATCCCAAATTTCATAACACTTGAATGTGCAATCCGGATTTGGAGTTCCATCTGGCAAGAATGGTGTCTCACAATCGCAGTCTAAAGTTGGTGCTGCTTTGTCTTCAATACAAATCTCACCCCAACAGCTATTACCTGTGCATGCGTCGAAAACTCTATATGTAAGACATTGCCCTACATAATCAGATATATGGTTAGGACCATTAGGATTATCCAAGTTAACCGGCTGATCTAAAATACCCAAAACTTCATATCCATAATAAGCCGCAGTTGTTTCACCTTCTAAAAAGATACTTGCATCAAGTGCACCCAAGCTACAATTTTCATCTAAACTTACATTTACACTTCCATTACAAGCAAAGGTTTCTCCTTGACCTACTACCAGATTAGCAACGTTGGACGTTACGCTACAAGCTGGACCCGTTGGGTACTCCGAAGTAACCACTACATATACTCCCAATCCAGTGGCATTGGCAGTTACTGTTTGGCTATCATCTGTCCCCATTGCAATATTAGCACCATTATCAATGATGAACCATTGATATGATAAAACGGCACCAGCTCCAGGTGTTGCATCTATGGTAAATTCAACTTCATCGCCTTCACAAGCGTATCCATTGACAACAGGAACGTTTATTGTTGGCTCACAATTTACGGCAACATCTATTTCTGCAGTTGCACTACATCCAAAAGAATCTGAAACAGTGACCGTATAGGTTCCAGCATCATCAGCGGCAGTAGGATTAACTGTAAAGAATCCAGCAGCTCCACCTGTGATATCCCCATTATTAGGCGTTCCCCAAACATAACTAAGGGTACCAGTTCCAGATCCAGTACCTGTTCCCGTTAAATCAACGTAAGAAACAGCAGAAGATAGAGTGAAAGCATCAGGCTTACAAACTCCATCATTATCTGAGGTTATTGTTACATCTAGCATGTAAGTTCCAGAACCCGATACACATTGGGAATACATCGGGCTTATTGCTAGTATAAAAACCAGCAGGGTTAAAATTTTTCTTAACATAAGACTGAGATTGGTATTAATTGAGTTCAATTAATAAAGTTTTGGTTTAAATTATTGATTTCACGGGTCATCGCCGACCGATTTCGTCTCTGATAACCTTCTAAAAGCTTAGAATTGATTCGTCTCTAAAGGTCATCAGCATGTAAAATTAATATTTTCCATATGTTCCAAGAAGCTTATAATTATTTTAACAATATATTTCAATTGCTAATTTGTAACCAATTGATAACTCGATAGTTAGAAAGAAAATTTATTTTCTAGAAAAATATTATTTGTTAACAAATAGCAATTTTTTACATGCCTCTGTGCGTTGATTTACCCATTTGCATAATACAAATTATAATATTCCTGCATCCACATTTATTGGCTATTTTTGCACCATGACACCCATCATTATTGTCAACTGGAATGGAATCGAAGACACCAAAGAATGCATTGAATCTGTTCTTAATATGTGCGACGTCGATTTCAAAATCTATCTTATTGACAATGGTTCTGAAGAATCCCAAACAAACGAATTAAAAGGTCTTTATCAAGATCATCCAAAAATATCCTTACACTTCAATACAAGTAACATAGGCTTTGCAAAAGCACACATAAAAATATTCAATGAAGTTTTAACCCAGGAGGAGAGCAAATACATCGCTTTATTAAACAACGATACCATTGTTCACGAGAATTGGTTATCAGAACTTATAATAACTGCAGAAACCAAAGGTTTTGACATGATATCTTCAAAAATGATCTCCTATCATAATCGGAAAATAATTGACAATGTGGGACATAAAATGCTCAACACTGGAGAAATCCTCCCCATTGGTCATGGAGAACCAATCGATTATCACAATCAAGAAATGGAAAACTTGGGTCCATGTGCAGGAGCTTGTCTATATTCTAAAGAAATGATCGAAGAAATAGGATTTTTTGATCCATTTTTCAGCACTGGCTATGAAGATGCAGAATTTGGGCTTAGAGCCATTGTTGCTGGTTACAATGCAATCTATGCACCCAAAGCAATGGTCTACCACAAAATGGGACAATCCGTAAAAAAAATATTTAATTTTGAATATTCTGCCATGATCCAAACCAGCATATTATACAGCTATTTTAAAAATGTTCCTACATTAAATTTATTACTCTCTGCACCATTCCTCATTCTTAAGAATATTTTGTTGCTCCTTGTTAATATTGTTTTT
>JAHDIE010000011.1:0-10004 GCA_020630955.1 Saprospiraceae bacterium
GTGGTTTGCGAGTCCAAAATGCTGATACAGATGAAAACTGGACAATGTACACTTCGGGGGTAACTGGCAACCTCCTTATCTATAGTTCGAATGATCCGAACGATTTACTTGGATCATTTAATTACGTTTCTGGTGCCTATTCATCCTTTTCGGACATAACTCGAAAGAAAAACATTGCCCCTTTGAACTCCATTTTAGATAAAGTATTGTTGTTAAATCCATTAAGTTATCATTTAAAAAATCAAAAAATTTCAGACAAAAAAATATTTGGATTTTCAGCCCAAGAAGTAAATGATATTTTTCCAGAATTGGTCAATTACCATGAAGATGCAGCAACTTATACATTTAATTATAGCGGTTTAGGACCAATTGCCATTGCAGCCATCCAAGAACAACAAACCCAAATTGATAATCTTAAAGCAGAAAATATTTTAATGAAAAAAGAATTAGCTGCCATAAAGAAACTCCTAAGTCAATAAAGCATTCGCTTGAAATTTTGTATTTTGCTAGAACCAAGGACAAAATTAAAATCCGCAAACCAGATGAACATCATCCCAACTCAAGGCGTACAAGTTGTTGTGGTCGATGACCACAAACTAATCATTGAGGGATGTAAATTGCTACTATCAAACAACAAAGAAGTCAATTTGATTGGAAGTTATGTAAATCCAAAAGATTTTTTAGAAGCCTTAAAGAACAAAATAATCAAGCCTCAGATTGTGCTTATTGATTTAAATATGCCTGAAATAAATGGCGTACAACTTACTAAGACATTACAATCTGATTTTAAAAACATAAGAATCATTGTCCTTTCCATGATTGATGATGTTCGGATGGTTCAAAGAATGTTAAAGTATGGTGCCTCAGGCTATTTACTAAAAAATGAAATGCAAGACGAGTTGTCCATTGCTATAAAAGAAGTTTCAAAGGGGAATCTATATTACAATAAAAATATTAGATCAAAATTATTCAGATCTAACAACAAAAACAAAGAATTAAAAAAATCTGGAATTAGACCAAAACTATCAAATAGAGAAGAAGAGGTCTTACAGTTAATCTTAAACGAAAAACAACTTACAGCAATATCGGAGATTTTATTCATTTCTAAAGAAACAGTGATTTCGCATAGAAAAAATATAATGCAAAAATTCGGTGTCAACAATACCGCTGGCTTGGTGAAATCTGCAATTCAATGGGGTTATGATGATTAAGAAATATTTAATACTAGTAGTCTATTCTCTAACATCAATGATTTATGCTAATTCATCAATGTCTCAATCAGATGAATTAATTAAACTTGATTCTTTACTAAATATTTCTAAAAATTCGGAAAATTATTGGAAAGCACTTGATAATATAATAATGTACTGCGATAGTGTTGACATAGTTTCAGGCATTGATTATGTTAACCTTTACCTAACAGAAGGACTAAAATATCCGAATTCAGAAAAAGAGGCAAAAGCAAAAATGTACTCTGCAATAATTTATTATCACAATGGAGTAAAAACTGACACAATTGAAATATTAGCTAGTCAATCATTAGAAATAAGTAAAAATCTAAACTATACGTATGGCATAATTCAGTCTTCATATACCTTGGCAATGTATTATAGGAGAGTTGGTGATTTTACAAAAGCAGTGGAATACTATCTCGCTGTAATTGAATATTCGGAAGCTTTAAAGGATGAGGAATATTATTTACACAAAATTGGACAAGCATATCATGGATTAGGTGTAACTTTTGATTATCAAAAGAACTCCAATAAAGCCATTGAATATTTTGAGAAATCAAATCAAATAGCCATTGAACTCTCAAACAAAGATTTACAATTTGTTTCGTTGGAAAGTCTGGGAATTGTAAATGCAGTAAGTGGAAATCTAAAGATAGCTTCCAAATTTTTCTTCCAAGCATTACAATCAGTTAGCCAAAATAGCACCGACGATATCAGACGTTGCAATGTACTTGGAAATATCTCTCAAGTTTACAACCTTCAAGGGAAAATAGATAGTGCAGAGATATTTGCATTAAGGTCGATTGAAATAGCAAAAAAAATTGACAATCCCAGATTTCACATTTCATCATTAGGATCTATTATAAAATTATATAAACAAAGCAATCAGCTTACAAAACTTAAAAATGCACTCAATCAGAGAACCGCCTATTTAGAAGAAATGAACGAAGCTCGATGGTGGAGGACACACTATCAAGATTACGTAGACTATTACACCATTAAGGAAGATTGGAAAAATGCTTTTTATAATCAACTTGAATACAATGCGATAAATGATTCCATCTTAAATGAATCCAATCAAAGAAACATCCTTGAATTAGAACAAAAATTCGCTACCGAGCAGAAAGAAAAAAAAATCATGCAACAATCACTTGAATTAAGTCTTATAGAAAAAGAAAAGATTCAATTATTACTGGGTAGTCTGTTTGCAATTGGACTATTGATTCTTGTAATTACAACAATTTTACAGAAGCAAAAAACCAAAAAGATAATTACAGAGAAAAATGCAATCATTCAAAGTCAAAGAATTCAAGATCTTGAAAAAGAGAAAAAAATATTGAGCATTGCCTCAATGATTGAGGGACAAGAATCTGAAAGAATCCGTATAGCAAAAGATTTACACGATGGCTTAGGAAGCCTTCTTGTTACCATTAAAACTCATTTCTCTCAAATACAAAAATCCATTGACGACTTATCAAAATTCAACCCTTACAAAAAAGCCAACGATATGATTGATGATGCTTGTCAAGAAGTAAGAAGAATCTCGCATAATTTACTCCCAGATATTCTTAGATTAGAAGGACTCCAAGCAGGTATTGAATCTCATGCCGAGCAAATAGAAGAAAGTTCAGGAATTGATATCAATCTTAACTTTAATATTCTTGATATTCAATTATCAGAAATTCAAGAACTTTTTCTACTTAGAATATTTCAAGAATTATGTAATAATACATTAAAGCATGCAAATGCTAGCCTGATAAAATTTAGTGCAATTAGTCATCATAAGCATCTGCAGTGTATTTACCAAGACAATGGCATTGGATTTAACCAACAAGAAGTTCAATTAGGAATTGGATTGAATTCTATTCAATCTAGAGTAGATTATTTAAATGGAAAATTAGACTTATCTCAAACAAAGCTTAATACTGGTGCAAAAATATCCATTGAGATTCCACTTTAAAAAATAATTCTATTCATATTTCACTTACCAACCCAGCACTTCATCTACTTTTACCCTCACCTTTTCTGCATTAGGTATCATTGTTTCTTCCAACACACTGTTCAATGGAATTGCAGGCATATTTTCTGAACCGACGATCATGACAGGAGCGTCTAATTTCGAAAAACAAGCTTCCTGAATCATACCAGTTAGTGCTCTGCCAAAAGTATTATTCGAAGGCTCTTCAGTTACCACTAAACATCTACCCGTTTTATTAACAGAAGAGAAAATCAACTTCTCATCCAATGGCACAATAGTTCTTAAATCTATGATCTCTACTTGATCTTTGATGTCTTTTGTTGCATTAAGTGACCAATGCACACCCATTCCATAGGTTACAATGGTCATGATCGATTTAGTATCTTGTGAGTTCACTTTTTGAACCACATTTCCAACGCCAAAAGGTAGAATATAATCTTCATTTGGCTCAATGGTTCTTGCTGCTTCTGTGCCAGGAACTTTAGACCAGTATAATCCCTTGTGCTCAAAAATAACAACAGGATTAGGATCATGGTAGGCAGCCTTAAACAAGCCTTTCATATCTGCACCATTGCTCGGATATGCAATCTTAATCCCACGGATATTTGATACCACAGATTCTACGCTTGAAGAATGATAGGGACCTCCACTTCCGTAAGCTCCTATCGGAACCCTTAATATCATACTCACCGGCCATTTGCCATCACTTAAATAATAAGATCTGGACACTTCGGTAAATAATTGATTAAGTCCTGGCCAAATATAATCTGCAAATTGAACCTCTACAATTGGTTTCAATCCTACTGCGGACATACCCACAGTCGAACCAACAATAAATGCTTCTTGAATTGGTGTATTAAAAACTCTATCGTCACCAAATTTTTGCGCCAAAGTAGCCGCTTCTCTAAATACACCTCCTAATCGTCCGCCTACATCTTGGCCATAAAGCAAACAATGTTTGTCTTTTCGCATCAACTCTTCAACAGCATGTAAAGCACAATCAACCATAACCACTTTTTCACCTCCCGAAGGCTTTCTTATTCCACCTTCCACATTTACAGAAGTGGGCGCAAGATCGTGTGTAAACAAATCATCCGGTTTTGGATCAGGCATCTTCAAAGCTTTTTCAAAGTCACTTTCTACCCTATCTTTTGCTTCTTTTTCAATAGCATCTATTTGCTTTTGAGTAAATCCAGCATCAACTAATTCTTGTTTGAAAACCGGATAAGGATCTCTTGTTTTTGCTTCTTCTAGATCATCTCGATACCACTCCATTCTAACACCTGAAGTATGGTGATTGAGCAAAGGAACTTCAGCATGCAGTAAAAAGGGTCTTCTTTCTTTCCGCATGATTTTAAGAATCTTCTTTATGGTTTTGTAGGATTCTGAAAAATTGGTTCCATCAATGGTAATAGCTTCAATCCCTTTAAATCCTTGCGCATATTCATGCGCATCCTGCGCTCGTGTTTCTTCCTCATTGGCTGAAATATCCCAACCGTTATCCTGGACCAAATACAATATTGGCAATTGCTTAAGAGCAGCCATCTGAAATGCTTCGGCAACTTCCCCTTCTGTTACTGATGCATCACCCAAAGAACAAATCACTACAGGTTTATCTCCATCATCAATCTTTAATTTTTCTTTATACTGCATACCAAGTGCTGTTCCTGTTGCTGGAATTGCTTGCATCCCTGTTGCCGAAGATTGATGAGGAATTTTTGGTTTATCTTCAACACGTAAGCTTGGATGCGAATAATATGTCCTTCCTCCAGAAAATGGATCGTCCTTTTTTGCTAATAATTGAAGCATCAAATCTATTGGCTTAAGATTCATCGCCAACAACATAGCATCATCACGGTAATATGGAAAAACAAAATCTTGAGGCATTAATTGCATGCCAGTAGCTATCTGAATGGCCTCATGACCTCGAGAAGTAGCATGCACATATTTTGACACCAATTTAAAATTTGCTTCATACAATTCAGTCATGGATTTTGCCATGCACATCTTTAAGTAACCCTCCATTAGGATTTCTACATCAACACTTTTCTGCTTTTTATTATTTTTCTTTTTCCCCATTTAAATTAATCCAAATTGTTTGAAATGATGGTTCATATGTTTATTGGTACACAATTTAAAATGATATCTATCTAGTTTGCCGAACACCGGATTCATTAATGTCCCGTCTGGATTTTCTTTAAAGTATACTTCAACTTCGTCATATGCTTTCCAATAAGCTGACTTTGCTGCTTCAAGATTTTCAAATCGAAAATCTTCTGGTTCTCCTTTTTTGAGCAATGGATGTTGATACTCTCTTGGCATTGGATGATAATTCCATAGAGATTCTTGATACTTTTCTAATTTTTCCTCTGGTGTTGTAATTTCAGCTTTAATATCACCTAATCCAAGTCTTAAAAAATATTCAAAATGCTCAACCAAATGATGAGATGTCATGATTCCCCACTTCGGCTTGGTACTTTCCGTAAGCGCATCAAATAATTCTTGAATTTTTTCTCGATCAAGGTCTATAAAGGGAGATTTCTTTGCCACCAAAGTCAGGATTGTTGCCATTGCTACTAATTCTCCATCTTGATCAAAGATCTCTTCATACCATTTCACCACACCACTCGGATGTTCTTTTCCTCTACTATCACGTTCTACTTTTTCTTTACAAGTTAACCGGACTTGTATGGTATCATTGTGATAAATGGGTCTAATAAACCTGCATTCATCCAATCCATAATTTGCTCCAACTGGCCCTTTGGCGGGACTCACAAACAATCCTGCAGCTGCTGATAAAAGAAAGTACCCATGTGCAGCTCGTTTTTCAAAGATGGTCCCATCTAATGAGGTGATATCGGTATGAGCGTAGAAGACGTCCCAGCTAAGATTTGCAAAATTCTGAATATCTGAATCCGTGATGGTTCTCTTATGTGTCAATACTGACATCCCTGGCTGAATGTCTTCATAATGATATCGAAAAGGATGTTGTGCTGTTTCTGTTACTTTTGATCCAGCTTGATAGATTCCTGTTACTTTGGTCAAAGTAGTTGGTGAACCCTGCACTGCACATCTTTGCATGTAATGTTTTATCCCTCGCATTCCGCCCATTTCTTCTCCGCCACCAGCTCGTCCCGGACCTCCATGAACCAATGTTGGTAAAGGGGAACCATGCCCTGTATTAAATTTAGCCATTTCCCTATTAAGGATCAATATTCTACCATGATGGGTGGCTGCTTCAACCGTAAAATCTTTCGCAAGTTCATTGTCGAAAGTAGCAATAGAACAAACCAATGAGCCCTTTCCCATTTGAGCAAGAGAGACTGCCTCATCTATATTTTTATAAGGCATCAATGTACTTACTGGACCAAAAGCTTCTAACTCATGAACTGCTGTATTCTTAAAAGGGTCTTTCTCTAGCATCAAAATTGGACTGAGGAATGAACCTTTCTCATAGGCTGCATCGATAATTTCTACTGGGTCTACACTTCCGTAAATCAATTCAGCTGTTTTACTTAATTCTTCTACTCTTCCTTTGACCTCCTCAACTTGATCACGACTTGCAAGCGCCCCCATTCGGACACCTTCAGATGATGGATTTCCAATTTTCACTTTAGATAATGCCTTACCCAAGGCAATTTGAACATCTTCTACTAACCTTTCGGGAACGATTATTCTACGTATTGCAGTACACTTTTGACCACATTTTACCGTCATTTCTTTACGAACTTCTTTGATAAACAAATCAAATTCCGGAGTACCTGGAACCGCATCTTCGCCGAGCACAGAGCAGTTTAAAGAATCTGCTTCCATATTAAATGGAACAGCTTCATTAATAATGCGCGGATGGGCCTTCAACAAGCGACCTGTGCTTGCGGAGCCTGTGAAAGTCACAACATCCTGTGAGTCCACCGTATCTAGTATTGTTCTAGCTGAACCACATATTAATTGAATTGAACCCTCAGGAAGGATACCTGATGATATCACATCCCTTACCACCAATTCTGTTAGAAACGATGTTGCTGTTGCTGGTTTAACAATCGCAGCCACTCCAGCCATCCAATTAACTGCACATTTTTCAAACATTCCCCAAATGGGAAAATTAAATGCATTGATATGAATAGCTACCCCTCGTTTGGGAACCAAAAGATGGTGTCCCATAAAAGCACCACCTCTGGACAAATCAATCGCATCCCCATCTAAAGCATAATTTTGATCTGGAAAATTCTTCCGAAGAGAAGCATTGGCGAATAAGTTCCCAAATCCACCTTCTATATCAATCCAGCTATCTGAACGTGTTGCTCCTGTACGATAACTTAATTGATAATAAGCTTCTTTTCTTTTACTCAGATAAATAGCTAACTTCTTCAACATATTTCCTCTCTCCTGAAAAGTCATTTTTCTTAAGGAGGCACTTCCTTTTGTTCTTCCATATTCTAAAACAGGACCGAGATCAATACCTTTTGTAGAAGCTGACACAAAATGTTCCCCGGTTACGGCATCAAAAATAGCTTGACCATCACCTTCCCCTTCTACCCAATTACCCTGTATGTAATTTCCTAATTTCATAATTCCAAAAGTGCTTTAATATTGTTATCAGTTAAAAGCTGAACATGTTTACTTATTTTATCCACAGGCCAATTCCACCAAGCAAGGTCTAATAAAGACTTGACCTCTTCTTCAGAAAATCTTTTCTTTATCTCTTTGGCAGGATTCCCCCCTACAACCGAATAAGGTTCGACATTCTTTACAACCACTGATTTTGTAGCAATGATTGCACCGTCACCTATTGTAATTCCCGGCATAATGGTCGCACCATAACCAATCCAAACATCATTGCCAATGATTGTATTTCCTTTTTGTGGATAAACTTTACCATCCATGGCATTGGACCATGATTTACCAAACACAGCAAATGGGTAGGTACTAATTGAGTCTGTAAGATGATTTGAACCATTCATGATGAATGTTACATCGGATGCAATCATGCAAAATTTCCCAATTATCAATTTATCACCAGAGTGCTCGAATAAATATTTAACATTCTTTTGAAAATTCTCTACATTTTCAAAATCATGATAATAGGTATAGTCACCAACTTCAATTTGAGGATTTGTTATAAAATTCTTTAGATATCCCAATTCCTTCACTTCACCTAAAGGAAATTTCTCATTTTTGTTTGGAGCCTCCATCTGTTTACCTCTTTTACTTGTAATTTTGCCTAAAAACAGGCAATTCCTTGTTCATTTTCAAGCAATTCTTCCACAACCTAAAAGTAAGATTTTATTGAGTCAATAGAGGTATTTAAATTCAGAATCTGGCATAGTATTATTCCATATTTGGCAAATCCATGCGCATTCCAAATCATCCATGTAGCATAATCGATCTTTAAATAAAATACTTAGCTTATTGAAGAATTCAACAAATATTAAATCGTTTCAAATAACCACAATTAATAAGATTTTGCCATATAATAGCTAGAGATCGGCTCATTTTAGAATGAAATAATATGTACCAAGAGTTAAAAAATCACCCTTATTGGTTGAATAATGTTCCGAAGTTTTATCAATTTTCACCTTTTGTCTTTTCAACCTAACCGATAGTCTAATGAACTTTATGCTAACATTTTATTCTAATAACTTAGCTCTCAATAGAACAACAGCTAGTCAATTGTTAGCAATTGGTTTGAAATTGATTGAAATAATTATTGGAGTTTACTTTTTCTCTTAATTTCTTCCCGATTGTAAAATATAGTAACCCCATTAGACTTGTTTGCTAATTTAATGCCTTAATTCCTTATTTTAGTAAAGACTAAAATGACAAAGATCAAAAGATTAGCAAACATATTATTCACGATTCTTCTATTAACTGGAGTTTCTTTTGGCCAAAATGTGGCTGATGTACAACAGCTAGAATTAGAAGATGGTCTACTGGACAGAGTTGTTACCAAGGTATGCCGAGATACCTTTGGATATTTTTACTTGTTTTTTGATCATGGCATTCAACGCTTTGATGGAAAAAATTTTAAAAATGTCAACTCTGCCCAGTTGAATAATACGAACTTGAGCGATCTATCCGGGCTGACAAAAAATCATGATGGAGGAATTTCATTTTTAGTCAATGACACTCCTTATAGCATAGCTCCAGGCAAACTATCGGTAGAAAAATCTCCAACCAATCAAAAGGCCCCGCCCAATCTTTACATTGATCCAGAAGGAACTTTCAAAATTAATGACAAAACCTACAAAGCCTCACAAGGCACAATTTGGGAGCTAAAAAATAATGAATATATAAATCTCTTGGATGACTTTGATAGTGAACTTCAATGCAGCTTCATCAAAAAAGACAAAAAGGGAAACCATGTAGTTCTGTTTAATTATCGACCCAGAATAAATGAAAAAATGTTAGTTATTAGAACTGACGGGAGCATTCAAGACTACTCTTCCTTACTTAGCATTAATAACAAAATATTGGACTTTTATTCTGAAAACATTGATCACAAATGGCTGATTACTACTTTCAATGGCATATTTATCCTTAATTTAATTAATGAAGGAATTGAAAATTTTTATGTCTTTCCCAATATTTCCAAAAGTGAATTTGGAAATATAATCACTGATGTAAACACGCAAGGTAATAGAACAATTTTCTTAAAGGAAACTTACGGTCTTAGAGAAATCAAATCAAATGGTGAAGTCGAACTTCTTTTTCAAGATAGACCCGAATTCTTTCACCACAATCAAACAATGCTTTTTGATCAATACCAAAATCAATTCTTTTCATTTTCATATAAT
>JAHDIE010000011.1:10104-71599 GCA_020630955.1 Saprospiraceae bacterium
TCAAACAATGCTTTTTGATCAATACCAAAATCAATTCTTTTCATTTTCATATAATACCAATGGAGAGTTTGAAATCTATAATTTTGATATTGAAACCAACAAAATCAACATAGATTATTTTAATCATAGAATCAGAGAATTATATAATTTAGATTCCTTACATCTTATTATTGTAGGCCATGATATCTATGGAGAAAAAATTGAAAATTCTGGAGCTTTTTTTAAATATAATAAAAAGACAAAAAAAAGAACTTTAATAGCGGACAAACTCCCAGCCATTCGCAACATTGAATTTATTAAAAAAACAAATGAGTATTGGCTTGGTACTCAAGAAGGAGTTTTTATTTATGACTCAAACTTTAACTTTAAGAAGACCCTGGATTTGTCTGTACCAAATAATAAAAATAGAATTAAATCTGAGGTTAGAAATATATTTGAGCATCATAATCATGCCTTGGTTGGAACATACAAAAATGGAATTTTCATTGTTGATCTAAAAAATTATAAGGTAATAAAACAAATTTCCGAATTCAATGGACTGAGTGATAATTCAATAGCAAGTCAAATACTCGACAACGATGGAAATATTTGGATTTCTACTTTTAACGGTATTACTATTTTAGATCAAACTTATAAAATTAAAAACAAATTCTACGAGTACCATGGTCTCCCAAGCAGAGAATTTAATACAGATGCTGCTTCCAAAGACGAGGAGGGAAATCTATATTTCGGAACGCTTAATGGTTTGACCAAAATTAATCCCAAAAAACTTCTTTCGAGGCAAAGTACACACGGGTTACACTTTACCGAATTAGAAATTTATAATAAAAATAGAACTGAAACTTTTTCTGATTTGCGAGTCACTCCAGAGATTTTTTCCGATCATGATTCTCTTAAAGTATCGGTTAATTTTCCAGATTTTTACAAACACCGATTTGATGATTGGGCCTCAACTTTAAAAATTGATGGAATTCCAGAAAAGAATATTAGAATTAATGAAAATGACATTTATATAGACAAACTCGCTAGAGGTAATCACCAATTTACTCTAAATTCCCTTGCAAATCCATACAAGGAAATATTTTCCATAAACATCAAACGAGATTACACAAAAATAAGTGGAACCATTGGACTAATTTTATTCATTTCCACTTTATCATATTTCATTTTTAGAAACAGAATTGAAAAACTAAAATTAGAAGAGCAGCAAAAGTCACTTGTCAAAACTAGAATGGCCGAACTAGAACTAACCGCATTAAGATCACAAATGAATCCTCATTTTATTTTTAATGCTTTAGGTTCAGTCCAGTATTTTATCCAAACTGAAAAAACCGAAAAAGCAGATTCATTTTTAACTGATTTCGCAAAATTAATGCGCAAGATCCTTGAGTCATCAAAATCGAAATTTATTTCTATTAAAGAGGAAATAGAATTACTTGAACTTTATATTGGTTTAGAAAAAATGAGGTTTGAAAATATGTTCAATTTCGAATTAATTGTAGATCCAGAAATTGATCCAGACAATCCACTACCCCCTATGCTTATTCAACCATTTGTAGAGAATGCTATAAATCATGGATTATACCATTTAACAGAAAGAACAGGTCATTTGGTCATTAAATTCATTCATATAGATGATCACAATATGGAGTGCATCATTCAAGACAATGGAATAGGTCGAATAGCTTCAGGTAAATTAAGTAAGCCAAATCATAAATCCAGGGGATTAGAAATCGTAAAAGATAGAATCAAAACAATCAATAGTCAAGCAGACATAAAACTTGAGATCAACACAGAAGATATATATGACAAGGAACAAGCTTATGGTACCAAAGTCATAATAAAAGTAAAATATGAAGGTTTAAACTAAAATCAATATGGCATACACAGCAATCATTGTAGACGACGAAGTCAAACTTTCAGAGGTAATTGATATAAAGCTAACCAAGCACTGTCCTGAAATTAAAGTTGTTGGCAAAGCGGCGAATGCAGCAGATGCATTTGAGTTAATCATGAAAGAAAAACCAAATATTGTTTTCCTAGATATTGCCATGCCAGGCGAATCTGGATTTGACTTATTACACAAGTTTGATACTATTAATTTTCAAGTAATTTTTGCCACTGGATACAATGAATATGCTTTGGATGCATTAAAACTTAGTGCTGTAGATTATATCCTAAAACCAATTAATACAGAGGACTTAAAAAATGCGGTCTCCAAAGCCATTGAGAATATCAATACTCAAGAAAAGATTGAAAAATACGAAGTTTTAAAACACAATATCAAAAACGTAGGAAAACAAGAAGCTAAAATTGCCTTATCTGGAAAAGATGGATTTGAATTGGTTAAGGTTGCAGATATCATTCGTTGTGAAGGCTGGCAGAAATATTCAAAAATTCACTTAACCAACGGAAGAACAATTATCAGTTCCTACAATATTGGCGTATACAAAAACATGCTAGAACCATACGACTTTTGTTCATGCCACAAATCCCATCTAATCAACGAACACCTCATGAAAAAATATTTAAATGAAGGTTTTGTTGTCATGATTGACGACTCAAAAGTCCCAGTTGCTAGACGAAAAAAAGAAAAATTCTTTGAAAAGATCTTAGCTCTGAAGAATAAAAATCCAGATTAGGAACCTACGCCCAATCAGTTCACTTTAAAAAAAATTCCACCCTTTGGCTTCGGTCCTTTTAGGTCCGATAAAAAAATCATTTCCCTTGAAAATTTGGCTTTCTCTTTTCTACAAAAGCTGCTACTCCTTCTCTATAATCAGCAGTGTTCGCTGCTTCAATTTGTAATTCAGTTTCTAGTGCAAGTTGCTGATAGAAATCATTATGCATGGATGCATTGATGGCCCTCTTAGTCAAAGCCAAACCATGGGTTGCCATTACTGACATTCTGTTGGCAAGTTTATTTACTTCTTCTTCAAATAATTCAACTTCAATGGATTTGTAGATCATACCAATGCGTTCTGCTTCTGAAGCGGATATTTTATCTCCCAACATTGCATAGGCCATAGCCCTTGATCTGCCAATCAACCTTGGTAGAAAAAATGTGCCTGCACTATCTGGCATCAACCCTATAGCAGAAAATGCTTGTATAAAACTAGCTTTTTGGGAAGCAACTACAATATCACAGCACAAGGCTAAGTTGGCACCTGCACCTGCTGCTACTCCATTTACAGCTGCAATAATAGGTTTTTCCAACTCTACTATTTTACGGACGATTGGCCCAAACTTTTCTTCTAATAATACTCTGAATCCAGGATTCAAAGATGGATCTGTTACTTCTTTCAAATCTTGTCCTGCACAAAAAGCTTTCCCACTTCCTGTAATCACGACTACTCTTATTTCATCATCTTTTTTACATTCATCCAAAGCTTTTAGCCAAAGGACACCCATTGCCTTGTTGACACTATTAAAAGCATC
The DNA here is from genome assembly GCA_020630955.1 of Saprospiraceae bacterium. Classification (GTDB taxonomy): domain Bacteria; phylum Bacteroidota; class Bacteroidia; order Chitinophagales; family Saprospiraceae; genus JAHDBF01. The sequence continues at coordinate 13,543 of JAHDIE010000011.1, forward strand.
TGGTCTGTTTAAGGCAATTCGGCCTATTCCATTATCTTTTGTAAAAAGTATTTCTGACATGTCTTATTTTAAACATTTAAAGTAATCAAATGGCTCTAAGCAATCTTTGCATTGAAATAGCGCCTTACAAGCAGTAGAACCAAACTGACTAATAAGTTTTGTATTGATAGAATGACAATTGGTACAAGCTACGATCCTATCTCCACCCATTAAAGCCTGAAGATCTAATTCTTCCGTCAAAGGTGATGCAATTCCATATTTCTCCAATTTTTCTCTTCCTTCTTTAGAAATCCAGTCGGTTGTCCAAGCAGGAGAAAGAACCAAACTCATTTTTACCTTATAGCCTTTTTTCATAAGGGCAGAGCTAATATCTGTCGCCATGGTATCCATTGCAGGACAACCAGAATAGGTTGGAGTCAAATCTACTTCCACAACTCCATCGATTTCTTCGACTCTTCGTACAACACCCAGATCCATCACTGTTAAAACAGGAATTTCTGGGTCACAGACTGATTCTAATGCGTCCTGAATTTCTTTTGAGGCTATATAAATTTGACCTTTTACCATTCCATATTTGGATATGCTCTTTGCATATATTGCAATTCATTTAAAATGTAATCAAGCTGTTCCGTGTGAATACCATATTTACCTTGAGTCATCCTCGATGCTATTTCAGGTATTTTTAGGTTTGCTTCCGCAAATGTTTTCATTACTTCCTTATCAAAAGCAGATTTAATCAAGAACAAATCTGCACCGATTCCTTCTTCCTTCATTTCTTTTTCTAAATCAGTTTCTTTAAAAAACTCGCCAACGAAGGGATATAAATTGTCTATAGCGGATTGCATTCTTTCATGACTTTCTTCGGTTCCATCACCTAACCTTTTTATCCATTCCGAAGAAAATCGCAAATGATATTTTGTTTCTTTTAACGATTTAACAGCAATTGCTGCTATTTTCTTATCATTTGAAGACACCAATTGCTCTAGTTGCAATTTCTGAAATAAATCAAAGAAAAATTGCCTTGCAATCACGTGGCCAAAATCAACATTCGGTTGCTCAAGCAAAATACAATTATAATGTTCTCTACCATACCTTAAAAAAGCAATACTATCCTCTGTAGCATCACCACCTTTTAATTCTGCAGCATATTGAAAATAGCTTCTGACCTGACCAAACAAATCCAAGGAAATATTAGTCAAAGCAATATCCGTTTCTAAAGCTGGTCCATGACCACACAATTCTGAAAGACGATGGGCAAGTATCATTGAATTGTCTCCAAGCAACAACAAATATTTATATAAACTTTCCTTCTTCATATGTGCTTCAATTCAATAGGTAAGTCATAGAAAGTTGGATGTCTATAGACTTTATCTTGGGCAGGATCAAATAGTTCATCAGATTTTTCAGGATTACTTGCAGTAATATTTTTCGATTCAACTACCCAAATACTCACACCTTCCTGTCTTCTTGTATACACGTCCCTTGCATTTTCCATTGCCATTTCTGGATCTGCGGCATGAAGACTTCCCACATGCCTATGTTCAAGGCCATTTTTGGATCTTATAAATACTTCAAAGATTGGATATTCCATTTTATCAGTTTCTTTATTCATTTATTTATGATGCTACTTTAGTACTTAGTTTTCTTTCGGCATTTTTAGCAGCATGTGCTAAAGCAGCTTCCCTAACCCAAGTTCCATTTTCACGAGCCTTGGTTCTAGCGGCAATCCGTTCTTTATTGCATGGACCATTTCCTTTGACCACCTGCCAAAATTCATCCCAATCTATCTCACCAAAATCATAATGCCCTCGCTCCTCATTCCATTTAATTGCGGGATCAGGCATTTTTAATCCTAGGTAATCGGCTTGAGGAACAGTTATATCTACAAACTGTTGTCTCAACTCATCATTTGTTTTCCTTTTTATTTTCCATTTAACGGATTGTTCAGTATTCGGAGAATCAGCATCTCGAGGACCAAACATCATCAATGAAGGCCACCAAAATCTATTTAATGCATCTTGCGCCATTGCTTTTTGTTCTGGTGTCCCTTTTGCCAAGCCCAGCATGATTTCATAACCCTGTCTTTGATGAAAACTTTCTTCTTTACATATTCTTACCATTGCCCTAGCGTAAGGGCCAAACGAAGTTCTGGTCAGCATCACTTGATTAATGATTGCTGCACCATCCACAAGCCAGCCTATTGCCCCAATATCTGCCCAAGATAATGTTGGGTAATTAAAAATTGAGGAATATTTCGCTTTACCGGTCAATAGTTGGACTTCCATTTCATCTCTACTGATCCCCAAGGTCTCTGCTGCCGAATATAGATACAAACCATGCCCTGCCTCATCCTGAACCTTTGCCAACAAACCTACTTTTCTTCTAAGTGTTGGAGCGCGAGTTATCCAATTTCCTTCTGGCAACATCCCAACAATCTCAGAATGTGCATGCTGAGATATTTGTCTGATGTGTGTTTTGCGATATTTTTCTGGCATCCAATCTTTTGGCTCAATTCGTTCTCCTGCATCAATCCGAGATTGAAATTCTTGATCTAGATTTATTTCTACACTCATGGTAAATTATTTTAGATTAAGTTACAACTTAGACATCAAAGTCCACAACTAATTTTTCAGAAACTGGAATAGATTGACAGGTTAATATATAACCTTGCTCTACCTCATCATCTTCTAAACCATAATTTAGAAGCATTTTCACTTCACCTTCTAAAACTTTTGCTTTACAAGTAGCACAAACTCCTCCTTTACAAGCAAATGGTAAATCTGCTGCATTGACTAGTGCCTCGTCAAGAATGTTATTAGAACCTTGTTGCATTGAAAAATCAACTCCTATCCCACCTTCAATTATGGTCACATCACATTGTTTATCTCCAAAACGATTTTTCAAAACCATTTTTTGTTCAGAACTAGCATCTGTAGATATACCAAACAATTCAAAATGAATTTGCTCTTTGGAAACATCTCTGTCTTTTAGGTTTTCATCTATTAGATGAATCATGGCTTCAGGTCCACAGATAAAATAGTGATCAATGAGATTTGTAATACAAATGGTCTTAAAAATTATATCTAACTTTTCCTCATCAATTCTTCCATTAAACAAACCAACCGATCTTCTTTCTTTTGTGAGAAAGTAAAATATTTCAAACCGTCCCATATACATATTCTTCAATGCCTCCAATTCCTCCTTCAAAATTATTGATGCTGTAGTCTGATTAACAAAGAATAATTTAAAGGTTGAGTTTGGTTCAGCTTGAAGATGTGTCTTAATAATTGAATAGATTGGAGTTATCCCAGATCCAGCAGCAAATGCCGCATAGTTTCTTTTTTGATTTGGATCAACTTCTACGTAGAATTTACCATCTGGAGGCATGACATCAAGGGTATCACCAACTTCTAATACCTCATTGGCAAAGCTAGAGAACTTTCCTCCCTCTATCTTTTTAATACCAACTTTCCATTGCTTATCCAATGGACTTGAACAAAGAGAATAAGACCTTCTTATTTCATCCTCGTCTATGGTTGTCTTCAAAGTAAGATATTGCCCTTGTTTAAATTCAAATTTTTTATGCAACTGAACGGGAACGTCAAAGGTGATGACAGAACAGTCTTGTGTCACTTTTTCAATTTGGGAAACCTTTAATGGATAAAAGTCTTTCACATGATAGTATTTATATTAAACACTAAATTAACTAACAATCGTTAGTTATGCAAGGATTAACTAACAAATGTTAGTTTTGTATGATTCCTTTTAACAATACATGTTTCATTTGCTTAGAAAGCTCCGATTCACTTATTCCTTTCTTTTTTGAATACCATTGATTTAATCTGCGCAAACTGGAAAGTATTGAAAACAGCATCACCTCGATATTAAGTTTTTCAATTTCCTTTAATTTCACTCCTTGTTTTAAAATCTTGCGAAAGTTATCTTCATAACAACTTCGCATATCAAGGAAATAACTTAACTCGGGTTCTTTAAGGTGCATCCAATCATTGTTAAGAGAATAAAGATCTGTAGATTTTTCGACAGTGATCTTTACATGCAGATCAATTACGGCTTTCAACTTTTCTTCAGTTCTGGTTTTTGAGCTAATGATTTCATTCATCCCTTCAGTAAATTCCTCAGCTACAGAAAGCACGATGGTAGAAAGTAATTCTTTTTTGGAATCTATATGATTGTAAAGTGAAGCAGCTTTTATGCCTAAAGCTTCTGCTAAGTCGCGCATAGAAACAGCATTGTATCCTCTCTCGCTAAACAACATTGAAGCTGTAGCTAAGATTTCCTCTTTTCGCTCTCCTTTCATTTTATACAGTTCACTTCATATTCTAAACCAATGCTGAGTAGTTAGTCATTTCAAGACTTTTTGGGTTTCCCATTCCACCAAAGGCGATCTATAAAATTCAACGCCCATTTTTTGTAGATAACCAGAATGCTTGGCCAATCTTTTACTATAATCATCCCACGAACGGTCCTTGGATGGAGTCCAACCAATCTCTGCATATCCCAGTAATCTTGGAAACGCCAAATATTCAATATCATCTAAATCCTCTATTGTCTCTGACCATAAAGGAGCTTCAATTCCTACAATATTCTCTTTTGCCAATCCATCTATATAAGTATCAGGATCCCAATCATATCCACTTTTTACATCAATCAAAGCAGCCCAATGCAAGCCCAAAGTACTTGTACTGTCATATTTCATATCCAGATAAGCCTTTTTCGCCGGAGAAAGAAGAATCTTTCCTCCTTTCTCTTGACCACGAATAGCATTTTCTTTGGTATGCCAGTGTTGCGCCAAAGAATTTCCTTCGAGATCACCTGCTGTAAACTCATCCCAACCCATTGGAATTTTTCCATGCTTTTTAATGATAGCAACTGCTTTATTTACGAAAGTGAGATACTCGTCTTTAGGTGTCACATGAGATTCATCTCCTCCCATATGAAAATATGGGCCTGGAGTCATGGCAGCAATCTCTCCTACTACCTCATCTACAAATTGGTAAGTTAATTCTTTGTCTACACACAAGGTCGAAAAACCAACTTCAATGCCTGTATACAATTCTCGCTCTTTACCATCACAATTGAGCTCAGGATAAGAAGCCAATGCAGCATTAGTATGCCCAGGCATATCTATTTCAGGGACGATTGTAATGAATCGATCTGCAGCATACCGAACCAATTCCTTATAATCTTCTTGTGTATAGAATCCTCCTGTTCCTCCACCTACTTCAGTACTCCCACCATGCTTGGTCAGATTGGGCCAGGATTTAATTTCGATCCTCCAACCTTGATCATCGGATAAGTGCAAATGCAGATAATTAATCTTGTATGTAGAAAAAACATCGATATATTCTTTTACTTCCGCTAAGCTGAAGAAGTGTCTGGCAACATCCAACATGGTTCCGCGATATTCATAATTCGGGGCGTCATTGATGGTTCCTGTAGGAATATAAACATTCCCAATGTTATTGCTTGAATTCAACTGAATCAGTTGTTTAAGGGTTTGCCACCCTCGATAATAGCCTTCTGGACTTCCAGAGCTGATCACTATTTGGTCTTCATTTATATCAAGATTGTACTTTTCACGATTTGCCTCCACAGTTGTAGCTTTCAAGACAATTGCATCTTTGCTAGCTCCTTGATTTGTATTTACTTTTAGGGAGTTGCCTGTTAAATCATTCCATTCTTTGGAAATCTGATCAGCGACTTTCTGAGAAAGTGATTGTCCTTCCTGATAACTAATAGCCATCGCAGGTTTCAATTTAAAGCTACTAGATCCATCCACCACCGAGTTTGGCTTTGGAATCAACGGGGCATTTTGAAGAGACATTTGGGGTCTTTCTTCCTGTTGGCAAGAAATACCCATAATTGCAATAAATAAAACATAGAAAATGGATTTTAAATTCCGTTGCAAGTTATAATTAGAACGATTCATCAATCAAATTGGTTTTAATTTGAGCAAAAAGATAAATGAATTATTGGAATATTGGGCCCAATTTGACCAATAGTAGAAGATATAAATGTACAAAAGTACCCCAAACGAAATTATTTTAATTTTACCGCAGAATTTGACACATGAACTTACAAGAATTATACCTTTCTCGAAAGAAAAGATTCGAGTCAACAGCAAAGTTATTAGAGGCAAAATATAACCGACTATCCATATTAAGATTGCTTATCCTTGTTGTAGGTTTTTCTGCAGTAATCTACATTTTTCAAAATCATGCTGTTTGGGGCCTTTTTTCACTTATTGCTTTCTTGGTAATAGCAGTAAAGTTTATCATTTGGCACCAAAAGCTAAACAAGCAAAAGGATCATAATCTATACTTATCCGCCATTAATACAAACGAACTATCAGCTCATTCGGGCAATCATAGCTTTTTTGATGGAGGAATAGAATTTGTGGATGCTTTACATCCTTATAGTTTTGATCTAGATTTATTTGGAGATCATTCGCTATTTCAATTCTGCAATAGAACAGTAAGCGCTATGGGTAAGTCAATGTTAGCCAAAACTTTAACCACAGAGAGTAGCCTTGATCTTATACTTCAAAGACAAGAAGCCACTAAAGAACTTGCTGAGCAAATAGATTGGCGACAAAACTTTCAGGCCCTTGGGAATGGAATTGAAGACGATCCGAAGGATATAGAAGAATTGAAAAAATGGCTTCAAGAGCCAAGTAAAATCATCAACAACAAGTTCATTGCAATACTTCGATACATTGCGCCATTATGCTCTTTTATCGCCTTGTATTTAGCATTTTCTCAACCTTTGTATATCGTTATATTGTGTCTCATCCCAGCTTTGGTTTCTTTGAAAATAACCCTTGACGACATCAATGAAATCCATAAAAAAATCAACAAATTAGAAAAAGTACTGGCAAAGTATTCTATGCTGCTCAAGCATATCGAAGCACAAAATTTTAATTCACCACTACTTCAGGAATTCAAAGAAAAATTAAAAACCCAAGATCATCTTTCATCAAAGGCCATTAAAAAACTTTCATACATCATCAGCCAAATCAATGTCCGATATAATTTCTTTGCCATCTTTTTCAACATACTTGGACTTTGGGATATACAATGGGTGATAAGCTTAGAAAGATGGAAATTAAAACACCAAGAACTTGCCCCAGCTTGGCTTGAATCCATTTTTAATTTTGACTCTATCATTAGCTTATCCACAATGGTTTATAATCATCCTGATTGGAGCTATCCAAAAATCACCACCGATGCACAATTGATTGGTAAGAGCTTGGGTCACCCCCTTATCCCCAGAAGTGAACTGATCACCAATGATTTGATTATGCCTACAACAGCACATATCAAATTGGTGACAGGATCCAATATGGCAGGAAAAAGCACCTTTCTAAGGACGGTGGCTATTAATATAGTTTTGGCACTGACTGGGACAAAGGTATGTGCAAAAGAATTTTCTCTCCCTCTGCTTTCTGTATATTCCAGCATGCGGACCACCGACGCTTTGCACGAAAATACATCTTCTTTCTATGCGGAATTAAAACGACTAAAAATCATCTTGGATGCCATCGAAGATGATCGACAAGTTTATTTTCTATTGGATGAAATTCTGAAGGGCACAAACTCAAAAGATCGACACACGGGATCCAAGGCACTGATCGAACAATTGATCAAAAGTGGTGGAGCAGGAATCATTGCCACACATGACCTAGAATTGAGTTCTTTGGAAACTAAATACAATGGCAATTTAGAAAACCTCTGCATGGAAGTAGAAGTAAAAGGTGATGAATTAGAATTTGATTATAAAATAAAAAAGGGAGTTAGTAAAAGTTTCAATGCCACTACTTTGATGAGAAATATGGGAATTCGAATTTCTGAGGAACTGATGTAATTTAACTACGCAAATCAGGAATTTCAAAATGGTAGAATCAGACTTGCCATTCAGAAAGTGATTACAATTTTAAATACATCTTAAACAAAAAACTGATGAATTCAATGAAAGTACATTTCCCATTTTTGATAACAATCACAGTGATTCTTTTTGCTTGTAAGAGCAATTTCAACTCATTCAATTTTTCAGTCTTAACGGAGGACAATCATATTGTTCTTATTTCTCGGACTGCTAATGATTCAATTCTTGAGGAATTTTTTGAATCTCAAATAAATCACAACTTTAGAAAGTTAATCCTATCACATTCTAATGAAGATAAATTAGTTGTAGAACAAAATAACAAGGATGACTTTTTGGTGCTTCTTACCTTAAGGCATGAACAATTTGTAATTAAAACACCCATTAAGACCTTAACAGAAGTCGCTGAAATCATGAAAGAATATCTTGCTTCCAAAGATGATATCATGAAGAATATTAAATTCCATTAAATAGAAAAAACCAATAATTTAGTCTCATTACGTCTAGCAATAATTAAGGTCTTTCCATCCAATCGTAAAGAAAGATTAACCACTCTTAGGTTTATAATTTTCCAACTCTTACCATAATTTTCTATTCGAATGATGTATTATGATTAATTTTGTAAAAACTAAATGTAATTAAAGCAAAAACCAAAAATACTTATGCCGGTTATTGACAGTAAGTACAAACCGGCTAATTTTCTGTTTAGAAATACTCATTTAAATACGATCTATGCATCCCTTCTGCGTCGTGTCCCAAAGGTCAAATTCGAACGGGAGAGGATAATTGTGGATGATATTGATTTTTTGGATCTAGATTGGTCAGCTTCTAACCGAAAAAAATTGGTCCTAATTCTAGCAGGACTCGAAGGGAAGTCTCAGAGTTTGTATTCAAGAGCTGCTATCCATCACTTTAATAATCAAGGTTGGGATTGTGTTTGCATGAATTATCGAGGATGTAGCGGAGAACCCAATAGGCTTTTGAAAGGATACCATATGGGAGCAAGTGCTGATGTCAAAAGCACCATAGATCATATTCTAAAGAATTCCGACTACAAAGAAATTTCAATCATCGGATATAGTCTTGGAGGTAATCTGGCTTTAAAATATGCCGCTGAAGAAGGTGATAATATTCCTAAAAAAGTAAAATCAATAGTGGCTTTCTCTGTCCCATTGGATATAAAAAAGAGTCATGAAAAACTAAGTAAATGGTATAATTGGCATTACCTAAAGTGGTTCATGTTTCCATTAAATGTCAAGGCAAATCGAAAGAAAAAACAATTTCCGGGTAAGGTAGATAATTATAATGGCTTCTTTATGTCTGGTGATTTCCTTTATTTCGATACTCATTTTACCGCTCCCGCAAATGGCTTCTCAACAGTAGAAGATTATTGGAATAAAAGTAGCAGTAAATCATTATTGCATCAGATCAAAATCCCGAGTCTAATAATTGCTTCTCATGATGATAGCTTTATTTCAAAAAATTGTATTCCATTCCAAGAAGCTAAATCAAACCTCTTCCTCAATTTAGAGGTTTCCCAATATGGCGGACATTGTGGTTTCATCCGTAAGTTTTTCGAAAAGACTTGGTGGATGGAAGAACGTGCCCTCCAATTCATCAAGCTGCATAAAAACAAAACATCTAAAAACCAAGTAGAACAAACTGAATTTGTGAGCAATGAATTCTAGTAATGAATTAAAAATCATTTACGAAAGTGATGAATTGATTGCCATCAATAAACCTCATGGACTGCTCGTCCATCGATCCAGAATTGCCAATGATGCAACAATTTTTGCTCTTCAATTGGTTAGAGATCATCTCGGACATTGGGTCTACCCTGTTCATCGGTTGGATAGAAAAACATCTGGCGTTCTGCTTTTTGCAAAGTCAGAAAAAACCAATAGCATTATTCAACAACAATTTAGAGAACACCAGGTAAAAAAAACTTATAAAGCAATCGTTAGAGGATATGTTCGAGAATCACTAACCATCGATTATCCACTTACAGAAAATGGTAAAACACAGGAAGCAATGAGTCATATAACCCCACTTCAATATTTTGAAATTCCCGTTCCATTTGGAAAATTTAAAACCTCTAGATACAGCCTCATCCAAATCAACCCTAGCACAGGAAGATTCCACCAAATCAGGAAGCACATGAAACATATTTTTCATCCCATCTTGGGTGATCGACCTCATGGCTGCAACAAGCAAAACAAACTATGGAAAGAAAAATTTGGTTTGTCTAAAATGATGCTTCACGCTAGAGAACTTACTTTCCAGTGCTCAAAAGGAAAGAAAATAAAAATTCAAGCCACTGAAAGTGACGAGTTTTTGAGAATTTTGACCATTTTGGAATCCACTCATACTCAGAATACCTGACTTTTGAGGTTTAAAAATTTTGAATTTCGGACTTGCAGGCCATCTGACCATCTAGGCATCAAGTCATTAGTCCCCTCTTTAGTTTCAATCAAAATCAAGATCTTTCAAAATAAAAATAAATAGTACTTTTGAAAAAACTCAAACTGAGCCTATGAAAAGTATAATAATAATGTGCATCCTAAGCTTCGTAAGCCAGACGCTCTTTGCCCAAGATTGGCCTAATTTAGAAAGATATCAAAGTGACAACATGAAAGTAAAGAAAAGCATTGTTGACGATCGAGTTGTATTTATGGGGAATTCAATTACGGAAGGTTGGATTCAGACGAGACCTTCTTTCTTTGAAGAAAATCCATACATCAATCGCGGGATTGGCGGTCAAACAACCCCTCAAATGTTGATTAGATTTCGACAAGATGTAATTGACCTTTACCCAGAGGTCGTTGTTATTTTAGCAGGGACCAATGATATAGCTGGTAACACAGGTCCATCCACGCTTGAAATGATTTTGGACAATTTAAAGGGTATGGCAGAGATTGCAGAAGCCAACGGCATAAAAGTTGTTCTATGTAGTGTCATGCCTGCATTTGATTACCCTTGGAAACCAGGTATGGAGCCTAATATTAAAATACCAGCTCTCAATGAAATGATCAAGCAGTACTGTATCGAAAGAGATTATACATACTTGGATTATTTTTCTGCCATGGATGATGGCAAAGCAGGAACTCGGGAAGAATTAACCTATGATGGTGTGCATCTCACGGAAGATGGATACAAATTTATCGAACCAATGGTTCAAGAAGCCATTGAAAGAGCAAAAGAAAACGACAAATAATCATGTTTAATTACAAATACTTCTCCATTGCTTTATTCTTCCTTTTTCTATATGCCTGTAATACAGAAAATAATGAAAGCACCGATAAAAATGCATTAAAAAAAGAAGCTATTACAAGCAAGGATCAGATTTATGGAACTTGGAAAATTTCTGAAGTTGATAGTATTTTCGATGCTAAAAACAAAGATGCAAAGCTAAGAAGTAAAATAAAATCTCAAGGCCATCTTTATAGTTTCTTTTCTGATCAAACTGGAAGTATTGTAGAAGGAAAAAAATACCAAGGAACGAAATGGAAGCTGGATGGTAGCACTATTCATCTAACAAGAATTCAAGAAGGGTTAAATAAAATGGAAGAGATTAAACTTAAAAATATTCAATGTTATACCAAGGTAAAGCATCCCTTTTTTAGTGCCGAGATCGAAGGTTTAGGTATGTTTCAATTTAGACAATTAACAGCTCCAATTAGCAATATAAATGAAGACCCTTATCACCCCATCAATAATCAATGGAGAGTAACAGCATCAAAGTCCGAAACCTACAAACAAATGAGACAAAGGCTCTATAATTTTACGCAACATTGTCATTTCTTATTCAAGTCTGCATTAGAAAGAGGTCAGAACAAGGTCTTTTCTGGAAATACCGCTTCAATATACAAATACTATGATGGTGCAATCGCACTTGTTGATGGTGGAAAAGTTCCATCTGCGTGGATATCAAACTTTTACTCACCCGACGAAGCCATGGATACCTGGTCAATGGCTAAGAAGTATTTCAAAAACAACATGATTCGAAAAACTTCCAACGGTGGTTATGTAGTTGCAAATGAAGCAATATTCAGAGATCTCTTGTCAAAAATGGAAAAGGATTTATAATCTTATTTTTTAATGCCTGTAAGTCCCATCCGGCAATACAGTCGGGAAATTATATTCTGGATTGGTCAACAAAGCGTAAACCTCAGGATCCATTTCCATAACCAGTTCCTTTGTGTTCAATTTCCATTCATGAGATATTTCATCGAACCGATTAGACTGGCCTCCAAGGATAGAAGTTAATGCCCAATAAAAATATTCTGTTACCATACAGTCATATTCACAAGTATGATCATCATAGGTATACCACGCATTCTCTGGATATTCATTTGGAATATTTTCAAATAGTCCTCCTCGAGCGAGATCCATTGCTGAAGCAAGGGAAGAACCTTGTTGTTCTCCAAATACTTCAGGATAAGCCTGAGAATATCCACTATGCGAGATAACGTGCCACACTTCTTCTAATGAAGCATCAAAACGGCCTGTTTGACCATTCATATGCCAATCAATAACCGTTTCATCAGAGCCCAAATCTTGAGCATCAATAGTAATTTGGGATTGTTTTTTCCACATAAATAAGGCTGCATTATTATCGAGTAAAGCATCATATACATTTGAGTTGTCTACTACACCATCCTCATCATTGTCTAAGTATTGCGCCATAATATTGGCAGCATGCAATAGCTTCTCATCAGGAACTTGCTTGTAGGCATAAATAGGTATATTAAAAACTTCCACTTTCCTATTGGTCTTAGTAAATCCTGAATCAGAATGTGCAACAATAATAAAATTAGGATCACCTCCTGGATCAATAGAATTGTTTTCTCTACCACATGAGAAAAAAAGTAAGACAGTTAATACAAGTAAGCTCTGCAACCTCGTCATTATTTTTATTTGTCAAACGATAAGAATTGATGGAAAATTATGAAGAAAAAAATAAAACCAAGAAAACTTAATAAGACCCAAAGAATCTTCTTAAAAACCACTCAAGAAGTAAACCAAAAGCAGCTATAAAAAATAACCACTTCATGTTTAGTAAGGATTCAGTTTTGTTTCGTTGATAAATGATTGGTTTTATTGAATCTGCTTCTAAAATATCGGAGGAAAGTTTTGAGATTTCATTGGGATAATAAAGTTCTCCACCATATTTATCAGATAAGGAGTTGAGCAGGCTATGTCTTGCTGTAAGATCATATTGTTCTTTCTGAATAGACTGGACGGCAAAACTCCCAGAAGATTTTAATTCAGCACCATTATAATTTGTTGTTGCTGTATAGTTATAACTTCCTTCAGATAATACACCAACATTTAAGGTATAATAATTATTGGTTGGAGAAAATGTATAATCATAATTATTACTTTGCCCATCACCGAGTTTTAAAAACACATCTGAATCATTGATTAACTCGTAATTATCATTGTACAATTGAGCATCAAAAAGCACTTCTTCATTTTCTTTGAATACATTCTTGCTCACAAAGCTTCTGAATTTTCTTTTGTCATCTTTCTTTGATGAGTACTGTATCATCTTATTGATAAGCTCAAATAACTTATCATCATTTTGATATTGTTGAAATTCAAAAAGTCTCCACTTCCAAATACCTTCTGCAGCAAAAACTGTAGATTTCCAATTGTTACTTTCGTGATAAGCAAGTAAAGGATAATTGGTTTCAACTTTCCCTATCTTTTGATTCAATACAATTTCTGTTCTTGCATCGGGAGCATATTCACCGAAAGGTGCATCCAAAGGAGGGAATTTCAATAGCGCTGATTTCAATCTATCTTCGATATTGTAACCATTAAATCCTGATTTCCAAAAAGCTTGTACCTCATTCATACTAGACACATTGCCTGTGATCTGCATGGTTTCTTGAATTGCATTAAATGCACTTAAATCAACTTGGTTTCCAACAAAAAAAATGGTTGGTATTTTTCGAGATTTCAAGGTAGACCCAATTACATTTATATCATGCTTTTTACTTGGCAGATTATGCAGTATTACGAGATCAAATTGAGCAAGATTTGCAGTTGGTTTTGAAGCCATTGCAATTTCTACTTCATAATTTTTATTTCGCTCAATGGTCTTTTTTAAGGTTGCCAAATCAGGATGTGGAGCATTGGCCAAAACTAGAATTTTTTGACGCGCGTCCAAAACTTCAACATAAGTATCTCTTACATTATTACTTCTTGAAAGTTCATCTGAAATTGGTGCAAGCCTAATTCGATACTTTACATTCCCAACATCGGATGCATCCAATTGAAACTCAAATGTTTTAAAATAATTATTGGAACCAATATTAAAATTTTCAGATTTAATTTGTGTCTCAGAACCACCAACTATTTTGCTTACCGTTATTTTCGAAGAAGATCCCGTCGAATTAAATGCTTGAACATCCACCTGCATATTAAAAACATCTCCAAAATACGCCACACGATTATTTAGAATATTTTTAATCAATAGATCCCTTTTGATGGTTGTGTCACCTAAAGCAATGGTATGAATGGGCGCTTTAAATTTGGAATTAACATAGGCAGGACTACTCCCTTCATTAAAAATGCCATCCGTAGCCAAAATTATTGCTCCAATATTTTGATCGGCAAATTGGTTTTCGAAATACTCGATTTGAGAAGAAATATTGGTAGACTGATCATTAAAGCTATCCAATACTCCTGTTCTGACCTCTTCTCCAAAGTTGAAACGTTTTACTTCATACTTTTCAGCGAGTGATTGCACCAAACCATTCATTTCAGATTTATAATCAATTAAGGAACTTTCGTCCATAATCGCTGTTATGGATTGAGAGCGATCTTCAGCGATCAGGATAATTGGTTCTTGTTGAGATTCAATTAAATGCTTTAAAAAAGGCATAAGTAATAAAAAAGCAATCAATCCTACTGATAAAAATCTAAGGATAGCTAAGCCAAAAGGCAATCTTGCTTTTGATTCTTTAAAGTGACTAGATCGCCAATAAAGACTAATCGCATAGAGCAAAGCTGCTATGATACAGAAAATCAGAAAGTATGTCGGATATGATAATTGAATGTTCTTAAGCACTGTTTCTTGGCAATTAACTGACGCAAATATTAAAAATTATTTAATAAGACTCTACTCAGGTATTAAATTTGAACTATAATCGTTTTAATTAGACACAAATACAGCAATGAAACGCATCTTAATAGTACTTAGTTGCCTATTTTTTAGCTTAAATGCGCAGGCTTCATATATTCTGGTTCCCATGAACCATGACAATCAACGAAATCACTTAAAAGCTTATGGCATAGCTTATTGGGTATTGGAACAAGGAATGGAAGTTTATTGGCTACTAAATTATGAAGGAGGTAGCTTCGCTTTTACCAATATTCCAACCTTTGAGAAGGAACTAAAAACCCGAGATGTAAGCTATAAGGTCATTCCTGATGGAGAATTCGCTCAGATTAGAAACCAGATTGCTGACCCTGAAATCAATAAAGAGGTCATGAAATTGGAAAAAGCTCCAAAAATTGCGGTTTACACACCTGATTTTAACGCCAAAGGAGAAAAAATACAACCTTGGGACGATGCGGTTACACTTGTTTTAACTTATGCAGAGATTCCTTACGATGTCATTTATGATAGAGGAGTATTGGAAGACAAACTAGCAGAATATGATTGGCTCCATTTGCATCATGAAGATTTCACTGGACAGTATGGAAGATTTTACTATTCGCAAGGTTCTCAGCCCTGGTACAAGCAAAATCAAAAGAACATGGAGAATCTTGCCAGCGAACTAGGTTTTTCTAAGGTCTCACAACTAAAATTGGCAGTGGCGAAGAGAATAAAAGAATATGTATCTGGAGGTGGATTTATGTTTGCCATGTGTTCTGCAACCGACACTTATGATATTTGTCTCGCTGCCGAAGGCCATGATATATGTGCAGAGATGTATGATGGTGACGGCGCTGATGCCAACGCACAAGCAAACCTTAATTATGATGCAACTTTTGCGTTTAAAGATTTTGAATTAACAAAAAATCCACTAGAATACGAGTTTTCGACAATCGATCATAAAAAAAGAAATGTGTCTCCTGAGACAGACTACTTTACCTTATTTGATTTTTCAGCCAAGTGGGATCCTGTTCCTACCATGCTTACTCAAAATCACACGAGAACAGTTAAAGGATTTATGGGCCAAACCACTGCCTATGGTAAAGAACTCATTAAATCAGATGTATTGGTCTTGGGTCAAAATGAATCAATCGATGAAGTGAGATATATGCATGGAGAATTCGGATTTGGAACTTGGACATTTTATGGCGGCCATGATCCTGAAGATTATAAGCACTTTGTAGGTGACCCTGAAACAGACTTAAACTTACATCCAAACTCGCCAGGATATAGATTAATCCTGAATAACGTATTGTTCCCAGCGGCTCAGAAAAAGAAAAGAAAGACTTAGAAGGGATTTAATTTGAGATGATTCTTTCAGATATACTAGTAACTTGTTATATTTAATTATGACAAGATATAGAACACACCTTCCAATATTCTTTTTATTATACCTTTCGGTAAATGTCTTTTCGCAATTTGATTATGATTCAATTGCCTTGGATATTGGTTATAAACTTCAAGAAAATTTTGACTTTAATGAAATTGAATTATTTGATGAAAAATTCAATGAGGAGGTTTTTGCTAGTTATGTACAATTAGAAAATGAAACCAATAATAAAAAGGTAGATGAATTTAACAAACAAATCATAGCTGAAAAATATGGTAATTTATTGTTTAAAAGAATCCAAGAAGTCAACAATGAAACAAGCCATTATCACTTTGTCAATTACCATATTGACGAGTTAAAAAACATTTACATTATTTTTCGATTATTCATAGAAGATGGGGGCATTAATTACCATCAATTTTTATTTGAACCTAGCGGAATTGCTAAATACACCTTAACTGATGTCTACTTTTTCTTAGGTGGTGAATATTTTAGCGAATCTTTACAAGAAGTATTTTATGGATTTCTTTCTGAAAGCATGACAGACGAAGGCAACTTTGATTCAAATTCTGAAAAATTTAAGATGCTTTTAAAGATTGGGAAAATCAGAAACCATCTTAGAGATGGTAAAATTGAAAAAGCAAGAAAAATATTCTACGAAGACTTTACTGAAGAGCAACGAAATTTAAAAAGTCTTTGCTTCTTGGAGTTAGAACTCATTGATATTGAAAATAAAGCAGCATATAATGAATTAATTGGAAGACTATCTGCATTTGGTAGAGAAGGAGACCCTTCAACTTATCTTAACACCATTGACTTTCATTACCTCAACAAAGATTACCCCAAAGTATTAGAGGCGATTGATAGTTTGTATTCTTTTACTGGGGACGAATTTTTGTCCATTTACAAAGCCAATTGTTATATGGAATTGAACGAAACTAAAAAAGCAGAAGAGCATTACAAATTGGCATCCGAATACAATCCAACGCTTGGCCCCAGCTATGATTACCTACTCAATTTTTATGAATTAACTGACGACAAGGAAAAATATTTAAACACCATTGATACAATGTCAAAATATCTACAAATCGACTTTCCAAGAATGAGTAGTTTGTTAACAGAAGACAATCCTGACCTAGTAAACAGCATTGAGTATCAAAACTGGTTTACCAAAAAAAACGAAACATATAATCAAGAATTAGATTCACTAAATAATTTGTTGACTGCCAATTGGGCTTTTGATCACATGGAAGACTTTGATGGTAACGAAATTCCTACTTCGGATTTTTGGATTGAGGGTTATGGAAAAGGAAGACCAAGTTTTGATTTTAATGGAAATAACACCTTTACCAGCACAATTAATGGGGACAATTATCATTCAGGCAACTGGAAATTTGATATTGCATACAAGACCATAGACTTCGAAGTGGAGTTTGACAAAAGATCTAATTATGGTAAAGAAATCATAAAAAATGGTGCTTATAGAAAAGAGGATAAAAAATACTTTGAACTCTATAGTCTCTACTATTACGAAATTAAAGCTGATATTTTGAAACTATTTGATCCTACGGATGGAATTATTGTATTGAGAAAGCAAGAATAGACCATAAAGCACATAAATTGATTGCATCTTTATTGGTTTTATTGTATTATATTAGTCTCTATTAAGACTTCATAAAAAAAATCAATCTCGCAAGAATTATTAATTAAACTATTCGCTTATTTTAGTTTATGATGAAGAGCTTTTATATCAGTTTATTATGCCTATTTTTTGTTTCTAATATTTTTGCCACACATAATAGATCAGGTGAAATCACTTATAAGCAAATAGGCCCCTTAACCATTGAAGCAATAGTAACTACCTATACTAAAGCTAGCAGCACAGGAGCAGATAGAGACACTTTGGAATTATTCTGGGGCGATGGTACCAGCACAAATATTGGCCGAAGTAATGGGGATGGTGACATAATCCCTGGGCTAGATGTAAAAGTTAACTATTATGTAAGTACACATACATTTCCAGGGCGAGCTACCTACACCATGTATTTTACGGACCCCAACAGAGTAAATCAGATTCAAAACCTCAATTTCCCTAACTCAGTTGATATTAAATTTTATATCCAGACGACCTTTACCATTTTTGATGACCAATTTAATGGCCTAAATAGTAGTGCAGTTCTGCTTCAACCTCCTATTGATTTTGCTTGTACCAACCAAAGATTTATTCATAATCCAAATGCATATGATCCTGATGGAGATAGCTTGGCCTATGAACTCGTAACACCCTTCCAGGGCATCGATACCATCGTACCAAATTATCAATTACCAGATCAAATTGCGCCTGGACCAAACAATACCATTGCCTTTGACCAAAAGACTGGAGATTTCGTTTGGGATGCACCACAAATGCCAGGTGAATACAACATTGCAATAAAGATCAAAGAGTATAGGCAAGGACAATTAATCAATAGCATAATACGTGATATGCAAATATTGGTTAGAATCTGCGAGAATAATCCACCTGTGATTGAGACAATAGAAGAATACTGCGTAATGGCGGGTGAAGAATTAATCATTCCTGTAAAGGTTACTGATGCTGATGCAGATCAATTTGTTCAACTCACGGCAACTGGAGGTATGTTCCAGACTAATGGTCAGAACATCGACTGGGATAATTCAGGTATATTTAAACCAACAGTCATCAATGATACACTGAGATGGAATCCATTGTGCACTGATATTAGGAAAGAACCTTACCAAGTTGTTTTCAGAGCCCAGGATAATGGAATATCCTCAGTCCAAGGACTTACCGACTTAAAAACTGTTTTAGTGTATGTTATGGGGCCTCCACCGCTGGAAGTTGAAGCTGAGGCGACAACAAATTCAATTGATATAACTTGGGAAGCCCCATATCGATGTGACATTGAGACTGATGATTATTTTCGTGGTTTTTCAGTTTGGAAAAAAATTGGTTCAAATCCTTTTGTAGTTGATAGCTGTGATGCAGGTTTAGAAGGCAAAGGTTATACTCAAATTGCATATTTGGTAAAAGAAGAACTGAATGATAGGTTCATATATCGCGATGAAGATTTTGAAGCAGGACAAATATATTGTTATCGTATTTTGGCTAACTTTTCTTTAAAAACCGATTCTCAGACCCCGCAATTATACAACTTTTCAGAAAGCCTAAGCTCAGAAGAAGTTTGTGCAACGGCAAATAGAAATGTTCCACTAATTACTGCAGTCGATGTCAAATCTACAGGTCTTACAGATGGAGAAATATTTGTTTCATGGATCAAACCAATTGCAGAAGAACTTGACACCATAGAAAATCCAGGACCATACACCTATCAACTACAAAGAAGTACGGACAATATTAATTATACTAATGTAAATGGAGCAAGTTTTACAAATAACTTCTTTGCTGAATCAATTGACACTTCATTTTTAGATAATGGTCTAAATTCAATTGAACGATCATATTATTATCAAGTTGTTTTTAGTTCGGGTAATAATACGATTGGAAAAGCCCCATATTCAGAATCTGTTTACCTTAGTATTATAAGTTCAGACAAAAAGAATATACTTAGCTGGCAAGAAGATACAGCATGGCAAAATTACAGTTATGAGATTTATCGCTTTAATGAAAACATTGGAGATTTCGAACTACTAGCTATAACCGATAGAAGAGAATACTTAGATGAAGGACTTGAAAATGAAAAAGAATATTGCTACAAGATTCGATCAATAGGAACCTATGGTCTTGAGATGACACCAGAAATAATATTAAATTTTTCTCAAGAACTGTGTGGATCGCCATTGGATACAGTTGGTCCTTGTGCACCTACATTGGTACTTGAGAATGATTGCAATCAAAACGCAACATTGCCTTCGGAATGGGATTTAATTAATTCATTAAGCTGGAATAATCCTTCCTTTGTTTGTGAGGATTCTGATGATATTGCAGGTTACAACTTGTACTACTCTCAGTTTAATGATGGAGATTTCGACTTAATTTTTAGCACCAATGAGGTAAATGAAATTAAGTTTAATCACATCCCTGAAACAGGAAGTAATTCCTGTTATTTCCTAACTGCCTACGATCTTAATGGAAATGAGTCCTTACCTTCAGATGTTTTATGTATAAACAATTGTCCACAATATGAACTTCCGAATACTTTTACACCAAATGAAGATGGATCAAACGATTTATTTCTTCCAAGGAAAAATAAATTCATAGATGAAATTAGATTTGAATTATTTAATGAATGGGGAGATAAAATATTTGAGACTTCAGATCCAGAAATAAATTGGGATGGCACCGATCTAAAAGGTAGGAATGTAGATGATGGAGTTTATTATTACACCTGTGCACTTCTTGATAAAACCGGCGAGGACAGCGTTGAACAAAGAAGTTTAATCAGTGGATTCATTCAAGTATTAAGGTGAGAAATTTATCACTAATTAATAAAAGAACGAAGGTTTATATTCATAATTACTACTTATTCTTTAAAGGTGGCAATTCAGGGAAAGCGGATAATATTTCTTTATAGGTATACAAAGTGAGATGAAAACCTGCTTCCTTCATTTTCTTCAGTTGAACAGATAGATCTATAACTGCATGTGATGGAAAATGCTTTATATCTTCATTAAAAGTATTTTCGTTATAAAATTTATCAATGGGTTCATCTAAAAATATACTTATATCATCCACCGAATGATCTTGCAAAGTACTGATAGAGTCACAATGACTAATTACAATCTCCACTCTCCTATTTTCTTCCTGATGAACTGCTGTTATGGCATCCGGATAAACCATATACCAATTACCATATCCTCTTGACAGCATTCTTTCTTGTTTTATACCAAATTGAATCATTTCTTCTTTTACCACCAAAGATCTGGCAACAGATAACTCATAATGGAAGGATCCTAATTCCGATGGTGGCGACCCTGGACCATTGATATGACCTGCAATTTCAATACACACATCAGAGTTAAGAAACATGAATTTTTTCAGTTGATTTAATTCAGGTTTTGAACGATCAATCATGATAGCCATTCCTCCCTTGAAATGCATGTTGACCAATTTATATTGTTTCCCTAGTGTAAGTTTTTCAATTGGTATTCTAACTTTCTTTTTAATAAGCTCGTCACCCACTTTTAATTGCACAGAATTAAAAAAATATCCCTCAGAATTCACCTCAAGAAAAACCGTTTCATCAAAAGGTATCCACATATCAAATTCACCAGCATCATCTGTAGATGTTTTAAATTTAAAATCTTTGGTCCTTATTTCAATTTCTGAATAAACCCCAAAGTCTGCAATCTCATCTACGACAACACCTTTAATATTAAGAAATTTTTTATTTTGAATAAGTCTAAGGACAGCTCTGCGGTTTTTTTCTCTACCAATTTTATTTTTAATAGGCGAAATTGGATTTGATTCTCCATGGTACGATGCAATTATTAGTGAATCATGGACTCCCTGTTTGAGCAAAAATTCTACAATAGATTGCTTACGCCTGTAAGACAAATTAAGATTGTATTCCTCGGAACCAAGATCATCAGTGTAGGCATCAACAAAAAATCTAAGATTTTTAAATTTATTATTTATAATGATCAATTCTAAGATTTCTTTTTCCTTCTCCTCTTTCAGAATGAATTCATTAGAATCAAAATAAATAAAATGCTCATATTTTACCATTAAGCTATCTTTCAATCCTTGACTAAAAAGAGATAATGGCAACAATAATATTAAAAGAGACCTCATATGGCCCTAACGATTTCGAAAATATGATATTGTTAAGAAATAATAATTTTCATAAAAACTACGGTTAAGTAAATGAATAATTGTTTACCTAAACAACAAAAAGACAACTAATAGATAACAACAATTATTAATTATCTAGCTGATCATTTAGAACAACAACCATTAAAATCATTAAATCATGAAACATGCAAAACTTTTACTTTTAATCTCTGCGGCATTCTCCTTTACAACTTGTAAGAGCCCAGACAGTTTACCTGACAAAGTCGAATTAAGAGAGCTTAATACCAACAAGCAATATCACAATGAAAGGGATGATGACAAAAAAAGAATTGAGGTAGTTGAAACTCCAATACACCCAATGAAGTAAAATGAATAATTAAATTAATACCTTATGAATTACTAAGGTCAAGTAGGTCTTGCTGGTCAGAGCAAAATGATTTACTTGGCCTTAATATTATTAGTCTTAATCTTTTAAAATCAATTTGAAAAGCCCTTCCATAAAAAAAGGCGCGATGTTTCTGACACCGCGCCTTGAATATTATTTTTACAATATCATTTAATAATAGTAAATTTCTCAGACAATACTTTTTTGCCATCACTTAGTCGAATAGAATAAATCCCATTGCTAAGTAAATTCATTTCGGCTTCAATTACATTTAATCCAGCATTAAATTCATTTTTGTTTATTGTTTTAATAAGTCTACCAAGAGCATCATAGACACCCAAATGAATTTCTTTAGATTCTGTAAGTTCAAAGTTAATCTGCAAAAATCCGCTTGATGGATTTGGATTCACCATCAAGTCAGAAACCCCTTCTAGTTCTTCGACTGAAGATACTCCTTCGACATTAATGACATATTTCTCTGTTGAAAACCTATAAGTATCTAAGTTCTGATCAATTATAATATCTCCTAATGCTCCCGTTAATTTTATGAAACCACCACCACCATCAACAACTCCATCACCATAACTATCAACCAATAAAAAATCATAACAATCGTTTTGATCTTCCGGTAGAATAATAAGTTCATTTATCAAAGCTCCCGATGAATATGCACCAGGGGAAGTAGGATCAGCCAAACCCGTTCCTCCACCATCAGGACCAACATCTTCGTTACCACCTTTCACTATTATTTCACCAGCAGAATTAGTTATTTGCCAATAGATTTCTTCTGCATAACTATCAAGCTGTAATTCTAAGGTCCAAAGGGTTTCATCAGTAACAAGCCTGTCAAATGATGTTGAAAACTGGTTAAGATAATCATAATTGTCATTAACCCCATTTATTTCAACAATTGAAAAAGTCAAAGCAATTGCTTCAATAATATCAATTTCATCCAAAACTATTATTTGAGACGAACCAGTTTCAATATCTCCTAACCAATCGTAGGTAGAGACAACTTCTCCATTGACTTCTGTTTCAATTTTCATGCTTGTAATAGGGTCAGCACCAAGGTTTTGGACTGTTATACTTGGATTATAACTATATTGCCCACAAACATATCCTGATTCACCACTATAATCGACTATCGCTCCATTGGCGGCTATTGAATTTGCTCCAAGTATTTCAAAGGGTGTAATATCAGCAGTTTCAAAATCTCCACCTTCTATCACAATGTTACCATTTGAATCCTTAATAACATAGTATCCACCTACGTCCGTTAGTCCATCACCATAACTGTCATAAATTGAAAATTCAAAACAGCCATCACCTGGCAAAGATAATTCTTCTTTGTAGGAAGTCATGGCGTTGGTATATCCACCTCCTTGATAAAAAGTTCTGCCTTCGGAATCTACAAGTTCCCAAGATGTTTCCCCTGGATAATTGTCTGTAAATATCTCTAATGCCAATATATTATCCGAAGCTTGCAGAGCATATCTCAAAAATGCATTGGTTACATTATTATCCATATCATCATCAGAAGTTCCATTAGTCTGGGTAATTGCAATTTCAATATCTGTATCTTGACTTGTGTATATTTCACCCATTTTTATATTTTCAATTTGGTACGTATTTAAGGATCCCATCCATTCTATAGTCTCTGATAAATTACCATCAATATAAAGTTCTACAGTCACACTTGACAAAAGATCTGTACCTAAATTTTGGACCTTAATCTCAGGAATAAATGTCACTTCTTGACAAAATGATCCTTCAAATCCCTCATAAGATAATATCGCTGCATTATTCAATCCAGATGCAACAGCGCATTCGTCATGGGTTAGATAAATTTCATCTGCAGAAATCTGACCAACTTCTCTTACCAACCGATTTGGACAAATTTGATAAATTGTAGGATAATAACTAATTTGATATAATTCAGCAATACTAGCATCATCTACAATTGGGTATTCTACACCTTCAGTCCAATCACCATAAGTGGAAGAATTGCAACCATCTTCACCATATAGACAGTTGGTATTTGTATTGGCATCACCTTCTATCATAAATACAACAAAGTCATCAGTACCGTTGGGACCATGTGCTTCATATAATTCTTCTAAAGCACCTGATTGGTGATAGTTCCAGCATGGACCACACCATGTAGCTGATACATCTAGAACCACAGATTTGCCTTGATCTAGAATTTCATATAAGTTCCATTCATTTCCATTAATATCTATAGCAGTAAAATCAGGAGCAATACTTCCATCAGCCAACTGAGCATGCAATCCGGACAAGGTCGAAATTAAAATAAGTGTGAGTGTAAATAATTTTCTCATAGGTTTGGTTTTAGTTAAAACGAACCTTAAATTACAAATAAGCTTCAATTTTCAGAATATAATTCTGACAATAATTTCTTACTCCGGAATATATTCTTATAATTTTACTTTAAGTAAATATTTTATTTTAAACCGTTCTAAGCAATATTTAATACTTTCAAATAGTATAAAACCATTTTAGCTGTTTTCTTGATACCATACATTAAACTTGTAGATGAACATCTTGAATTAATCAGTATCCACAGATCTCCAGATCCTTACTTTCTTAACTAAAGATTTTCTTTAGTGACATTGAACGACAACTTAAATTTAATAAGACCAGCTTTAGATAAAAGGCTATAAAGCAGCGGTTAAATTTTCGCCCACTATTAAAATTTAAAGAGTATCAATATTCAGAATAAAAAAACACACTCACATCGCCCGACCATTATTTGGCTAATCATATATTTGCAAAGCAGACTTTTGAAGAAATGGATTTTCGATTAGTAAATTTTTTACATCATGCAGCATTTTCAAAGATTTTTAGTCTCACACACCAAGACTAATCTAAAGAAAGACTAATGGAGTTATTTCATGAGATCGATACTATGGATATCTGCGAAAAAATCAGATAAAAAATATTTATCGAAAGATTATAAATATTACAGAAGCTTGTAGCAAGCTAAACAAAATTAACATGACAAAAAACATCATCCTATTTAGTCTCCTAATCTCTTTCTATGGTTTAGCTTGCAAGTCATCGAATAAAAACTTCAAAGAGACCAGCTTTAGTCTACAAGATACCAATAGGAGACCTCAGGAATCCATAATAATAGCCTTTGGCTCTTGCAACGATGAAGACAGACCACAGCCTCTTTGGAATCATCTTAATAAGGAACATGCTGATATTTTTCTGTGGTTAGGTGACAACATTTATGGCGATTCTGAAGACCCATTGGTTTTAAAACACAAGTATGAAATACAAAACTCGAACAAAGATTACCAAAACTTTAAAAAGAATACACCAATTAACGGAACTTGGGACGACCATGACTATGGCGTAAATGATGGAGGCAAAGAATTTAGATCAAAAGTTGAAAGCCAACAGTTACTGCTGGATTTTTTAGAAATCCCTAAAGATCACATTAGAAGAACTCGAGCAGGAGTATATGATAAAATATCAATTTCAAAAAATGATATATTGGTAGATATATTCATTCTAGACACAAGATATTTCAGAGATACTTTAATTGGAAAGCGTGGTGAATTTAGTGGAATGTCAAAGGGAACAATTCTTGGGAATGCTCAATGGAACTGGCTAGACGAATGTTTAGCCTCTTCTAAGGCTGATGTGCATATTTTTCTAAGTAGCATCCAGTTAATACCTGAAGAACATGGTTGGGAAAAATGGTATAATTTTCCAAAAGAAAAAGAAAAATTCCTTAAACTTATAGAAAAGTACCAAATCCAATATCCGATAGTACTAAGTGGAGATCGACATAGTGCAGAAATTTCTGAACAAAAATTAAATGAGACTAAGATCTACGATATTACATCAAGCAGCCTTACACATGGCATTAGAAATCCGAGGCCAGAGGCCAATAGATTTAGAACGATAAACACAGAATTAATTTTTGAAGAAAATTATGGAATTTTAGAAATTCAAAAGGCGCAAGGATTAAAATTTAAAGCGATGATTAAAACAAGCTTCGAAGAAATTCCTATTCAAGTAAATTTATTTGAGCATTAGAAAGGAATTTCTAAACGTTTACACTTTCTTCCAACATCTTTTTGTTCTCAATACTTAAAAACTCTTCAATTTCTTGCTCAACATATTTCGCATGCCTTAGTGACTGAAGCCCACCTAATAATTTTTTATGCTCTTCGCCATCCAAACCATTTAGGACTACTTTCACACCGTATGCTTGACTACCATTAGAGTCCATATATTTGTAGGAATATAATTGTTTAATATCAATACAAGAATAAATCAAATCTGCCCTAAACTTTTTCGGGCGATGTTCTACTATTAGTTTCTCCTTAGTAACAATTAATTGTGTTTTGTGTCTCTTCAAATTTATCAAACTAAGTGTGGCCAAAATAACAGGAGTCATCGCTGCAAGGGAAATCCAAATAGGAGCTTTCCCTTTTGTGAAAGCCGCAAACGCAATGACAGCAAAAAATGGAAAAATAGTTAGAACAAGTATTTCTAAAAGTGAAACTGATTGCTGTAAAGTTAACTCAAGTTCATCACCAAGCTGATACTTTTCTACCCCTTTTGGCTGTTCATAGATTTCAATCTTTTTTAATTTGGTCAATAAAGAATTAAGCTCTTCGTGTATTGGAAAGACGGCGTTGCAAGAATTACATTTTGCTATCTTATCATTAATATTAATATTATCACTTTCCACATGTGAAGTACAAGAAGGACAATCAATAAAGGTAAAGTTCTTATTAATGGTAGATTCTTCTTGAAGATCTAATTTTATCTTTGATTTATATTCCGATTTGTAATCCATAACAGTTTTCTTATCCAAAGATAGTAGCCTATTTGCGAATTGCAAAAACATTTTAGCTCAGATAGCTAATCAATTTATCTGACATTAAAATTCATAATTATAATAAATCAAGTATCCTATCTAAAACATATTTTTCATGGATGAAACAATATAAGAAATCAAATGGCGTTTTTAGACCATAAGTGTAACAAGCAACTTTTTCTGCACTTTAAATTAAATCATCAAACGTCTGATTATACCCATTAGTATATTGCTAATGGCAATATAATAACAATCCAAAAACCGAATCAACATGGAGCCAATCTATCGTGGAACCAACTCCCAATACCTTCAGCTCAACCAAAGTTGGCATGCTGAAGATTCACCTTGGAAAGCTAAACAAATTGTAAAATCTTTCCTAAGAAATAACATCAACCCTAGTTCAATTGTCGAAGTTGGATGTGGGGTTGGTGAAATTCTTATTGAATTAGAAAAAAGTTTAGCAAGCAAAAAGGTTAACTTCAAAGGTTACGATATTGCAGAAGATGCAATTGAGAAAGCATCGAATAAAAATTCAAAATCAATCCAATTTCATCATGGAGATTTTCTTAAAACAAAATCACATTTTGATGTTCTTCTTATGATTGATGTTTTCGAGCATGTAGAGGACTACCTTGGACTTATAAAAAAATGCAAAGAAAGAGCCGACTACAAAATTTTTCATATTCCATTAGATCTCAGCGTCAGTAGTATTATTAGAAATCGCACAATAGTAGCAAGAAAGAATCTTGGTCATCTTCATTATTTCCATAAAGAAACTGCAATTGCATCAATAAAAGATTCTGGATATACAATTATTGATTCATTTTATACCAAAGTTGCAGAAGAACAAAATAATCTGAAACTTAAAACCAAATTTGCAAATTTGTTTCGCAAGTTATTTTATAATCTGAATAAAGATTTGTGTGTAAAATTATTTGGCGGCTATTCATTATTAGTAGTCGCAAAGTAAGATTCTGAGAAACTTCTCAGAGCAAAGTTCACATTTACCTAGAGTAAAAAAAGACCACAACTATTGTACTAATAATTGTGGTCTTTGGAATTGATTAAAAATCAATTACTAGCGATCTCATTATTATTAGCAAACAGATCAAGCCCTACCACTGCCGCTGAAATTTCGTATCCTAAACGCAAGCCTTCGTCACAATCCATACGCATATGAACGCCCAAAGGAACACGAGAAAAAGCATTCTCCTTTGCTAACTGCCTAAAGTTCTCAAATCTTCTTGGAGCGCCTCTAAATTCCGTTCTACCCTCATGAGAACGATCGGTAAAGTTTATATTGTTTCCAAAAAAACTAATAAACACACCAGCACCAGCAGAAGCGAATGTTGAATGACCAGATGGATATCCAGGAAAACTTGGATTTGGCCAATAAACCAACCTATAAAGATTTGTCTGAAATGCTGGATCAATAAACTCATGAATAAATACATTTGGTCGCATCACCATATATTCGTATTTATATTTCCATGTTGCTACAGCGGCATCATTTAATGCGAATCCAAGTTTCAGATATAAGCTTAATGATCGGGCAAGATTTAACTTTTTTCTTCTAATCAATTGATTTGAAATAGAATATTGCCTAGCTGGAGGACTAAAGGTCAATCCTTCAACATCATCGCTCCAAAATTCTGCTATCCAAAGATCTTCTCCATCTTCTTCTTTGGCAGTGTTATTCGATGTATAACATTCCATCATTTGTTCATAATATGGAGATGTTAAATCTTCACTATACTCAATTGGAGGGACCGAAGTTGTTTCATCTGGAGAAATCACGAAGGTCCTAACCGATCCCCAATATGGAAATAAAGCTCTTTCTTCTTCCGCTGCGTAAGTCCAATAACCTTCTCCTGTAGGTGGTACATAAGATAATGGTTGAGGCTCCAATATTTGAGATTCAGCGGCGATGTCAGTTTTACTGTATGCGATTACTTGGTTGGCGACGTATTTGCCCCAAGCAACTGATGCATCAATAATTTCTTCTGAAATACCGGTAGATAGATCATTGAATAATTCTGACTCTAATTGGACAATCTTATCAGCTAATCCATCTGGTAAATTGTAAATAAAGTGGCTAATTGCAGTTGCCAATGAACTGTTGATGGCCAATTCATAATCAATTAGCTCCGGCAACAAACTTTGATCAATTGTCAAACCATCTAAGTTACCCATGGTAGAGTTTTGATTATTAATACCTGCTACGGCAGCTTCATAAGAACTTAGAAAAATATAAGCAAACGCACGAGCACTTGCATTGGGTCTCATACCTGCAGCATAACGCTCCAATTCTAACATAAGATCAGTCCATTCGTGAAGAACATCTGCATTGATTCTACATAATTCACCACAATTTC
The DNA here is from genome assembly GCA_020630955.1 of Saprospiraceae bacterium. Taxonomy (GTDB): domain Bacteria; phylum Bacteroidota; class Bacteroidia; order Chitinophagales; family Saprospiraceae; genus JAHDBF01. The sequence goes on from JAHDIE010000011.1 coordinate 43,334, forward strand.
CACCTCCAGAGCCACCACCATCTGGACCAGGTCGATTTTGGTTTGCTGCTCTAAGTTCAGTTTCAGTAAGAATATTTTCATCCTTTGTACAGCTTTGGGCAAGTAGTGCAAAGAATATCAATAAATAAAGCAATTTGATACTTGTTTTCATGTCTTCAATTTTTAATGATTAAATAATCACGAATACTCATGATTCAATTTTCAATTGACAACAAAGCGTCTACCCACGGCCGTTGGATATTCCGTTCAAGTCAATTCAGTAATGTAGAATTCACTCATGAATTGATGTATTTAATAAGATTGTAAATGTTGTATGCTATGAAAACAATTGGATAGTAGAATCACCTACCCTAATGAAAAGATATTTTATAAAATTTCTTTGAATTGTATTTTACTCTAGCCATGGAGGTATTTCACAATGATTTACACATTCCCCTTTTGTGTTTATGGTAAAAGAGTAATCTTCTGTATAAATTCGTATTTTCTAGAATAATCATTAAGATACTTCCTTCCTTTGATCTTTACAGCCATTAAATACAAGCAATTTTACTTTATTAATCCTTCTTATTTTTAATGGTAGCAATTTCCTTTTTAGAGAAGATATTCTTCTGTTCTATTTTTTCATTTCTTTCTAGACTCGCTTTATATGAGCTAAGATCAATTTGGTATCGATTACTTTAAAATTTTTTGTCCTAAACATATATACGGGATAAGATTTAATACCAGCTGAGAAAGCGACTTAAAAAAATCAACTATCTATCCATGTCTTAAATGCAACAACTTTTTCTCTGCTAACAATTAAATCATCATCCGTTAGCGTATTTAATTCCAATTTGAGTCTAGAATTGAAATAAGGATGCATCTTTTTAATACTTGAAATTGGAACAATATATTTTCGATTTATACGAAAGTAATCTACAGGATCCAATAAAGTTTCTAACTGATCTAGGGTTTTATCAATGATTACTCTTTGCTGATTACTCTTTTGTGCAAAGGTTATACCCTCCTCTGAAAATATCAATTGAATATCACTTACCTTAAGGTAAGTGTATGCTTGTCCAGTCTTAATTAAAAACCGCTGTTTAAATTTTGCTTTGTTAGAAAATATCTCATTGGTAATATTTTTCCAATTGACTCCTTCCAAATTATTTTTATACAGTTGTTCGTACTTTTGAATTGCTCTTTTAAACGCTTCTAACTCAATAGGCTTCAATAAATAATCAATACTATTTACTTTAAAAGCATCAAGTGCATATTCATCATATGCAGTTGTAAAAATTACTGGACAATTAATATTTGTTTTCTGAAAGATCTGAAAACTTAAGCCATCTGCCAGCTGAATATCCATAAAAATTAAGTTTGGCTGCTTATTATTATTCATCCAAACAATGCTATCTTCAACAGAATCTATTACTTGTAAAATTTCAGCACCTGGCATATTTTCAGTTATCAAAGAACTCATTCGTTTAGCTGCAAAGTGCTCGTCTTCAATTATCAATATCTTCATGGTCTTCGTTTTTAATGATTGGCAACTTTACCTTAAAACTTGCTTTACTTTCTTCAACAAGAATATTTTGATTAATCAACAATTGATATCTTGATCTGATGTTGGCCAAACCCAATTTGGTCGAGCCATAATTTTGATCTTTTCTTTGTAAATTATTTTCAACAATGACATACCCATTTTCATTATAAATATCAATTTGCAATGGTCTACTTGTTGAAGTAATATTGTGCTTGACCGCATTTTCAATTAAAATTTGTAGTGACAAGGGCAAAATAAATTGATGAAGCACCTTTTCTTCAATTTTATTTGATATATTTAATTTACCTTGAAATCTGGTTTTCAATAGGTAAATATAAGAGTCCAATGACTCTAATTCTTGTTTAAGACTTATCAACTTCTCATCTCTAACCTCAAGTATTTTCCGATATGATTTTGATAATTCTTGCACAAATTTAATGGCTAGCTTTGGCTCTTCTGGTATGATCGTTACAAGTGTATTAAGGCTATTGAATAGAAAATGCGGATTGACCTGATTCTTAAGAGTACTTAATTTTTGTTCTGCCGTAATCCGTTCCAATTTGTTCTTTTCGATTTCGATCAATTTTGATTTATTGAAATAATAAATTCCTTCGTAAAGAAAAAACATACCAGAAAGTAATATTGCTGTGGTTAATGTTTCTGACAATCGATCTTTTTCTAATAATTCATGTATTTCAGGAAAAATTAAATGCAAACAAAACCCAAGGACTATTCTTACACCAAAAAAAATGATGACAACAGAAATTAAAACAAACAATAAACGCCTTGCCGTAAAACGATAGTCGTTGTATTTTTTATGGTATATAATTAAAAATTCCCTTATTAAAACCCAATAACTTACTACATACACAAAACTTATAACAACACAAAACTCAAATCGTATTCCAGTGTCCTGGGTACCGAAAATCAATAGATTCACAATCACGGAGATTATCGGAACGCTTAAAACAATTAACCATAAATCATTAAAACCAAGATATTTTTCTCTTCTAGTCAATCTTAAAATTCAATTTTATACATAAAGTTAGGAAAGAAACCAGTTTGATAAACATTATTTATCGTGTTACTTGTACGGTTGTAATTTTTTCTAAAGATATTTTGGTGGTTTGTAATATTTTGGATGTCAAAATATAATCCTTGAGAAAATCGTCTCTTTGTATTATTCAATTTTACGCCAAACTTAACATCCCATCTTAAGTATGGATCAAATCTTTCTCCAAATGGATTTGATAAATCAAAAACCTGAATTTCATTAATTTTTGAAGCATCCAAATCCACTGGTGTATAATACTTTCCTCCTGCAGTCGTAAATTTACTATCCAAGGTGAATCTGTGTTGCTTATTTTTTCCCCAATTAAATTCCTTCCCTGCCAATAAATTTAGAATGTACCGATTGTTGAATGCTGAATTCCTTTCAATCCCATCACTTCCAGTGTATAAAGATTCAAAAACTGATGCTGTTCCTAAGAAATAAAATCCATTGGTGAAAAACTTTTCTACTGTCATTTCTATTCCTTTATTGCTCCCAGTACCTGTTGATTCCAAATCATTTTTATCAATTGGAAAACCAAAGTCTGCTCCTACGTTAATGGCTGAAAAAGATGAAGGAATTTTGTCCACGGGTACATTAAAAAGACCTTGATAATATACTTCAATTTTCGATCTCCAACTTTCATTTATTTTAAAATCATGACCTATAACAAAGTGATTACTCGACATAAAACCTAATTCCATATTTGGATTGGTCGCTACACCATCTACTACTTTACTAGCCAACTGCATGGGCAATGGCAAGGTTTGATTGTGAAATCCGTAACCAAAATTAATCGTATGTTTAGGATGAATAGACCAGTTTAACGCTGCTCTTGGCTCAATGGCAGTATCATCATTTAAATCATAGTACATAGCTCTTAGACCGGCATTAAAAGTCCATTTTTCATTCATTCTGAATTGTCCTTGAACAAATGGTTGGACGGAAATAGTACTTTCATCAAAGTCAAAAATTTCAACTAAGTCGTAGATGCCATCTTCATTTTCATCAATTCCTAATTCGGCGCTAAAATAATCTATATCCACTCCTACCTGTTCCACCATGGCACCTACCCTGTAGCTTAGTTTACTATTTATTTTTTTATTATAAAAACTAGAAACATTTCTCCTTAATACCTTATTATTTGTTTCGGCAAATTTGGTTTTAAATTCGTCTTCAGTTCCATTTTGATAATAACGATCTCTGTAAAAATCATTACCACTTCCAGAAATTCCAATAACGGTTCTGATATAAGATTGATTATCTAATAATAAATTATGCTTAATCCCAATCAATCCGAGATTAGATACTGCCCCAGTATCTTCATCATCAAAAGCAAAAAGATCAGTCTCGTCCACTTCATCTCTTAAAAACTCAATATTACTGGTTCCAGCAATTCCAAATAAGACAAAATTACCAAGGGCAGTTTTTCCTAGATCAAACTTAAAAGATAAGTCTTGATATTTAGGAAGCGCATTGGTTCCTACATCAATCCCCGCAGCTTGTGCTACTTCTACAAAAGAATATCTATATCCAATTAGGAAACTTGCACCACTATTCTTTTTTAGAGGACCTTCTATCATTGCTTCGATTCCTGTAACTGCACCAATTTGAAAAGTATATTCAAATTTATCTTTATTACCAGATCGAAATCCTAAATCAAATGCACCCGACAAAGCATTACCATATTCTGCAGGAAATGCGCTGGTTAAAAAATCTGAGTTTTTAAGCAGATTTGTGTTCAAAGCACTAACGGGGCCGCCCGTAGTTCCAACCGTTGAAAAATGGTTAGGCGAAGGAATTGGAATCCCTTCTAATCTCCACAATAAACCTGTAGGACTATTTCCCCTGATTACAATATCATTTCGACTATCATCTGCAGTTCCAACTCCAGCAAAGTTACCGGCTAACCTTCCAACATCAGAACGCCCCCCGGAATATCGATTGACTTCTTCCATGCTAAATTGTCTAGATGAAATGGTTGCCATTTCATTAATAGTTCTATCCTTTTCCACTCCTGCAGAAATGACAACTTCATTTAACTTAACCATTGATTCCTCCATAGATATAGAAAGCATTACCTCTTTACCTGAAGTTATTTCCACATTTGGTATCACTATGGTTTCATAGCCTAAATAAGTAACTTCAAATGCATGCCGCCCGATTGGAACTCCCTGAATAATAAATTCTCCATCGAAGTCAGTACTTGCTCCTACAATTTTATTTTCTTGATTAATCCATCTTATATTGGCACCAATTAATGGAATCTCTGATTGCTTATCAATTATTGTTCCTTTTATATTTTGAACACCATTTTGAGCAAAATTTGATCCTAATTGTACAATTAAAAGTAGGAAGGTGTATATTATTTTTTTCATGCTTTTTGATTTTGATATAAATCTGCGATCAAAAAGCCATGTAATAAAGTCTTTTCTAGTGAACTGTCGAATTCAATGGTTGAATTGTTGTATAATTTATTGCTATCTAGGTAAAAGTAAAATTGACCTCACTTCCTAACTCCCATATGTTTCGCAACATACTTTCCAATAATGTCAAATTCAATGTTCACTTTATCGCCAACGTTTAGTAAACAAAAATTTGTGTGCTCGAAAGTATAGGGAATGATTGCAACACTTAATGCTGACTCCGTTGGTTCGACAACAGTGAGACTAACTCCATTAATAGCAATCGAACCCTTTGATACAACCAGGTGCTGGAAGCTAGGATCATAAGAAAAACGGAAATACCAACTACCATCCTTTTGATCTACTTGAATCAAAGTAGCCATAGCATCAACATGTCCTTGGACCATGTGACCATCCATTCTAGTATTTGGCAACATTGCTCTTTCAAGATTAATTTTATCTCCAACTTTTAATTCACCAAGATTGGTAATCTTCATCGTTTCTTCTATCGCAGTAACGGTATAATTTCCATCTTCGATATTTACAACAGTGAGACACACTCCATTATGGGCAATACTTTGATCAATATACAATTGTGAAGTATCTGGTAGCCCAATCTTAAAATGAAAATTGGATCCATCTTGATCAATTGACAATACTCTTCCTAATTTTTCAACTATCCCTGAAAACATTTATGCAATTTCTTTTAATATGTCATAAGTTGCTCCTGCTTTACTCATGGTAAAAAAGTGTATACATGGAACTCCTGCATCTTTCAATTCTTTACATTGCTGTATACCCCACTCTGTTCCCACTTTTCTGGCTGCTTTATTGTCTTTACAATCTTCAACAGCTTCAGCAAGTTCTTCCGGTATATCAATATGAAAGTACCTAGGTAAAGCAGAAATTTGAGATTTAGTAGTCAAAGGCTTTATGCCAGGTATAATTGGAACATTGATATCATTGGCTCGACAAAGATCAACAAAATCAAAATACTTTTGATTATTAAAAAACATTTGGGTAACTACATAATCTGCACCAGCCTCTACCTTTCGCTTTAGATACTTAATATCGTTCATCATGTTTGGAGATTCAAAATGTTTCTCAGGGTAACCAGCAACTCCAATACAAAAGTCTGCTTTCGCTAAATTTTGCAATTCGTCATCAAGATACAAGCCTTCATTCATTTGTTTGATTTGAGTAATCAAAGAAGATGAGTCTTGGTGACCATCTGCTTCGGGTACAAATTGTTTTTCTGATGGCACTGGATCTCCACGAAGAGCAAGAACATTGTTGATACCTAAAAAATTCAAATCTATTAAAGCGTATTCTGTTTCCTCTTTCGTAAATCCCCCACAGATAATATGAGGAATTGCATCGACGGAGTATTTGTTCATGATAGCTGCACAGATCGCTACTGTACCAGGTCTTTTTCTGATCGATTGCTTTTTATGAAACCCATTTAATTGCTTTTTGAAAACATACTCTTCTCGATGATAAGTCACATCAATAAAAGGTGGTTTAAATTCCATCAATGGATCAATCGCCTTGTAGATAGATGTAATTGTTTGCCCTTTCAAAGGAGGCAATATTTCAAAAGTATACAAGGTATCTTTTGCTTGATTGATATGTTCGGTAACTTTCATTTTCGAATTCTTTATTCGTTTTCGGGTATGTAGTTTAAATTTGTTTGCAAGTAACTTTCAGCTTGGTTTATTTCAATTCCCAGTGATTTTGCGTAATCTTCAACTTGATCTTTCTCAATTTTTCCAACATTAAAATACTTGGATGCTGGATGACTAAAGTACATCCCACTCACTGAAGAAGCTGGGTACATCGCAAAGGATTCGGTTAATTTTATTCCTGCTTCTTCGGCATGGAGAATATCAAAAAGTAACTTTTTAGGACTGTGATCAGGACAAGCTGGATAACCAAATGCTGGTCTAATCCCTTTGTAATTTTCTTTGATCATTTCTTCATTACTAAGATTTTCTTCCTTAGCATAAGCCCAATGTTTTATTCTCACTTCTTGATGCATTTTCTCTGCCAAGGCTTCAGCCAATCTATCTGCAACAGCCTTGATCAAAATATCATTATAATCGTCTAGATTATCTTTAGCCTCTTGAAGCATTTTCTCTATACCTAAGCCAGTGGTAACCGCAAACAAGCCAAGGTAATCTTCTTTGATCCCTTTGGGAGCAATAAAATCTGACAAAGATATATTTGCCCTACCCTCAGCTTTTTGGCCTTGTTGTCTCAATTGCGGAAATACGGCAAACGCTTTCTCTCTTTGTTCATTAGGATAAAGCTCTATGGTATTATCATTTACAACATTGGCAGGAAAAAAAGCAATGATTGCTTCAGCTTGAAGTAATTTCTCATCAACTATTTTAGACAACATAGATTGAGCATCGTTAAACAATTTCGTTGCTTCATGTCCAATAATTTCATCCTTTAAAATTTGTGGATATTTTCCTTTCAACATCCATGTTAAAAAGAAAGGCGTCCAATCTATATATGGAACAATCTCTGCAATATTTATTTTTTCAAATCTACGAACACCGATAAAACTTGGTTTAGTTATTTCAGTTTTAGACCAATCAATCTGAGTTTTATTTTCATTACATGCCCTAATCGATTTGTATTTTTTTGATGAACCACCGGACAGATACTTCTCTCGCAAAGCCATGTATTCAGACTTGAAACCTGCTATAACTTTCTTTTGTGTCTTCTTACTTATTAAACTACTTGCTACAGGAACTGATTTCGAAGCATCCAAAACATGGATGACTGGTCCACTATACATCGGATCAATTTTTACTGCGGTATGTAACCTTGATGTGGTTGCCCCACCGATAAGCAAAGGCATTTGCATCTCTTGTCTTTCCATTTCTTTTGCAATTTTGACCATCTCATCTAGGGAAGGGGTGATCAATCCACTAAGACCTATCATATCTACTTGATGTTCTTTTGCTTTGGCTAGAATTTCATGCATTGGAACCATAACACCTAAATCAACAATCTCATAATTATTGCATGCCAAAACCACAGATACAATATTCTTTCCTATATCATGTACGTCTCCTTTTACTGTTGCCAATAATATTTTCCCAGCTGCAGAAACATTTTGCTTTGATTCTTCTAGGAATGGAGTCAAGTAAGCAACGCCTTGTTTCATAACACGTGCTGATTTGACCACTTGAGGTAAAAACATCTTTCCACTCCCAAACAGATCTCCGACAACATTCATCCCATCCATTAACGGACCTTCAATTACTTCTAAAGGAGAATCAAACTTTTGTCGAGCTTCTTCTACATCTTGCTCTATAAATTCATTGAGCCCTTTCACCAAACTGTGGCTTAATCTTTCCTCCACAGTCCCATTTCTCCATTCTAATATTTTTTCAGAAGATACTTTCTTTACACCTTTTAATGACTCTGCTAGCTCGATCAGTTGTTCTTCAGCAGAATCGTCCTTATTTAGTATAACTTCTTCTACCAGCTTCCGCAAATTAGTTTCTATCTCCTCATACACTTCCAGCATTCCAGGATTCACTATCGCCATATCCATCCCTGCTTTTACTCCATGATACAGAAACACTGAATGCATCGCTTCTCGAACAACATTGTTACCTCTAAAAGAAAAAGATACATTACTTACTCCTCCACTCACTTTTGCATGAGGAAGGTTTTCTTTAATCCAGCTTGTCGCTTCAAAAAAGTCAACTGCATTGTTTTTATGTTCTTCCATACCAGTAGCCACTGGAAATATATTCGGATCAAAAATGATATCTGTAGCAGGGAAACCAATTTCATTAACCAAGATATCATAGGATCTTTTACATATTTCAATCCTTCGTTTGTAACTGTCTGCTTGTCCAGTTTCATCAAACGCCATGACTATAACAGCTGCGCCATATTTTAATATTTCTTTAGCTTGTTCTTTAAACTCTTCTTCTCCTTCTTTGAGACTTATAGAGTTGACAATTCCTTTTCCTTGCACTGTTTCAAGCCCTGTTTTAATAATCTCCCATTTGGAAGAATCAATCATGATTGGGATGCGCGATATATCTGGTTCAGAGGCAATTAAATTTAAAAATATTTTCATGCTTTCCACTCCATCGATTAGGCCATCATCCATATTTACATCCAGGATTTGAGCTCCGCCCTCTACTTGATCTTTTGCTACCGTTAGTGCTTTTTCAAATTCTTTATTTTTTATTAATCTAAGGAAAGCTCTTGATCCTGCGACATTTGTTCTTTCTCCAACGTTTATAAGATTGGTATCTGGTCTCACAGTCAAGGGTTCCAATCCACTTAATTTCAATAATTTTGGCTCTTCTTTGGCCACTCTAGGCTTATGTTTTGCAGCAGCATCTGCGATTGCCTTAATATGCTCGGGCGTAGTACCACAGCAGCCTCCCACTATATTCAATATTCCTCGATCGAAATAACCTGTCAAAATTTTTGCCATTGCCTCTGGAGACTGATCGTATTCACCAAATTCGTTTGGAAGGCCAGCATTTGGGTGTGCAGAAATATTAAATTCACTTTTCTCTGCAACTGTTTGTACATATGGCATTAATTGATCTCCACCCAATGCACAATTAAAACCAATCGAAAAGAGTGGAAAGTGGGACATAGAAATTGCAAATGCATCTGCTGTCTGCCCAGATAAAGTCCGTCCACTTGCATCTGTAATGGTCCCAGAGATCATTACTGGTATCACCAATTTTTGATCTTCCATGAATTTTTGAGCGGCATAAAGAGCAGCCTTTGCATTTAGGGTATCAAAAATGGTTTCAATGAGGAGAAGATCGACTCCCCCATCCACAAGTCCTTTGATTTGCTCATAATAAGCATTAAACAGTTCAACAAAACTGATGGCTCTAAATCCTGGGTCGTTAACATCTGGTGAAAGTGAAGCAGTCCGATTTGTTGGACCAATGGATCCTGCTACAAATCTTGGCTTGTTTGGAGTTTTAGCGGTCATTTCATTTGCTTCTTTCCTTGCTAATTCTGCAGAACGTTTATTAATTTCATAAACCAAATCAGCCATATTGTAGTCTTCCATTGAAACAGAATTGGCATTAAATGTATTGGTTTCTAAAATATCTGCTCCGGCTTCCAAATACTGCCTGTGGATATCTGCAATGGCTTGCGGTTGGGTCAAGGACAACAAATCATTGTTTCCTTGCAATGGAGAAGCATAATCTTTAAATCTCTCTCCTCTATAGTCCTCCTCCGAAAATTTGTGCCTTTGGATCATAGTTCCCATGGCCCCATCCAAAACTAGAATTCTTTCTTTTGCTATTTGTAATAAATCCATTTCATACTTTACTCAGTTAATCATACTTATCCGAGAAAGTTAAACGAAGAGAATATCAGTGAAATACTTTACTGTCATCTTCCCCTTTCGGGCAGGAATTGGCACCATACAAGCGCTGGTTGCCAAGGTATCTTCGGGCCTGTTCCCTCCACCTTTCTAGATAAGTACTACAAATATTAAAACTTCATGGATGAATAACAAGTAAATTGCATAAAACATTGATTTAGGATAAGATTAATACTTAATAAAGCTTGTATTCCACTGATATTCAGCAGCTTTGATCCAAATATGGTAAATACCTTGAGTCAGTTCGTCTATATATAATTTTATTTTTCTTGTTCCACCTATCGGAAATAGCTCAACAGTCTTAACCAATTGACCAATACCATTAACTACCTGCACTTCAAACTTATGATCAATATAAGCCTCTAATTCGATGGTGATTTCACTTGATGCAGGGCTTGGATATACCTCGATAAGTTCAATATGATCTTTGCCATACTGATTAGGGATTTCTATTAACAATTCTTGTTCAGTTGTGATTTCTCCACACACATTTGATGCCTGGTGTTGTATAATATAATCACCAGATCTTGTGTAAGTATACTGTCCTTTCTTTGCCTCAGAAGAATTCCCATCACCAAAGTTCCAAAAATAATTTTCAGAATTTTCATCCAAATTTTCAAAATTAATAACTGCGCCTTCAGCCTCAACTTGAAATTCTCCGCGGGGTGCATCCATTACCGTAAAATATTCTTCATGAAAGACAGACACATTGCCAAACTCATTGGCTACTTCAACATATAAGTTATAGGTACCTGGCTTTGAAATTAGAAAATCAGGAACAGCTTCAAATGCTTCTAAAGTATCAGGGCCAGATAATCGCCAATACCAACCAATAACATCTCCATCGGTTTGATTATTTACATCCAAATAGGTTGGAACACATAGGTCATTGTTGGTAAAGAAGTTTAATTCAGGTAAAAGAACATTTGCGTCTACCAATCTACTGATGGTATCCGCCCCACAAAAGTTTGATACGACAAGCCTAACTTCATAGATTCCCGCTTCAGCATACAGATGAAATTGATCACCTCCCAATTGAGAGCTGGTTCCATCACCAAAATTCCACTCGTAAAATTCCCCATGCATACTCAAGTCCGACAATAAAATTTGTTCGTTGAAAAATTCAAAACCAAAACTGGCGATTGGTTGGGCAATCACTTCAAATGCACTTAGAATTTCAACTTCTGTTTGACCAAAACCATTCACCCCGATCAATCTGACATCGTAAATTCCAGCTTCAAACAATTGCCAGCTAAGACTATCTGAAGAAGAACTTCCTATCAATTCACCATTGATATACCAAGAGTGATGATCAACATTTTCTGATTTACTGGTCAACTGGAAGGTTTCTCCTATACATATTTTTGCAGGCACCTTTATTTCAACTTGAGGTAAAGCTGTGATTTCAAATGATTTAGTAATGGTATCCCGACCACAAGTATTTTCAACAATTAATTGTACTTCTTTCAATCCATTATTGCTGTACTCAAAGACTGGATTCGACTCCATGCTGACCTGCAATTCAGACAGCCAAAGATTTTCATCTGAGCTTTGAGAAAGATTCACCAATTGCACCTTGTTGTCCATTAGCTCAATTAGAAAATCAGCAACAGGCAATTCTTGTACCTCAATATAATTTTCAAACTTTGTCGTATCGGAACCATATGCAGAATGTGCAATCAAACTTACATCATACTTCCCAGGATAGGCGTAAATAACCGATGGATTTTTTTCTACTGAATAAGTTGTATCTGCACCTGGCAAAATCCATTCAAACAATTCTGCATCAGGTTCACTAAGATTGGTAAAAACAAATTCACTTCCGACACATGCTTTTAATTTACTTACACTAAAATTGGCTTTGGGAACTTCACGCGACTCTATAGGAATGTCTAATTGGCCTTGACCACATTCATTAACTGCTGTCAATTGAACAAAATAATTACTTGTGCTTGTATAATGATAACTAGGATTTTCTTCCTGACTTGAACCACCATCACCAAAACTCCATAAATAAGAGTCTGCATCCTGTGTCTGATTAATGAATGTAAAATTCATTCCAGATTGCACATAATCAAAATTAATGTCTGGAACCTCCTTTGCTTCAATATAATCTTCCAATAATAAAGTATCACTAAAATTAGGATTACGGACAATTAACGAAACATCGAAAGTCCCGGCACTTTCATATCTTGGATTTGGATCTTTTATATTTGAAACCGGGTTTACCGCTCCTTCAAAATACCATTCAAAACTTGTTACATTATCTGAGGATAAATTATCAAAACCAATATTTTGTGGACTACATATTTTAGTTTGATGGGCTACAAAATCAGCAATTGGTTTAGTATAGAGATGAAGAAGTTTTTCTACTGTATCAACTCCACACGGACTTCTAGAAATCAAACTTACCGCATAACTATTTTCTCCTTCAAATTCATGGATAGGACTTTCTTCAATGCTTTCATTCCCATCTCCAAAATCCCAAATTCTAGTTGACTCAAACAACGAATTGTTCTCAAATTCTATTTTAAACAGATCACTTGTATAATCAAATGCTGCCAATGGGACATCAAGTATATTTACTATTGATTCATGAATAATTTCAGTCTCATATAGTGGATTGCTCAGTTTTAAATGAACATCATAAACACCACCTTCTAAGTAGGTAAATATTGGATTGGTCAGATTACTTGTCCCTTCTATCGATCCTGGAGAAGACCATTCTATTTCCGTATAATTTTGCGAACTAAGATTGTCTATTATAACTGTAAAGGGAGCACAACCAATGGCATTGTTCACTACAAAATCCGCCTGTGGTTTCGTAAATACATGCAACACAAAACTAGTATCCATTTCTATACAGTTGTTTTCATAATGCATGTAAACGTCATAGCTTCCCTCTGAAGCATAAGTATGAACAGGTGAAGCAACATAACTCTGATCACCATCACCAAAACTCCAAAAGTATTCACCTGGAATATCATTGCTGTAATTGAAACGGATAATTTTAGGATCATAGGCAAGCAATGGTATATTTTCGATCGAAAAAGTTTCATTGGCATCCACTTGAATGTACTTTTCGATGGTAATTTCATCACTAGTTACAGCATTGGCAACATTTAAGCTCACATCATATAAACCTGGCGTATCGTAATAAATGAGAGGATTTTCTTCTGCCGATGTTGAAGGGATACCTCCAGGAAAACTCCAAAAATATTCAGAAGTATTTACTGTCGAGTTATTTTCAAACTGAACAAACTCTCCTCTACAAAAAGATTGCTTATCCGAAGTAAATCCAGCAAAGGTAAACTGATCGAGCGTAATTGTTTTTGAATAAGTTATTGACCCGCATTCGTTGTAAGCCGTAAGGCTTACCAAATAATCTCCGTTGGATAAATAACTATGCGTTGGATTCCAACTTGTGCTGGTTGAACCATCGCCAAAAGACCAAAGAACAGAATTAGCATTGATTATCTGGGACTGAAAACCAACTTGCAAAATATTTATATTCTCTTGAAAACTAACTTCCGGTTCTGCTTCAATAGTAATATAGTTTTGTAAAAAATCTGAATCACTGCCCGCTGGATTTGAAACTTCAAGATAAATGGAATAAAGGCCTGGTGTCGATAAACTAAAGGTAGGTTCTGCAACAGTCGAACTAAAATTTTCAGGACCTGTGATCTCCCAAAAATACTCAGTAACATTGCTGGATGTATTGGCTGTTATATTGATAAGTTCATCCACACAATAACTTGTTTGCGCAAGATCAATAGAACCATTAGGAAAATTAAAAATTGTGACAAATTTTGATTTTGAATCATTACCACACATTCCATTGGCCTCTAAACGAACCAAATAGGTGCCCTCTTCTTCAAAGGTATGTTGCGGATTTTCTTCGAAACTATAATTACCGTCTCCAAAGTCCCAAAAGTATTCATTGGCATACAAACTTTCATTCTCAAAACTATAATTTAAACCTAAATGAGAATATTCAAAATCTGCCGATGGCGTATCATTAATCAACATAATACCTTCGAAGGTTTCTGAGACACTTCCCAATCCATTGCTCACAGTCATCACAACATCATATACTCCAGGCTCTTCATAACTCACAGAAGGGAAATTACTAGATGAGCTAGAAGGGATCCCGCCAGGGAATTGCCAAAATACTGTATTTGCATTGATACTTGCATTTACAAAGTTAGCTTGAAAGGGAGTACAATTTTCAAAATTCTGAATTATAAAACCAGGCTCTGCAAAAGCCGAAATGACAATATTTTGAAGGAAAATATCTGTACCACAATCATTATTTACCGTAAGGCTGACCGTATAAATTCCATTCTCAGAATAGGTATGCGTTGGGTTAACAAGCATTGAACTTGACCCATCACCAAAATCCCATTCTACTGAATTAAAGGATGAGGAGGTATTGGTAAATATTGCTGTCGCTCCATTGATGGAATGAATAAAGGAGGCCACTGGGCCAGGATTAACAGTTACAAGATTTTGTTTAACTTCTAAATCACTGCCTACATCGTTTTGCACTTCCAGAATTACATCATAAGTACCTGGAATTTGATAGCTTACCTGAGGGCTCATTTCATTTGAGCTAGAAGGACTACCACCTTCAAATTGCCAATTAAAATCGGTAGGATTGTGCAACGATTGATTAAGAAAGTTTACTGTCAAGGGTGCACAACCTACCGTGTTAGTCTGACTAAAAGCTGCTATCGGACTAAGATTAACACTCACTGAAATATTTTCTTGTACGCTTCCGCAAATGTTACTCGCTGTATGGATCACATTGAATGTTCCACTCGAGGAGTAAGTGTGTTGAGGATTTTGTTCGAAGGAAATATTTCCATCACCAAACTCCCAATACCAACTATTGGCATTATTACTATCGGAGGTAAATTGAAATGTATTTCCTGTTAAGTTGATGGCTGCAATATCAACAATTGGAAGCTGCTGCACTTCAATAGCGTCTATTTTAATTTCGGTATCACTACCGTCTATATTTGAAGCCGTTAAACTAACATTGTAGTTCCCCGGGAAATCATATTGAACGAGTGGATTTTCATCTGTTGAGCTTGCAGGATTCCCTCCTTCAAATTCCCAAAAATAATTAAGACCAGAACCGAATGATGCATTATCAAATAATACGATTGCGGTGACACAAGGATCTGCAAAAGACCAAGTAAAATCTGCTTCAGGACCAACACCAGTTCCTCCATCATTGTCGCATATATCTAAACAGTTAGCTACTGCAACATTTGATCTAATCAAATCACCAGGTACATCTCCAAAACCATTGTTAAAGTCAATCCCTATTCCAGTAAGGTGACAATAACTCATAATTGTTCCCCCATTGCTTGGGGAAGGACCAGGATTACAACTACCCTCTGGTGGAGAACAATTATCAAGTGGGCCTTGGGGCCAATTACAACTATGTGTATGATAACTACCTAAAGTGTGTCCAATTTCATGAGTCAAAACATTGATGGTCCACGAATAGTTTGGAAGAGGATTAAAAGAATTTGTAATGTTGCTGAACCCATAAGCGACATCTGTACAAAGCGCACCCAAAAAGGCTATACCACCAATATTACCGGGATTGGTTGAAACTAAATGGGCAATATCACCATTGAAGTTTGGTCGAAATGCTTGAAATGTTTGTAAAGCAGATCCAGCATTAACATCACTGTATGGATCGTTGGAAGTCCAAACGAAAATTTCAGAAATATTCATGGTTATTTCTTCTGCGTCATACAAAGCTGCTACGTGGACCCAAACTTCTGACAAATAATCCATCACACCTTGAACAGTACCATAATCCTGAAACATAAAATAATCGGCTTCGAGATAGACCTCTACACACTGATCAACAACTTGTCGATCAGTGGGGGGATTTGAAACTGGAATTGAGCTTGTTATTTCATCCGTATAGCATTCGAAGGGAATTGTAGTCTTCCAATCTTTATCATTGTAAATCCAGTATTCAAAATTGTTCTTGGCATCATTGTCCCTAGCGATATGGATATTTCCTTTGTCTTTAAGAGAAATTAAAGCGCTGATTCTATCATTAAAAATAGATAGAGTTGCAAACCCTTGATTTCCGTTAACTTCTCCTTTGTAGAAAATTGCATTCGAGTTTTTATACTTATTTCCTTTGTCATCCAATAAAATAAAATCATCTGAAAAAATATCGAAAACATGAAACAATACCACAAGTGGGTTTCCATCCTCATCTGGCAAAATAAGGGTTATGTCTTGAGGTTTATCCCTATTGATATTCTTGACAAAATTAGATTTTAATTGAGCTTTTGTAGCGTTAGATAAATCCGACCGATTTTGATCCGTTTGGATAGAAAAAAAGGGATTAATAGTAGGACTTTGGGCTATTAGAAGACAACTACCAAACAGTAAAAAGGCTACAATCAGTTGATTTTTCAGGTTCATTTACAGGCTATTACAAATTACTATTTGATTTAATGTAAAAAGTAAAACCTTTCCCTTAAATTTAATCTTGGTAACTATGATTGAGTTATATAGCGCTGGATTGTGCCCAGCGGAGATTAAACTTGTTTGGATTGTAACGTTAATTATTTTCTAACGTCCTACATTTGTGAAACAAATTATGTCATTTAAGAGTATTCTTAACAAAAGTATATTATGCAAAAGAAATTTTTAGCCCTCCTACTAAGCTTTGTATTTGTAATGGGTTTTGCCATTGACGCAGATGCACAAAGTAGAAAAAAGAAGACTAAAAAGAGGCCTAGCGAAATCGAAGAAGAAAAAAGTCAAAGGAGTGGAAGTGAAAGAAGTAAAAGAGAAGAAGAGGAAGAAGGATTATTTACTTTTTCTAAAGACAAACTAGCTTATGACATTTTAGGAGATTTCAGAATTAGCAACGCTGCAGGGCAAACTGCCATAAAATTTGGTCTAAAACCAGCAGTGTCTTACAAACTTTTGGATAGACTTCATTTTGGAGTAGCACCAAAAATTGAATATTATTTTATCAATGTTCCAAACAGCGAAGACTATAACTTATTTGATTTGGGACTTGAATTATTTAGTAGAGTGATGGTTTTTGATATGTTTTATATCCAAGGAGGATATGACTTCAATAATTATACCTTTGGTGAACCCAACCTGGGAGACAGAACATGGTATAATTCCGCGGTGATTGGAGGTGGTTATATGTCTGGATTTGGTAGATGGAGATATGGAGCTCAAGCATTATTTTTGTTGAATGAAAGAAGAAGAGATTATTCAAATTTCCCGCTTGAATTTTGGTTTGGTTTTACCTATAACCTATAAACCTTATAATATACAGAGGAGCTCTTTGAGCTCCTTTTCTATTCTGTGACTAAACTTATACCCAATTCTTCATGTAATCTCTCCAAAGTTTGCATTCCATCCATGTCAATATCTTCAGTGTAAAATTTAATTTGAGTACTCCCTGAATCTAATATTTGCTTTTTCAAGTTTTTGTAGGCATCATCAGCATTGATATAAACAATAGGCTTCAAAATACTAATAACAGTCCCATCTACGCTCCCATACGGATTGGAATCCCTAAACAATTGAAAGAATGCTCTTAAGGTTTTTCTTTGGAATAATAACTTCAGAAGAGACAAAATTAAACCTGTAATCACTCCAACCTGAATGTTGATAAAAAAAGTTAACAACAAGGTGCTGATTAAGATTGCAAAATCAATTCTTGAAAAATTAAGTACCTTTTTTATCCCTTTTAGATCTATAAATTTCAAAACTGCAACAACAATTATAGCCGCCAAAATAGCCTTAGGTAAAAAATAAAAGAGTCGAGTAAAAAAAAGAAGTACAAAACCAACAATTGCCCCAGCAACCAAAGAAGAAAATCCTGTTTTAGAACCTGCATCATGGTTAACTGCAGATTTAGTTAAGCTGCCAGTATTTGGAAAGCAACTGAAAAAAGAAGAAACAAGATTCGCTGCCCCAACTGCGAAAAGCTCTTTGTCCGGATTAATACTTTCGTCGGTCCCATGCATTGCAAAAGTTTTAGCGATAGCAAATGATTGAACATAAGCAACCAGTGCAATTATCACTGCATGCGGTAGTAACAGAAACACCTTTTCCCATTCGAGAAACGGAACTGCAATAGATGGTAAACCTGCAGGAATATTTCCTACAAGCTCAAGTCCAAAATCCTCTAATTTGAAAATATAGACAAAAAGAATGCTTAAAAATAATATCAGCAATGCCGAAGGAATTTTTTTATTAATCTTGCGTATGATCAAAAGGAAAATTAATGCAATTAAACCTACAACCATTGTTAATGGATGAATCTCGCTTATCTTCTCAAACAATTGAGCAAAATACTCCAAGTTGTTTGTTGTATGGCTCTCTTTTACCTTGAGTATATATCGAAATTGAGAAAATAAAACCAACAAAGCAGCACCTGCCGTATAGCCATAAATCACTGGTCTCGAAACAAGTTTTGCCAATAACCCAAATTGTAATAATCTAAAGACAATTAAACAAACACCCACTAAAAAAGTAAGCATAGCGGCTAAAGCAACATATTCGTCAGAGAATGGTGTAGACAAAGTTGAGATGGATGAAAAAACCATCATGGAAGGAATGGCTGCACAACCAACAATTACATGAGGAGAAGATCCAAATAAGGGATAAATTAATAGAGGAATGAATGAAGTGTATAAACCTAAAATAGGAGGAACGCCTGCCAGTTGGGCATATCCCATAGCTTGTGGAATCACTAAAATTGCCACGGTGAGCCCAGCAATTAGGTCAACTTTGTAATGCTTCCTGAGTAAATCTCTTGAAATTGTTGCCATACAAGATGGCAAGATAAGCAATCAATTGGATTATCTCACAAGTGTTATATCCCCTGCATAAACTTCCTGAGTTCCATCTATCAAATCTGCTTTAATAAGATACACATAAACCCCTTCAGTAGCCCTTTCTCCATTGAATCGACCATCCCAACCAGAATAACTTTCCAGTGGCCCAGTATTGTAATCTTCAAAGATTAATTCTCCCCATCGGTCATAGATGTAAATTTCTGCTATTTGCAAGATCGCTGGTGTGGTATAAATGGCAAAATTCTGATTGAAGTTTGGATCATCTGGTGTGAAAATATTTGGAATGTAGGTATTGATATTTTTTTTAACCCTTATTGAAACCGTATCCCTTGAAGGGCATCCATATTTGTCGCTTGCCATAATAACTAACTCTGTAGAAAATGCAGGCTGGAAATCAACAATATAAGGAGTTTGGGAAATGATATCCCCATCGTCATCTTGCCAAACAAAACTGGTTAAATTCGGATCAACAAAAATTGGACTAATGTTAATTAAATCTCCAAGATTTATTTCAACAAATTCCTCTAATACTGTTACACCCTCATTGGCTGGAATTACTGTTAAGTCCAAATTGACCAAACTATCACATCCAACAAAATTTGGAATTTGATATTCAAATTCACCTTCTGTTTCAAAATTAAATCCATCTAAGAATAAAATGTCACCTTCACAAATTGTATCAATAATTGCACTTACACTATGTTGTAAAAGCTCAACCTGAAGGTAGACCATACTATCGCAGCCATCACTTGCGATAAATAGATTTTCATAATCATCAGTCTCAAAAATCACTTGTTGCCCAAATAAAATAGAATCACCTTCACAAATTTCTTCTGTTGCGAACACTTCGTAAGATGGTATCTCCATTTCATATTGTTGACTAATAAGACAACCTTCTTCAGTTTCAATAATTACTTGATATTGACCTTCCGGAAAGGCCAATTCAGTCAATATTATTTCCTGATCAGTAAAACCTTGTAGCGCAACACCATTTAAGTACCATTGATACGATAATGCATCTTCAAAATCTACAGAGATAGACAATCCATCGGCGCAAACACTACCCGAAATGTCTGAAAAGGGTAAACCGAACTCTTCTCTTTCTGCTAGTAATAATCTATCAAAAAAGAAATATGGGTCTTGGGCAAAATTGGGATGTGGATCACAAGATGGTCCAAGAACAATAGCTTCATAAGGTTTATCGGCCAAAAACTCAAATACAACATTCTTCCATTCGTCTTGACCCGATACAGTCTGTCTCCCTATTAATTCCCATCCAGCAAAATTGGTAGGACAACCAGGATCAGACTGACCACCCCCAAAAGGAAGGTTGTTGCAATCCAATGTTCCATATAAAGACATATCAAACACACTACTCGCAATATCATTTGGAAATCCAACAAAAAAATCAAGGCGATATAATTTTCCTGTTTCCATGTTGGCATTAAGACAAGCGCCAGCATATTCTTTAAAATCTGGACGACCTGGCTTTCCATCTCTAAATCCAATTCCACCTAAACCATCAGGAAAGGGCAAAGGCGCAACTTTGCCGATAAAATCATTTCCTAAGACACCACATTCATGGACATAATCTGTTGTAGGCCCCGAGGCTTGAGACCAGCCAATGGCACAAAATAATTCTCCTTCTCCCGTTGGACAACAAGTCATTTCTTCAAATGAAGGATTCGGAATTAAGGAAGAGGGAATATCAGTAAAACATGCGCAATCTTCTGTATCATTAAGATCAACAAGATTGTCTCCATCATCATCTATTCCATTGTCACATATTTCTTGAGCGGCCAAAAAGGTACCTAAAAAGAGTAAAGGAATGAGTTGAATAAGAAGCTTCAATCTGATAAATTTTTATTAAAGATAGGTCTTCAAGACCTTCCATATATTGTTTTTCAAGACTTCATGTCCCTTTTTATTGGGATGGATCCCATCTTGGAGATTCAGTTCAGCAATACCAGCGACACCATCTAATAAGAATGGAACGATTGGACAATGGTATTTCGTTGCTAAAGAAGGATAAATTTTATTAAATTTTTCCGAATAGTTTTTTCCTAAATTCGGAGGAGCCAACATACCAAGTAATACGATTTGTGCCTCAGGGTACCTAGATTTTACCTTTTCAATGATTCCTTCCAGATTTTTCTGTGTTTCATTTGGATCCAATCCTCGCAAAGCGTCATTGGCACCAAGTTCCAAACAAAAAATATCAACTGGCTGACGCAGTACCCAATCAATTCTATTTAGCCCACCTGAACTGGTTTCACCACTTACACCAGCATTTATTACGATATAATCTAGATCCAAAGCATCGATCTGATGTTGAATCAGATAACTGAATGCATCCTCTTCTTCTAATTGATAACCTGCAGTTATGCTATCTCCAAAAAACAAAATTTTCTTTTTCGTAGATTTTTTCTCTTGCTTTATCGATTCTTCCAAGCTTTGTTGGTTTGTAGCTGCAACATGTTTTGGAGTAGTTTGTTTATTTTCGCAGGCGCTTACCATTAGAAAGAAAAACAAAAGAAATAATTTATAATGGTCGTGGTGTTTCATTTTTTGAATTTAGTATAACAAGTTAAACAAAGTAAATAGGATATATTGATAAATAACAATGAGAACAATGTAGATGTTTTGGATTTAAAAGCTCTCTCCAAAATCTATGTTTCAAACGAAAGGGAGCTAACTGTTCTAAACGATATCAATTTCACGATTAAAAAAGGAGAAACAGTTGCTATCGTGGGTCCATCAGGGAGTGGAAAAACTACACTTCTAGGTCTTTGTGCGGGATTGGATAAAGCAAGTAGTGGCACAGTAAAACTTTACGGAAGTAATCTTGGAAGCTTAAATGAAGACGAAAGGGCTTTGCTCAGAAATAAAAATGTCGGCTTTATATTTCAAAATTTCCAACTTATCCCAACCTTAACTGCCCTTGAAAATGTCACCATTCCTTTAGAATTGCAAGGGGCATCTCAGGTAAAAGAAAAAGCACTTGAACTTTTAGATCGAGTCGGCCTAATGGACAGATCAAGTCACTACCCTAATCAGCTATCAGGTGGCGAACAACAAAGGGTTTCGCTTGCTCGTGCATTTAGTAATGAACCTAAATTACTTTTTGCTGATGAACCTACTGGGAATCTTGATGGAGAAACAGGAGACAAAATCGAACAACTTTTATTCGATTTGAATAAAGAAAAAGATACAACCCTAATCATTGTCACCCATGATATGGAATTAGCAGGAAGAACTGATCGAGTGATTAAATTAAAAAGTGGAAAGATTGTTTCCGATACCTTAAATAAATGAACTGGAAATTTTTATTTAGAATAGCATTAGCGGATGCCAAGACTCAGTGGGGTAAACTTTTCCTTTTTATTTCATCAATTGTCCTTGGCATCGCGGCCTTGGTTGCCATCAATTCTTTTAATGACAATATAGTCAAGGACATTGACAGGCAATCAGCTTCGATCTTAGGAGCAGATATTGTTGTCAGTGGAAACAAGAGCCTTCCGGCAAATTTGTCCCCTGCTTTAAATGCTATTCCTGGTCAAAAAGCATCTGAGTATGAATTACTTTCCATGGCCTATATTCCCAAAAATGAAGGATCTCAATTTGTTAGAATAAAAGCTTTGGAAGGCAACTTTCCATTCTATGGAAAATTGATCACGCAACCAGAGACTGCATCAAAAGACTTTAAGGCTAATGGAACGGTATTGGCTGACAAAGCATTTATGCGCCAGTTTTCATTGGAGCCAGGAGATAAAATAAAACTTGGTGACGAAGATTTCATCATTGAAGGGCGATTGATGAACAATTTGGGCGCTGGGAATTTAGCATCTGGCTTTGCTCCAATTATATACATCCCATTCGACAAATTAGAAAGCACCAATCTTGTTCAACCAGGCAGTATGATTGATTATGCTTATTACCATCAGGTGCCAAAAGAATTTGATGCAAATCTTTGGAAGGAAGAAAACAAGCAAGCGTTCAGGCAAGAAAGTATGCGAATCAACACCATTGACGATCAAAGAGAAAACTTAAATGAAGCGTTCAATTCATTGAATTCATTTTTGAACTTGGTGGCTTTGGTTTCTTTATTACTCGGATGTATTGGAGTCGCCAGCAGTGTATTTATATATGTGAAAAACAAGATCAGCTCGATTGCTATCTTTCGATGCTTAGGTATGAAAAGCAATGAAGCCTTTGTCATATATTTTTTACAAATATTAGTTCTTGGAATTCTCGGTAGTGTAATTGGTGCTGTGCTTGGAAGTGCTGTCCAACTATTTTTACCTAAAGTATTTGGAGAATTCCTTCCTTTCCAGGTAGTCACAGAATTATCCTGGCCTTCAATAATACAAGGATTAAGTTTGGGATTGATTATAACGGTACTTTTTGCACTCATACCATTATTAGAAATTAGAAAAATTTCTCCTTTAAGAACTTTGAGAAGTAATTTTAGTGAAGAGGGAACTGGCACACGAGATCCCTTGGTTTGGATGTGTTATTTGGCTATCATTGTTGCTTTATCAATATTCTTATATAGCTTAACTGGCTCTATACTTAATGCAGCGATTTTCATTGTTGGAATTTTACTTGCCTTTTTTGTTCTTTATCTGGTCTCACAATTGATTATTCGGTTGGTTAGAAAATTCTTCCCAAGACATTGGAGTTTTGTTTTAAGGCAAGGATTGGCTAATCTTTATAGACCCAATAATCAAACTCAAATCCTTTTGGTTTCTTTAGGTTTAGGCACAACAATATTAAGTACTCTATTCATTGTCCAAAGTTTGATTTTAGAAAACGTCAATGCGATGGATGCTGGTGCACAGCCTAATATGATATTGTTTGGGATTGAAACCAATCAAATGCATGATTTGAAAAACAAGACCAAATCATTTGATATGCCGATTGTGGAAGAAGTTCCAATCGTAACAATGCGAATCGAAGGTTGGAAAGGAAGAACAAAAAAAGAATGGCTGGCAGATACAACAGCAAATGTAAGGAGATGGGCTGCAAATAGAGAAACAAGAGTAACTTATAGAGACACCTTGGATTCTTCTGAAAAATTAATCGCCGGAGAATTTGTTGGAAACATTGAGAATCCAGGTGATTCAATTTTTATCTCATTGGATGAAGGATATGCTGAGAATTTGAATATAGGATTGGGTGACGAGATGGTGTTCAATGTTCAAGGTATGCTTTTAACCACCTATGTCAGCAGTTTCCGAGAAATTGAATTTGCGTCTATGCGTACGAGATTTTTTGTTTTGTTTCCAAGAGGTGTGTTGGAGAATGCGCCACAATTTCAAGTCTTGGTTACAAAAGCGCCGAATGAAGATGTAATGACCAAATATCGCACAGAGGTAGTCAAAGCATTTCCTAATGTTTCAGTTGTAGATCTTAGTTCCATCCTTACCACACTTAATGATATACTCAAAAAAATAAGTTATGCCGTACAGTTTATGGCAGGATTTAGCATATTGACAGGCTTGATTGTTTTATTGTCCTCTTTAATATTAAGTAAATTTCAAAGAGTAAGAGAAAGTGTGCTTTTGAGAACACTTGGGGCAAGTCGATCACAAATCTTAAAGATAAATGCCACTGAATACCTTTTGATTGGAGTACTAGCTGCTTTTACTGGGATTTTAATTTCAATCCTAGCTAGTTGGTTAGTTGTTAATTTTCAACTTGACTTTGAGTATAAAATTCGTTGGATGCCTATACTTTTGGTCTTCCTTTTTATAGTATTGATGACCCTTTTTATTGGACTTTGGACAACCAGAGATGTTGTCAACAAATCTCCACTGGAAACTTTGAGAAAAGATATTCAATAAACAAGATTTTATTTTAAAAAATAAGAATCTTAAGAATCATATTAATACCTTAGTGACCTTGTAATCCTGATTTGAAAACCAACAAAATCGATACTTTTGGGAAAAATCCTAATAACAGGAGGGCTTGGACAAGTGGGAATGGTATTGAGTAAAGCACTCAAAGAGAAGTATGGGGATAATAATGTCGTTGTATCCGATATCCATGAAAAAGGAGCTTCGGGAGTATTTGAGTTATTAGACATCACAGACGTTGAACGCTTACGCGAAATTGTCCAAAAGCACAAGATTACAACAATCTTTCATCTTGCAGCAATTTTATCCGCCAAAGGAGAAGCCGATCCTCTATGGACTTGGGATCTCAATATGCAAGGCCTATTTAATGTTTTAGAATTAGGCAAAAAAAAGCTTGTGCAAAAGATTTTTTTCCCAAGCTCTATAGCGGTCTTTGGCAAGCAATCAAAATTGATTAATGCGCCACAATCATCAATAACAGATCCTGTTACGGTCTATGGGATCAGTAAAGTATCTGGAGAATATTGGTGCCAATACTATCATAATAGATACGGGGTAGATGTTAGATCAATAAGATACCCAGGATTGATAGGCCATCAAAGTCTTCCAGGTGGTGGCACCACCGATTATGCTGTGGACATATTTCATTATGCTGTAAAAAACGAAGATTATGAGTGCTTCCTCAAGGCAGACTCTTGCTTGCCTATGATGTATATGCCAGATGCCATGCGCGCGACTATCGAAGTCATGGAAGCGGATGTGGAAGCCATAAAGATTAGAACATCTTATAACCTAAATGGGTTTAGCTTTACTCCAGAAGAATTGTACCAAGAAATCAAAAAGCACAAACCAGATTTTAAAATCACTTATAAACCAGATTCACGACAAACCATTGCTGACTCCTGGCCAAAAACTATTGATGATACCGAAGCAATGATCCACTGGGGCTGGCAATCCAATTTCAATATTCAAGAAATGGTCATGGATATGTTGTCAAATCTAAAAGTCAAATACATAAACGAACCCATCAAATTGTAAGTTACATGTTCGAAAAAACAAAAGATCAAATTACTAAAGAACTGCAAGAAATTGAAGAAGCTGGTCTATACAAGAAAGAAAGAATCATTACTACTCCTCAAGCAGCAAAAATATCTACAGATAGATTGGATGGTGTTTTGAATTTTTGTGCTAATAATTACTTAGGACTCTCTTCTCACCCCGATGTTATCGAAGCTGCAAAAAAAACCATCGATAGTCATGGTTTTGGGATGAGCTCGGTGAGATTTATCTGTGGGACACAAGATATACACAAAGAATTAGAAAATAAGATCGCTGAGTTTCTAGGAATGGAAGACGCCATTCTTTATGCAGCTGCCTTTGATGCCAATGGAGGCCTGTTTGAGCCAATCCTCACAAAGGAAGATGCTATCATCTCTGATGCACTAAATCATGCTTCCATAATTGATGGCATAAGACTATGCAAAGCAGCAAGATATCGTTATGCAACAAATGATATGGAAGATCTCGAAGCTAAGTTGAAAGAAGCTTCAGGAGCAAGAAGGAAATTGATAGCCACCGATGGTGTGTTTTCAATGGAT
Organism: Saprospiraceae bacterium; assembly: GCA_020630955.1. Classification (GTDB taxonomy): domain Bacteria; phylum Bacteroidota; class Bacteroidia; order Chitinophagales; family Saprospiraceae; genus JAHDBF01. Next base: position 70,036 of record JAHDIE010000011.1, read on the forward strand.
GGCACAATAGCGCAAATTGATAAAATTTGTGACTTGGCGGATAAGTATGATGCAATGGTCATGGTGGACGAGTGTCACTCTACAGGTTTTGTAGGAAAAACTGGTAGAGGCACACACGAATACAATAATGCGATGGGAAGAGTGGATATCATTACCGGCACATTTGGAAAAGCATTGGGCGGGGCAAGTGGTGGATTCACAGCAGCAAAAAAAGAAATCGTTGATATGTTGCGTCAGCGTTCACGACCATATCTTTTCTCCAATACTTTGGCCCCTTCAATTGTAGGCGCATCCTTAAAAGTTTTAGATCTCCTTTCTAATTCTACAGAACTGCGAGATAAGCTTGAAGATAACACCAAGTATTTTAGATCTGCCATGACTGATGCGGGATTTGATATTATTCCTGGAGTCCACCCTATTGTTCCTATCATGTTATACGATGCAAAACTTTCCCAGACTTTTGCAGAAAAGTTATTGGATGAAGGAATTTATGTGATCGGTTTCTATTACCCTGTCGTACCAAAAGAAAAAGCAAGAATCAGGGTTCAGATTTCAGCTGGCCATGAAAAAATGCATCTGGAAAAAGCCGTTACAGCTTTTACGAAAGTAGGAAAAGAATTAGGGGTTATTTAGGATTATATAGCTTTGGTTTTGAAATTGAAGGATAGAAGAAATAAAATTTTGCGCTGAAAGTTTTTCAAATTTCGTATAGAAATCCGAAGTCTAAGATTTTTCTATGATCTAAAAAGCCTAAGCTAAAATTTGAAAATTGAGCTTCAGAAACGAATAAATTAGGATTGTAGTTAATAGAATAGTAATATCCAAGTTCAATAAAATTGAATTTGGAAGATAAAAATAATGACACTTGATTTATAATTTGATATTTCAAGTTTAACTCAATACCTACACTTGCACAAAAACAATACTGCTCAATACCAAAACTATTGTTTGAATGAGGATTAAATTCTTTTAAATCAAATGAAATTGCTGTTACAAATCCAGGGTAAAATTCAGCTCTGTTAGCTTCATACAATTTAAATGATTTAAGAAATTCAAGTTCAACAAGCAATTTTGTTTTTTCGATGCTTCTACCCCAGTCATCATCATCCACAATTATATAATGATTTCCTTCAATACTAAGTTCGCTGAGTTGATTATTTTTTATCCATCCAAATCCATATGATATTCTCCTGAAACTTGCCTTTGTGAAATCATAAGTGCTTTGAATACTTGGATCGGGCTCGAATGGATCGAATGGATTTATTTGTTCTGAATTGAAGAATGCTCCAAATTGAGTTTTAAAAAACAATCTCTTAGTACTCAATGGATGAAAAGAAGCTGAAGCATGCTGTCCAAAGAGCGTAAGACAACATGTTACCATGTAAAATATAATAAATTGAATTCTTGATTTCAATGCTAACCTTTTAAATATATAATAGAATTTTTGAAAGTTTATTGCCTCAGTTATAAATATACAAAGTAGCCTTTTGGTTGTTTTTTAAGGGGGATCAAGAGGACGGGAGTCCTTTGGTTTTTGCTTTTATAAGGGGAACCAAGAGGGCGG
>JAHDIE010000011.1:71699-84365 GCA_020630955.1 Saprospiraceae bacterium
CAAGAGGACGGGAGTCCTTTGGTTTTTGCTTTTATAAGGGGAACCAAGAGGGCGGGAGTCCTTTGGTTAGGCTTCTTTGGATGATTTGCTGCATTCATTTTTTTTAAAAGAAACTTAGAGGGTTGTTCCGTTGCATTATTATACTAACATAGGGTTTGGAAGTGAGTCGTTAGTTTTATACTTTGATAATATAAATATTGGTTATCAAACAAATAATGAACCATGAAAAAAGCAATTTTAATACTTTGTATAATTTTTTTTCACAATTTGGCAAACTGTCAAAAGAAACATCAATTTCTCAAAGAAAATAGATTCGACTTAAATAAAGAAATAGCATTTCCACAAGAAGAATTTAGCATAGTAGGTTTTGGTGCCTATCATGGAAGTAGCAAAACGGAAGAGGCAGAATTAAAATTGATTAGCGCGATATTGGAAGTTGCTCTATTGGATTATTACATTATCGAAACTGACCAAAGTATTGCCCATTACTTTGATCAGTATTTAAACACTGGAGATTCAATATTACTAAAAGAATTAGTATATCATTATGGTATTCGTGTGCCACAAGAAAAATCAATCGAAACCTATAAAAAGTGGATCAAACTTTATCAGTTAAATCAAAATTTACCGGATGGAAATAAAATCAAGGTAATGGGGGTTGATCCCATTGTGAGCTACAAATTCACCTTCAAGCATTTAGTGGATTTGCTTGGTGATAATAATGACTTAAAAACGTTGAATGAAATAAGAAACCAATTAGAATTAGATACCACTGATTTCTCTCCTTATTATGACAGTCCTACAAAATTGATCATGAAAAGATTTGTTGAAGAATATAAAACAAAAAATATTGAAACAGAAAACGAGGAATTAAATCAGATTATTAGAAACTTGGAAATTTCGTTTGGTCAATATAATAGAGAAAAGGTAATTTTTGAAAACTACCTATGGGGCCTCCAACATTTTAATTTAAAGAACAAAAAACAATTTGCTCGTTACGGTTTTGGCCATCTTGAAAAAGAAGCAGAACTCAAAGACCACCCTTCTTTTTTTGCTATGTTAATTGAAAATAACATTTATCAAAAAAAGGAAATCATAACGATTATTGGGTACTTAACAAAGAGTCAAGTTCTTTGGAATCTTAATCATGATAGCAATGGAAATTACATTGGCTATGAAACTGAAGCTGGATTTGGCATAGGTGATTATTGGAGAGAATACTTTCGTGGAATTCGAAAATTAAAACGAACTAAACTTTCTGACTTTACTCTATTTCGGCTAAATCTTCCAAACAGCCCATACAACAATCCAAAACCAGATTTGATTGAAATCAAAATGGTGTTCAACAAATCAAATAAAAAAGCTGTAAAAGGAAAAGCCACAACAAGTTTTTTGGACTACGCATTATTGATAAGTGACTCAAAAGCAAATAGACCATTGAAAGAATTATGACTTTGAAGCACCATTATCTTTTTAGGGATTGACTATAATCAATTTTAAACACAAACTCCAGCTGTATCTTAATTTCAAAATACAATAAAAGGTTCAGACTAACATTCTAACAGGATGACCCTATGATTCAGTCCGTTTGCCAATAGAAGATATAAGTTTTTCAAATGAAAACTCAACCAGAAAATTACTTATTTGGAGTAGTTGTTTTCCATGATTCTGAAAGAAAACGGTTGTTCTAAGTATAAAAATATTACGGTTATTATTAACTTAAGAATCTAATCAATTTCTAACCCTTAAAAATTAAACTATGTTTGAAAAAGAAAATACAAGTTGGCTTGCTAAATCAGCGCCCATAATTTCCTTAGTTCTTATTGCCGCTGGCCTAATCTCCCCACTCCTGGGAATAGATGGGTTTGGACAACTTGCCCCCTATCTTATTTTAGGTGGAGCTATATTAGGCGCAGCTGACATTTGTAGACATAAAATTATTAACCATAGTGGTCATGTAAATCTCAAAGGTGACTTAAATCACAATGGTGAAATATTATTCAGAAGCCCAAGACCTAGACACACCGGATCAACAGTGAAAACTTCTAATAGAAATGTTTCTTCGGATGGAGCGCAAGATTCAACATCAACGAACACCTATCCATATATGAGCGGACTGGAATATCAAAATGCAAATGGAACTAATGGAGGGCTTGCAACTACTCTACCTGCTAATACTCCATGTTATTTTTATGTTGACTCAAGTTCAGGAGAAATTGACATTTTAAAACTCATTAATTAATTCTTATAATGCTTTAATGAACTCCAATAATACGGATGCTTTAATTGTATGTCCATATTTGATTCAAGATATTTTCTTTTGGACATGGTTAAAGCATCCGTTATCGCTAAACCATTTTGTAAGTTATTATAGAACTCAACTATGATCTCAGAAGAACTTTCATCAGGAATTAACCAAGACGAAGTAATGATATTACCCACTCCAGCAGATGCAAATGAACGTGCCATTGAAAAATTGCCTTGATTAACAATTTCTCTAGCGACATTTGTTTCACAGGCATTAAGCACAAACAGAGGTAAGTCAAGATTCATTTCTTCTATTTCTTGTGAATTTAATACGTTAGCATTTTCATCATTACCCCTAAAATAAATATGATTTTTCTTTATAGAATTTTCATCGCCAGAGCCATGAAGAGCAAGATGAACAACATCATAATTTTCAATATTATTAAGAAAATGCTCTTTAGTAGAATTAAAACCTGATATGAAATCCAATTTATCTCCTAAAAGCTTTTTAATTAAAGAACATTCTTGATAAGACCCTACCAACTCTTTTTTGTCAGATTGATTTTTTGACTTCATAGTATTTGAATCTGAAAATGAATATGCTATTACTTTTGAATTAGCATCAAGCACAAAAGAGTTTTTATAATCGATTAATAAAGTTTTAATACTATAAGCCTTATTAAAATAATAATCTTTTACTAAATAATCACCTGTCTTATCAGAAATGAAAGCATCAAACGAAATATCATCAATAATATTCTCAGAAATTAATGTGATATTCTTTTCTGTTAGGTCATCTTCAAAAATTGCAAATAAAGACTCATATAAATTTTTATTTGCATGAAAAAAAATAGAATCTTTTTTAAGATTAGTGATTGCACTATAATCTTCTGTAAATTCATCAAGCGCCCCAAGTTCATATACCTTTACATCTTCATCAGTAATCAATATAGCCCAAGCCCCTTCATAGGTATAAATATATTCAACAATATTCGTTTTAGTTTTTGAGCAATACTTTTTGGCTTCATTAACAAAAAGCTCGCTATCTCCAAAGTAAAGATTTGCATAAAGTGGAGAAATTTTTTCAATCCCATTTAAATATTCAATAGATTCTACATTTCGATTTGGGTCCAAAAAGCTTGCTACAAGTTGTTTGCTAAGAATATTTAAAGAATCTCCAAATTGAATTTTAGTTTTAACTTTTTTACTAAAAAGAGAATTGGCTTTTTCTTTTTCGATCGCTTGTAAAAAGATATGATGATAAGCGTCATCTGGATACAACTTCCTTAACTCGTTAATGACTAAATATTTAACTCCATAAACCTCCAAACACAACTGGGCTAAATTATTAGCATCTTCTTCATTTGATTGAGATTGGAAATAATCAACGTGAAGTATAAATTTATTTATACTTTCAAGTACATTTTTTAAGTATGTACCATTTTTGTTTTCTATCGCCTTGTAGGCTTTTTGTTTGTATTTAATTAATTCGAATTCAATCCAGTTTGGTTGATCCATTATTTCATTGATTTCCTTTACCCCTTCTATATTTTCAACTTCAGAAATAATAGATTCAATTTTTCTTAGATCATTTAAATAAAACAAACTTTGCATCATAACAATTCGTATATCCAACCACTCATCTATTTTTAAATCAAGATCATTTGATAATTGTCTGGCCTTTTCAAACCAAACAACTGCTTCATCATCAATCGCTTGTCGATAAAAAGATAATCCCGTCAATCTATTGTGTTGAAATGCAATATATTTTGAATCTGATATAGATTTTAATTTTGCCAACATTTCATTTGCTCTTTCAAATTCTTCTGAATTAACTAAGATCAAGCAATGATTTGAAATAATATTTACCATATTACTACTTCCCAAATAAGCTTTAGGTAACCAAGCTAAGGCTTTATCATAATTTTGAGATGCTATTTCAAGTTCATGCAGATCGTAATATAAATTCGCTAAATCATGAAATTCATTTGATAAATAAAGTGAGTCAACTTCAGGAGAATCCACCTGTACATTTACAATTTCTTCACTTAAATCTACCGCCTTTGAAAACATTAATTTTGAAGCATAACTCTTTTTAAGTAATTGTTTATTTTTTAAAATTGATTCAATATCAAATGAATCTATTTCCATTAAAACACATTCTGAATAATAAATACTCGAATCGATTTGATAATCCTCATAAAAGCTGTTCGCCAATTGATACAATGATTCAGCGAATTCTGAATCTTGAATTTTTTTAAAAACTTTGGAAGACTTTTTCAGTAACGAAATTCTTTTTTTAGAATCATCTTCTAGAATGCCGTTTAAATAATCAAACTTTGCAAGTAGATTTACTTTTTTGACATTTTCCATCTTCAATCCAGCCAAATATTTTGAAGCTAAAATTGTATCATTCAGTTTTATAGCTTGATTACTTCTGTATAAATAAACAAAAATTGAATCATTATAATTATTACATTTTGAAAGGGCATTCCCATCATTTTCCAAGGCATTGACAATAACCTTAGAAGGTTGATAAATATTTGATTTAGAATCACAACTGCTGAGAAATCCAATCAAAGCATAACCTATTAACATCAATGTTATATCCGAGATATTGCTGAAGATTCTTCTAAGGTGTTTATCCATAGTAGTAATTGATAGGGAATTGATACTATTAAAGTAAATAAAAAAAACATTAGTTGAAAAGAACTAAGCATTTATTGAGATTAAGTATTTATACTTAAAGAGAATTTCCTTAAGAGCTCCCTTACCTTTCTAAATAAAATAACATTAGACACAATACATACTTGATAGGTTTACTTTCAGTTATTAATTAAATCACTGAAAAACACCGCAAATCAATCTTAGTAAGATATATTGCCTCGAAAACTTCAATTTTGCAAATTATTACATCAAAGAAACCTTAACACATTCACTCTTACCGTGACTCCATTATTCAGCCCGTTTGCCAATAGATGATACATTATAGTCAAAAGAAAAAACTGCTATAAAATCATCTATTTGGTGTAGTTGTTTTCCATGATTCTGAAAGAAAACGGTTGTTCTAAGTATAAAATTATTAAGGATATTGCTAACTTAAGAATCTAATCAATTTCTAACCCTTAAAAATTTACACTATGTCAGATAATATGACTAATTCTAATAGAGGAATTTTAAAGCTTCTATCACCTTCATTTCTAATTCTAGGTTTCATATTAATTCTATTAGGAGGATATCAATACCTTAATCTCACTGAACAAAGCAATATTGATGGTCTAACTATTTTATTAATTACATCTGGTCTAATCTTTTTAACTTCTGGAGTAATTCTTTTGGCTGTTAGTGCTTTCAATTTAAAAGTTAGCGGTAGTGATCGACCAAGATGTGGGACAGCTGTAAACGGCAGCCAATCTCCAACAGGACCACCACCATCAGCAGGAGCTATAGAAAATACAACTGCCGCTCCATATTATGATTACAAACCAGGACTAATTTGTTCCACAACTGGAGATCCAGCTACTGAAATACCTCCGGGTACAAGAGTTTGTTTTTTTGTGGATAGCAATAATCAAATTACAAATATTTGGTATAGTTAATTACTGTAATGGTTCATAGATGACCAATAATATGGATGCTTAAATGCATCCGCAATTTTAGAATTCAAGTAATATCTTTTTGCATTTGTTAATGCCATACTAATAGGCTTGCCTTTTTTCAATTCTTGATAAAATTCCAAAATTAACTTTTGGGAACTTTTGTCATCAATTGGTATGGTAGAAGTAATTATATTTTGAACACCTGCAGCTGCGAAAGATCGCGCCATCGACTGGTTTCCTTGATTCACTATTTCTCTGGCTGCATTGGTTTGACAAGCATTTAAAACAAGCAAGGAATTATTAAGTTTTAGATCTTCAATTTCTTCAGAGTTGAGAATTCTGGTCTCAGGATTTTCTCCTCTGAAGAAAATATGGTTTTTCTTTACGGAATTTTCATTTCCTGAACCATGCATTGCAAGATGAATTAATCCATATTGCAATCCTTCCTTTAAAAAATGGTCTTTTGTAGACTCCATACCAGAAATGAGGTCGACTTGGGAAGCAAATTTATTCTTTAATTGCAAGCATTCTTCATAAGCACTTTGCAATTCTTTATGCTCTTGGTCTGATTGAGCCTTTATGGTTTCTATGTTACTATAAGAATATGCAATCATTTTGTTCGTTGCGTTCCAATTTGGTGTATCATTGAGTTCCAACAATAAATTTTTAATTGAATAGGCTCTCATGAAGTTATAATCATTGACCAAATAGTCATGCGTAATATCAGACACAAAGGAACCAAATGAAATATTGTCAATTAAACTTTCTGAAACAATTACAACATTTTCAGTTTTAATAAAAGGTTCAATCGGTTTAAAATAATCATTATATAAATTTTTATTTAGAGTATTAAATGCAGTATCAATTTTCGTAATAAGGCTATCATAATTGTTAATTGATGACGTTTTTTCTAATTCATAAACTTTGATATCAAATTCATCAATTTGAAGGACCCAATCTCCTCTGTATGTTGTAATAAATTCAAGGATAGTAGAATTTGAGAGGGCACAGTATTGTTTTGCTTGCTTAAGAAAATACTTACCATCTCCAAATAATAGATCTCCAAATATTGGTGAAAGTTTGGTTAACGAATCTCGAATAGCTCTAACATTGTCATCCTCATTAAACATTGTTTGCGTGTATTTTTCATACAGATCTAGCAGTTTACTTTGTTGCCCAGAAAACTTATCATGCTTTCTAAAAAATATATTTAACCCCTTTTCTCTTTCTACAGATTGTAATAAATTAATGTCAAAACCATTATTTGGCAAAAGACTGTGTAATCTAAACAAGTTAAGGAATTTCAAACCATATATTTGAAGATATACTTGATTCAGGTTATTGGTATCTTCTTCATTAGTATGGAAGCTATATTGATCAATTTTATCTGAAAGAACATTTATATTTTCAACCACTTGCTCTAATAAATGTATGTCTGTTCTATTATTAGCCAATTCAGATTGGAACCTTAGCTTGCTTACAATCATATTTTGCAAAACAGGATTTGTCAACAAATTACTCAAATCTGTCAAATCGTAAGACTCTTCAACTTCAGTCAACACTTTTTCAACTCCCATTAAATCTCCTAAATAAAATAAACTTTCTATCCAGGTAACTTGTGCATCCAAAATCTCAAGACTATCAATTGCAGAATTCTTTGATACTAAAGATGCCTTATTAAAATACTCCACTGCAACACTATCTTCAGCCATCTTGTAGTATTGCATTCCTCTTAATTTAAATTTTCTAAATTGAACTAGGTTAGTTTGCTCTAATTCTTCAAATTGTGCAAAAACTAAATCGGCTTTATCAAATTCTTGGGCGTTGATTAAATTCAACAATTGATTTGAAATTAAATGCAACTTTTCTTGGTTGTTATCCTTGGGTAAGAATTTGGAAGCTAAGCGATAATTGTCTTCTGATAATTCAAACTCATGTAAATTAAAACACAAAATTCCTTTTTTAAAATATTCTTGTGACAACAATAAAGAATCGATATTTTCGCTTTGTTTTACTAAGTCAATTTTTACATCAACATGATCAAGGCTTTTTGAGTACAATAGACTATTTCTATAAATTCCTCCAAGAAGATCTTGATTCTCAAAACTCAATTCGAGAACAGAGTCTTTAATTTTTTGATCTAAAGTATTCGCATATTTTAATGTTGAATCTACATCACCTTCATTGCTATAATGGTTAATTATTAAACTTAAAGGTTCCTCCTGATCTGGAGAATTTAGATCTGAATAATAGGAATAGGATTTTTTAAGATGATCAATTCGCTCATTTGTCTCATGCTTGCTCTTAGACAACAAACCGTAATATTTAGCTTTTATTTCAGTTAGGTATTGGTCATCAAAAGCTTGCTTAAGTTTGTCAATATTATTTTGAAATAATACAGAATCAAGCTTAGTATCTAATTCGTAAGTTTCCACCAATAAGACATAAAAACTATCCTGTCCATCCTGACAAAAGGACAAAGCCTCTGAACCACTCTCTAAGGCATTGACAATTTCCTTGGAAGGTTGATAATAATTTGATCTGGAATCACAACTGCTTAGTAATCCGATCAAAGTAAAACAAATTAATAACCATGCTGAGTTGGAGATATTGCTGAAGGTTCTTCTAAGGTGTTTATCCATAGTAGTGATTGATAGAGAATTGATACTATTAAAGTAAATAAAAAAAATAAATATTAGTTGAAAGGAACTAAGCATTTATTGAGAATACGTAATTATACTTAAAGTAAATTTAGCTTGCAGTGCCCTACCCTCATTGAATTTCTGACCATCAAATCATATCCTTAATTTCAATAATTCAGTGTGTAGAAACAGCCTTAATTATCATTTATGAAAATCCAATGATCAATGTATATGCAAAGATGACATTCTATATTTATAGGATAGTCTTTATATAAAGGTGGGAAATGTTTGTTCAGTTATGAGCTACCAAAGTTTAGTTTAAATTATTTTTATACTGAGGCAAACTAAAAAGATAATAAGTGATGACTCTTGGACTTGAAATTTATTGAATAAAAAATGATTGCATTCAATGAATTAATAAAATAAAATTAACCATGAAAACTAATACTCAATTTACTTGAGCTTTAGTTATTGAATTTTGAAGACTATACTTTGGAATATATTTTTCAATTTCAATACTCTCGTTCTTAAGTACTTTACTCTTATCTTGAATTTGTCTTATTTTATTGGATATAATCTTTGAAGTTTCTTGAGAATTAGGGCAATCTGCAATTTCTTGTTTTAATTTGTTATTTAAGGTATTCAATGAATTTATTGATTCTTCTTGTTCGGTTAAGTCTATTTTCAGACGGTCAATTTGACTTTCATATAATTTGGAAGTCTCTTTTAAAGTTTCAGCATCTTCTTTATTTACCCTTACAACTACTCCCGTACCGTTAATTGACAATTCTTCTGTGTTTAGAATCAAGTCTTCTACAGCATCTTTAAATATCAATAAGCCAATTAGGATTCCAACAACTGTTATCAAGGTTTTAAACGGAAAAGACCCGGTATTTTTTTCATTAGGATTTGTCATTTGCTTTAATTTCTTATTGTGCGTAATTCATATTCTCATTCTTTAAGTGGCGAGATCCCAGAAAAAGTAACCCATTGTCAAAAAATAATTATTCTCCCATTCGTTAGATAGCTAAACTTTTTCTTGGCAGAATGGAGATTTGCATCCTTAATCAAATCATAAATTACTTGCGCAGCAATATTTAACGAATAAATTAGTTGTATAACTGATAAATACGTTATATATTTGATTCATGCGTTACATTACATCTTTAATATTGGTCGTTCTTCTTGGATTAAGTGCAAATTTATTGGCCCAGTCCAAAATGGATTCTTTACTACTGGAAGGCAACTATGTTGAGGCTTTAACAATTGCAAACCAATGTATTCAGGAGGATAGTACGAATTTAAAATGTTTAGAAGCGGCAGGAATTTCTGCATTTCGCCTAGGGAATTTTTTAATAGCAAAGCAATCGTTTTTAACTGCACTTACTTTTCAAAAGGATAATCAAAAGATTTTGAAGCTCTTGGCAAATGTTTACGAATTAGAAGAAAACATACCTAAATCTGTTAAGTATTATAATAAATTATTAAAGCTAGATTCTACTAATTCAATTTTCTTTCGAAAACTTGGACAGTTGTACATGAAGGCGGACATGTATCATGATGCCTTCCCCTATTTTGCGGAAGCATACAAAATCAATGCAAATGATTTTTTCACTGTAAAAGGTATGGTTGAGTTGCTAACAAGTAACAAACAATACACTTTAGCCGACTCTATATTAACCGAAGCCTTATTGATTGATTCAACAAATATTCAATTTGTACTAATGTCAGCAAGAAGCAAGTATATTCAGAAAGAATATCAATCAACAGTTGATAGAATAGAGTCAATACGAGGGAAAATAGACTTAAGTAATTATTACAACAAAATGGTGGGATTTTCTTATTTGCAAATTGATTCCTTGGATAAAGCTATTTGGCATCTTTCAAAATCATTGGTTGATGAACCAAGACCAGAGCATGCTAATTATTATTTAGGTATTGCTTATGACAAAAAGAATGAAAAGGAGTTAGCTCTAGAGTATTATGCCCAAGCTATAGATGCAGGCACTTCTCAGGATTTGGATCTTTACCATCACAGTATGGCAAAAATTCATAAAGAGCGAAATGAACTAAAGCAAGCAGTACATCACTATACAGAAGCAACCAAGAATTCGGATGACCCTTTGCTGTTTTTCTTATTAGCTCAAGTATGCGATGAATACTATAAGGACAAAAACATAGCCATCAGGTATTATAAAAAGTACGAGAACAGCAACCACGAAAACACAGCTTATAAGCAGTTTGCCAAAGAGCGAAGATTGTATTTAAAAGAAATTGCTCATCAAATGAAAAAGTAATTTATGAAAATGAAGATTCAAAAATTAACCAAAGCCGAAGAAGATATCATGAAAATGTTATGGGAACATGGGCCAACCACTGTATCAGCAATGATAGACAAAATGAGTGGCACAAAACCTCCCCACAGTACAGTATCTTCAATCATAAGAATTCTAGAGAAAAAAGGGTTTGTTAACCACAAAACATATGGAAGAACACATGAATATTTTCCTATAGTGGAAAAGGAATCTTATTCGAAATTTTCATTAAAAAGTTTAGTCAGTAGCTACTTTGAAGGATCTGTCAATGAAATGGTTTCTTTTCTAATTAAACAAGAAGAAGTTGATGTTGATGAACTTAAAGAACTAATCAAAAATATAAAAGACTAATTATGGATCAATTGATATATTACCTTTTTGAATACGGTATTTTTATCATGAGCTTTTATCTATTGTATTTGTTTCTTTTCAAAGGAAAAAAGGACCATCAATTTAATAGATTTTATCTGATAAGCTCATCGGTCATGTGTTTAATTATCCCCCTACTCCCTAACTCATTCTCAGTTTCAAGTGAACAATTTTTTTCAGTACTTCTCGAACCTATCGAAATCGGAGCAAAAGGAACTGCTAAGCTTGTTTCTCAAGGAAATGATAGCATACCATTAATCGCAATACTATCCTTTTTGTATTTGTTTGTAACAGCTGTATTAATCTTTCGATTTTTATTTGGTCTCAATAAAATTAGAAAGGTACAATCTAGTGGAACCAAAAGTATTTTTGATAATAATTTTGTTATTGAATCTGAGGAAATCGAGGCACCCTTCTCATTTTTCAATCACATATATATTCCCAAGAAAGGTTATACTGATGCTGAAAAGGAGTTGATAATAAAACATGAATTAACTCATATTAAATTTGGTCACAGCACTGAAAAAATATTATTCTTATTAAGCAAAGTCTTCTTTTGGTGGAATCCAATTAACCACAGATACTTTGAGGAATTAGAATTGGTTCATGAATACCAAGTGGATGAAAAACTTTGTGCCAATTCAAGCAAAAAAACTTACAGTATCTTTTTGTTATCACAAATTAATACGCAATCGCAATACAAATTTGTAAATAATATTTCTTCACATATTAAAAATAGAATCATTATGATAAGTTCTAATAAAAAATCAACACCAAGCATTTTAAAATGGGGCTCATATTTAAGTCTGTGTGTTTTAGCTTTATTCCTTCATGCTTGTGATGTTGAAAGTGATGACCCATTAATTGAGGATAATTACAAACAATTTAAAAAAGTAGAGGAAGTGAGAAGTGAGACAGGAGAATATGAAACCATTGAAGTTTTAGATACTGTTGTCACTTTCGATGCCGTTACAAAAGAAGAAAGCTTTAGAATTGTAAAATCTAATCAGCCCGTCTATAAAGTACCAGAAGTAATGCCAGTATTTGGAGATTGCAATGCCATTAATGAAGTGGAAGCAAAATATGAATGCTCCAACCAAAAGCTTTTAGAATTTATCTATAAAAATATTACATATCCATCAGATGCAAAAGAAAATGGAGTCCAAGGAATGAATGTTGTTCAATTTGTTGTAAACAAAACAGGGGGTATTTCACATGTGGAGAACATAAAAAGCATAGGTCATGGAACAGATGAGGCAATTCAAGTTGTCCTGGACAAAATGAAAGAAGCAAACTTATGGACAGCAGGCAGACAGAATGGAGAAAATGTAGCCACAAGATTTACCTTGCCTATAAAATTCAAATTAGAAGATTAAATGTCATAGATAAACAAGATTTAAGTTGATTCAAGGAGAAGTTCAAATTTTGAGCTTCTCCTTTTTAATTCATGCAAAAAGGTCAGGAGACCTTTTGCATGGTCTGGTATTATTTTGA
>JAHDIE010000056.1 GCA_020630955.1 Saprospiraceae bacterium
ACCACTATTAAAAGGAGAAGTAATGGTTCCTGTAGTCATTGTTTCATCTTGTGCATCAGTAAGATCGTCAAAATATAATACTGTATTGGTACCTGCATCGTCAACGCTAACTCCTCCTAAATTTGAAGGCAAAGTACCATCTTCAGCATCTTCTAAATTAAAGTTGGCTGTCCCAGATCCAACAGCATCTTCACAACCTGAAATTTCTGTATTATTGACAACTGGTAATGGATTAACAGTCAAAGTAATATCGTCAACAAGTTGGCAACCATTATTATCTGTAATCGTAACACTCCACATGCCGCTGTGATCTGCTATAGTAGCAGAAGGAATGTTGATAGGATTTGTATTGAGAGTCATTGTCCCTGCTGGGTCTTCCCAATCATAAGTCCAAGATCCATCATCATTGGCATTAATAAGTTCTAGGGTAAACGATTCCCCTTCACAAAGATTGGTATCGGTATCATCACCATTTAATTCGAAAGAATTATCCGCTGGATCAGGAGGAAGTAAAGTTGCAATATCAAGTTCAAATTCTTCATCAGGTAAACCATCACCCCCTTCGTCTGCTACTGCAATAAAAACGGACTCACCACTTAGCAAACAAGTTGTTGTAAAATTTGATGCTGGCAAACCCATAGGGTTTGTACCGCCACAAATTGATAAAACTTGGGTTATCTGAGGATCACCTGCATTACTTGTCAAACTTATCGAAACCGCTCCATCATCAGTGGCTGTGAAAAAATACCATACTTCGGTATCCGCATCACAAGAATTATCCAGAGGAGAATTATTACCGTCGAAAATCTCGAAGGCACCTGTGCAATCTTCATTTCCAATAATGGCCATTCCATCTATTGAAATTTTCTCAATCTCAATAAATTCATTCATAGCCTGTGTTCCTCCAACTACATTGATTTGAAGTGTATTGCCATTCAAAGTGGAAGAGTTGGAAGTACCAGAACCTGTATCGCAAGTTTCAACTTCTTCAATCAAAGTTGATCCTGTGCCATCTAGGTTATAATAAAATGAAACACCATCGTTCCCACATCCAAATCCAGAGTCCGGGCAACCAATCGCGTTTTCTAAATCACCATAATAGTTGTAATCAATGCTTACCACAACATCAGTTAGGCAAGAAATATCAAATTCGACAGTTTCAAATTCATTATCGTTCGCTCCACCTGCGCCATTTGTGCAATTTGGGTCACAGTTAGAAGGATCTCCTTCTGCATTATTGATTACCCAAACTCCACCACTTTCTCCAAATGTATAGGATTGTCCAGTACAATTCCCTTCGACGAGAACTGCAATTTCAGTCATAAAGTTTACACAATAAGGAATATTACTTCCATGCACAGGCGTTTGACAAATTCCCATGGTTAGGAGAAGACTAAGCATTAAAGAAGAACAGAACACTCTTCTCATCCAACTATTTTTATCCATATCTTTTTGTTTCAAGGAATCATGTGATATTCCTTTCTGTTTACTTATCGATGTTATCATTGAATCTACTGGAGTTTTGATAGATAGTTTTTTAAATATGCCCATTGGTTTTCTTTTCATATTACAATTAATGGCAATACATAAGTGATTGCTCGTAAGCATTATATGTTTTAGAGAGCCGCCTTAATTTGTAATCCTGCGAGTATATTGGAGATGTTCTGTTCTAAAGGTAATATTTAGTAGGAAGAAATTCGAAATTTAAAGTGGCAAAATAAGCTTGAGGACAATAATTAAATGTACTATAAGTAAAGTTACAGAAGAAAATATACTTTCATAGTTTAAGATATTTTGGCTTTTTCTCGTAGCAGTTTCTTTGCCCTAAATTTAAATGCTGGTTTTTGGGGATTATTCATCTGTTCTTCAACAATCATTGCTAATTCGTCTAACAACTCGGGATGTGGTTTGCATATTTTTCCAGCAACAGTAATTGCAAAAGCTCTGATGGCAACTGGTAAGTCGTTATCCATTATGTATTCAATACACTTATCAAGAAAGCTCATTTCGAATTTTTTAGGAATCTCAATTTCAGCTAGAATCCGGACTGTATTCCTAAGGATGGCAGGATGATTATTGGGCTCATCCAACTTTTTCAAAAATTTCTTAAAGTAAGGATTGAACCATTGAGGTTGAGCCAATGCAATATCTAACAAAGGATACGCTGCCCTTTGACATACTCTAGTTTCTCCATCAAAGAAACATTTCATAAGCTCAGAGAAGTGTTTCTTATCCTCCAAAACGTAATTAACAATTTTATCCTTTTGAGCTCGACTATGTTCTTGCTCAAGCATAGAAAGAATCATAAGAAAATACGTCGGTTATTTAGCGTGCGAAAAGTGTTATTCTTATATGAACACGGTCAGTTCATATTTTTGTAAACTCTTCATTAAATAGAAACTATCAAGTACCCAATTCTAATAAAACTTACTTCTATTGTCTTCCATTTTTGCTCCATCTTTCAATGACTCTATAAGTCTGAAACCAACTTGAGATTTCATTGATCTTGAAAGATTTGATTTAATGCCTGGTAAATTCACAACATCACCTGCTTCAGACTTGCTGATTGGTTTTAAGACATATACACCACTCTTTCCAATGATCGGTCTAGAAATCGCCTGATTTGCTGTTGCATTTGCTGCACCAACAACATCTGGTTCATTTCCGATACCTGGTATAAATGGAGAACCAATAGATGCATTCGTAGCCGTTTCTACTGTTGCGTTATATTGTGAAGCTAAGTCTTCTAGGTTTGTTACATTCAGACTAGAAACCAATGATTCTGCTTTCTTGAGATTCATTACTTGCGGCTCTAGCGTCGATCTTAGGCTTTCAACAGATTGTAAACCTTTAGGGTTAACTGATTTTAAAGCAGCAATTACATATTTTGAATCAAAATAATTCACGGGATCAGTATAGGTATGCACGTTGGTAGAAACATCTCCAACTTCTCTTATTTCGTCAAAAGCCCATTTAATGATATCTCTTGATGTATCACCTGCTCCAAGTGCATCCAAAGTATAATCATTGGCTTTAACTGGTGCCGATGATTGAAATGAAACTCCTTGAGAAGCCAAAGCAGAAGTCATCGCATCAACATCTCTGTTGGCCAAAATTAATTCTGAAACTACATCAGACATTCTATTCTGTGTTTCTTGACTTGGTACAATAGGCTCTGAAATCATTGCCACTTTATATTCAGGTTCTGCATCACTATAAGTCATTTCATTGATTTTCACCAAGTGTATTCCTTGCGGTGTTTTAACTTTAAGTAAATCTCCCTCTCTTGCACCAAAAAATATTGCACTTGCTAAAGGTGGATTGGCTTGATAAGTCCCAATCTGTGTCAAAATACCCATATCTCCACCATTGAATGCTGTATTGTCCTGACTATTTTTTATTGCTAAAGAATCAAAACTCACTCCTCGTTTGAAGAGTCTTTCTAAGCTATCAATCTTATTGTTGGCTGTTGCTACTTGAATAGCATTGTTGGGATCAGCATTGATAAGGATTTGTTGAGCTTTTACTGTGTCTGCAACATTTCTTGAATCTATAAGCTTGAACAAAATGTAGGAGTTATTATCAACATAAGGACCATATATTTCCCCAGCTTGCATGCTGGTAATTGGCTCTTTCATTGATTCCAATAAATTTTCTGACTTGTAATAAACTGGATTGTACACCCCACCTTTCTGAAGGGCAAACAAGGAGTCACTAGCAGCGTTGGCAGAAGCATTAAAGTCTGCTTTTATACCATTTACTTTTGCAAGAATATTTGTGGTATCCTCTGAACTTGGAACCACATCAAATACAGCATATTGCAGGTTTCGAGTTTCAACTTTCTCGGTGTATCTTGCTGGATACTTGTTGATATAACTTGAGAAATCAGCGTCTGAAAGTGCAACATTGGCGTCAATTGCATCAAATGGAATTTTGACATACTCAAAATCCACCTTAGTGTTATCATCCTTAAAAGAGGCTTCTGCCATCCAACTTGGAGTATATATTGCTTTGGAAACAAGATTTGAAACTTTGTCTTGCATTTTAGCTTTTCCAATCTGTTGTGACTGTTGCCTCCAGAAATCTCGTATAGGCTTTCTCTCTGGATCATTTATAGAACCATCTTCAATCATGGTTTTATAACTAGAAAGTGCCGATGGGTTCTGTCCCCAGTTTTGTTGAATAATTGGGCTTGGCGTAGCTCCAAATTGAAGGTCATTCATTTCTTCCTTACCCACAGCTAAGCCTAGGTCTTCGGCAAGATCAGCAAGCAAAGTTTTTTCAACGAAATAATTCCAGATACTTTCTCGCTTAGAGAAGGTTTCACCTTGAGAACCTTGATAGTATGTGGATTCTGCCAATTGGTAATCCATATAATCAATTTTCTTACCATTGATTGTACCCATTGTGGTATCACCTTGTTGTCCTCCTCCAGGACCTGAAGCATCCATTAAAATAAATGAAGCAAGAGCAAAGCCTATGACCAATAAAAGTAGCCAAAAGTTCTTTCTAATTCTTGTAATTAACGCCATGTGTTCTGTGTTCTTGTGTATTCTTTCTTTGAAAAGCGTTGCAAAGGTAAAATTTTTAGCCTTAATGTCAAACTTTACGGGGGTTTCGCAACTACATTTTGGCTAGAAATAAATCCTCATAGAATTACGAATAAACAGGCATTGGCATGGATTTTGAATTTAATTAGATTGAGATTGAGTTTTGCCTTATTTATTGGTTCTTTTAAAAGCTTAGTGGACCGTCTCTGCCTAGAGACGGTTTTTTTATGTACTTATCTCTGGTCCTTATTTCATTGACTTCTTAATATAATCAGAGCAGATTTCTTCAAATCTTTGCATAGCTTGTTTTGTAATTGGGCCAACTTTGCCATCCTTAATCGTTTTATTTCCAATTTTGACAATCGGCATGACTTTTTTTAGCGTAGAGGAAATAAATACTTCATCCGCCTTTAATATTTCATCAAAACGAATATTCTTAACGTTCACCTTAAGATTATTCTTAAAATCTCTCATTATTGCCGTTCTAGTTACTCCATGCAATATGTCGTTTTTTGATGTGTAAATTTTTCCATTATTAACCATAAACACATTGGATCTGGATCCTTCGGAAACCTGATTTTTGTAATGAAATAAAACGTCTATGGAATTCGTTTTTTGATATTCTTCAAAATATTGAAAGGAAGTTAAATAATTTAGGGTTTTATATTCAGAAAAATCCCTAACATACTCTTTCTCTAATAGACCAACTCCTTTCGTAAAAAATTCTGGTGAATAAGCATTATAAGGTGCATTTAATATGACAAGATGGGGAGTCATCTGGTTATTAATAATATTTGCCGAAAGGATAAACTTAAAAGTACTTTCTTCAACGCCATTTAAATCAATCAGCGTGGATAATATTTCTTTCAACTGTTGTTTGGAATATGGGGCCTTATTAAATAAAAATCGCTGAGATCCATTAAATCGTTTAAGGTAATCTTCCAAAAACAGGATGGTTTTCTTCTCCATTCTCATAAAATCAAATACACCAAAAGACCTATTGTAGGCTAAATTGTCTACTGAAATTTTAATCTCATTGGTAAATGCATATTCTCCATTATTGTAAGAAATCATATTGAAACTATTTAAGATTTTCTTCTAAAAAAAAGACCATCTGGATAATTCCAGACGGTCATGATATATCGTGCTATTAAGAATTAACTAATCTTCTAATTCTTTAATACTTTCATTTACTTCTGTTTCAATATTGGCTTTTGCTTTATTGAACTCTTTAATACCTTGTCCAAGTCCTTTCATAAGTTCAGGAATTTTTCTTCCGCCAAACAACACCAATATTACAAGTGCTACTATTAGAATTTCCTGTCCGCCAAGTCCAAATAGATTCATCATTGTATCAAGTTTTTACAAATATAGTCCTTTTATATATTAATTATTTGAATTCTCCAGCTACTTTTTAAGCCCTATTTCTCTAAGTCTTTCATCAAGATAATCTCCCGCAGTTATAGGCTCGTAGGCCAATGGTCTTTCCTCAGTAATACAAGATTCCAAGCAAGAAAGATCCATCTGGCTAACAGGATGGAGGAAAAATGGTATGGATAAACGAGGAACATGCCATTGCTCTCTAGGGGGATTGACAACGCGATGCGTGGTTGATTTCAAATAATTATTGGTAAATCTTTGTAACATATCACCCACATTGATGACAATTTCATTTTCTTCAGGTGTGATGTCTAGCCACTCCCCTTCTGCATTTAACAATTGCAAACCGCCGGCAGATGCCCCAACCAACAAAGTGATAAGGTTGATATCCTCATGCTGCTCAGCTCTAATTGCGGATCTTGGTTCTTCAGTTATTGGAGGATAATGAATGGTCCTCAAAATGGAATTCCCATCTTTAATTTGCTGATCAAAAAAGTCTTCTTCCAAGTTAAGATGTAGTGCTATAGCTCTCAGGAGATGTCCCCCTGATGTTTCAAAAGCTTTGTACAATTCCCTACTCAAGCGATTAAAATCCTCAACAGCTGTAACATCTACATTATCTGGATATTGATCTTTTAAAGGATGATCAGCTGGAACAAATTGACCTACCTGGAAAAATTCTTTTAAATCTGCAACTTGAGATTGCTTGGCATGCTCTGTTCCAAATGAAGTATACCCTCGTTGGCCAGCCAAACCATCTATTTTAAATTGTCGTTTTTGAGAAACTGGAAGAGAGAAAAACTCCTTCGAAGTTCTGTAAAATTCATTTACCAATTCTTTTGGAACACCATGATTCACCACACCTACAAATCCAACTTCATGAAAAGCTTTACCTAACTTATCTACAAATGCTTTTCTTTCCGTTTCATTGCCATCTACAAAAGTGGATAAATCGACAACGGGAATAGTACGATTGCTCATTTTTAGAATTTTTATTTTAAAATCTACAAGAATCTATTTTCTTGGAGGTTTGTATTTACTTATTATTTTTTGATAGTCGTCCATCGTGATCAATTCTTGAATTGAGGTGGATGGGTTTCTTTTCATATAGTTTTCTACAATTTTAAAGCCAATATACACAGCCGTCCTCCCTGGAGCTTGCGCCGGCATGCCAGGAGAGCTGGGACTTGGGTTAAGATATTTAAAAGTTTTGGCCTGGCTAGTCTCATAAAGCAATTCATTTTCAAGAAAAAATGACCACATTTCAATTTCATTGTCAGCTAACCATGCTAACTGATCAGTGTTAAAGCCCAAAACAATTTCATCTTTCTCTTCGGGTAAAATCTTATTTAAAATATATAACATTTTACCATCATTAATCATTTGAGACAACAAATTTGAACCCCTTTGTGTTCCCATCTTATCCTCTAAAATGACTTCCATACATCTTTTTACGATAAATTCCCGCGAATAATTTTGGCTCAAATAATCTGAAAACGCCTCGTTTCTTGGGTCAACTTTTTTGTAATTAAAGTCTTCTCCCAAAAACATATCCAATCCAATGCCAACACCATCTACCTTGTTATCCTGGAAAATGAAACTTTGAACACCAAATTCAGAAATCAAACTGTAGAAATTAGGAATTGTTGCTTCTGGAAAATAATGTTTATAAAACTGTAATGCCTTGTATAACTTTTTCCTTTCAAGGTTGAGATCTGGAAAAACAATTTGGGTTGTATCGATCAAGTTGGCTATCTGTTCATTCTCCAACAAGTCCATAAGATTTTTCTCAAAATTATTTTTATCATTGTCATAAATAGGAACCAATGTTTTGAAGTAAATCTCTGAAAAAAAAGGGTTATCCTCATGAAATTCTATAATGCTTGATACGGCTTTATTTTTATCGCTCAAGGCAAATAATGAATCCAAACGCTGTAAATTCACTTCGATTTTAATATTGTCTACATCTGGAATGATTTCTTTGGATCTTTTATCGCTACATGCAGAAAAAAGCAAAATAGAAAAGACAATCAATGCTGAATAATAATTAAATCTTGTGTAAAGAGAAACTCTATTTTGTTTATTCATATTTAATGCATTCATTCTTCCAACTAAGCTTTAAAGAAACAATATTTAGATTATATCGAATTTAGGTCCACAAATATTATAAAAATGAAATGAAAGTCTTTTTTCTTCACTTGTTATATTTACGGAAGTGAGCAAATACATACATACTGAAGTAGATGGCATAAAGCTAAAACTTAGTAATCTAAGTAAGATATTGTATCCTGAATCTGGAATCACAAAAGCTGAAGTGATTCAGTACTATATGACGATTGCACCAATCATCATCAATCATATTGGAAATAGACCACTTACTTTGATTAGATACCCAGATGGCATAGAAAAAAATAAATTCTATTCAAAATCGTGTCCTGAATGGGCTCCGAGTTGGATTAAACGACAAGAAATTCAACATAGCGAAGAAATGATCCCTTATGCGGTTATCAATAATACCGCAGGTGTTGTTTGGTTGGCAAACTTAGCAGCCTTAGAAATCCATCCAATGCAAATGCTTACTACAAAAATGGAAAATCCTGATCACTTTATATTCGATATTGATCCTCCGGAAGGAGCAGATTTTTCTGATGTAAAGCAGATAGCCTACAAACTGAAAAGATTTTTGGAATCTTACAATTATACACCCTTTATAAAAACATCGGGAAGTAAAGGTGTACATATTATTGTACCAATCATTACTCAACACACCCATGATGAAATGGTGGAATGTGTAAAAGGTCTAGCCAAATTGTTTGTCCAACAAAATAAAGATTCTAGTACCCTTAATCTTCAAAAAAATAATCGCGACGGTAAAACTCTCATTGACATATATAGAAATCACATGGCTCAAACTACCGTATCAGCCTATAGTCTAAGGGCCAAACCCAATGCCTCCATCTCGACTCCCATAACGTGGGATCAATTAGAGAATCTAAAGCATTCTACTGAGATCAATATTAGAAATATTGACGCTCACTTAGAAAAATATGGAGATGTATGGAAAGATATTCGAAAGAGCGCAGTTCCTCTGCATACACATCATCAAGCAATTCGAGAGATCAATAAAGAAGTAGAAAAAAAATTGGAATCCTATCTCCACAAAAGAGATTTCGGTAAGACTCCTGAACCTCGTCCTCAATTAAACTTGACCAACCAAAATCGATTTTCAGTACAACTTCATAATGCGAGTAACTTGCATTATGACCTAAGATTGGAAGATCAAGGTGTATTGTTATCTTGGGCCATCCCAAAAGGGCTACCACATAGGAAAGGAATAAAACGACTTGCCATTCAAACTGAAGATCACCCAATGGAATATCTTGATTTTGAAGGAGTTATCCCTAAAGGAGAATATGGGGCTGGAGAAATGTGGGTATTTGCAAAAGGTCAAGTAAGTTGGATAAAAAAAACAGACAGCTCTCATGAATTTATACTTGACTCAAAACAGCTGAAGGGTCATTTTAAACTTTATAAAACCAAAGGTGAACAGTGGCTGATTGAAAGAAAAAACGAAGCAGATGCAACCCTTCTAAATTCATCCATCAAACCTCAACTTGCGGATGTAAGCAAGACTATTCCTTCTGGAATTCAATATAGTTTTGAAATCAAATGGGATGGAATTCGATCCTTAATCCATGTTCTAGATGACCAAATAAAAATTTACTCAAGAAGTGGAAGAGAAATTAGTAATCAGTTTCCTGAGTTACAAATTGCATCTGAAGCATTTCATATCGAAAACGGAATATTCGATGGCGAAATCATCAGTATGGACAAGGAAGGACGGCCAATATTTTCAGATGTAATTAGTCGCCTACATACAAAAGGTGAACGATCAATCCAATCTGCGGTTCATAAAAATCCAGTGTATTGCTACTTGTTTGATTGTCTATTTTTAGATGGAAGAAATATTTGCAATGAGCCTCTGAAGAAAAGACAAGATTGGCTTGCTGTTAGCCTTAAAAAAAACAACCAGTTCCGTCTGAGCGAAACGATGAGTGATGGGAAAGCCCTTTTTGATGCAGCAAAAAATATGAACCTAGAAGGAATCATGGCCAAGGATCTCACCAAACCTTACGAAGTTGGCAATAGAAATAACTATTGGTTAAAAATAAAATTTAGAGACACCATAAGTGTTCAAATCTTAGGCTATACCAGAGGCAACGGAGATCGATCTAATCTCTTTGGCGCTCTACACATTGCTACCGAAAATAATGGATCATGGAATTATCTTGGCAAAGTTGGAACTGGGTTTGATGAAGCAAAAATGATCGAAGTATTGGCCATACTAAAAGTGCAAGATGAAAGTAAAAAACTCATCACAGAGAATATCGAAGAAGCCCACAGAACCATTTGGATTACACCGAAGCTTTGGTGTGAAGTTCAGTATGCATCACTTACCAATAAAGGAACATTAAGAGAACCTGTATTCTTAGGACTGAGGCCAGATCTTGAGTCTTAAATTAGAACTATATTTGCACAACAATTCCTAGTTTAATAAAGAAATCAAAAGAGTTAATACTATGAGGTCTATATGGAAGGGACACATTCGGTTTTCATTGGTTACTATTCCCATTCAAATATTCAATGCCATTGAAACAAAAAATAATATTTCATTTAACCAGTTGCACAAGGAAGACAACGGAAGAGTTGGTTATCAAAAAACCTGTAAATCATGTGGTGATGTTTTGAAAAGCTCAGACATTGTCAAAGGATACGAATACGAACCTGACCAATATGTTGTACTCACAAAAGATGAGTTGGCTGCTGTAAAACTAAAAAGTACAAGAGCCATTGACATAGAAGCCTTCGTGGACATTGATGAAGTAAAACCTTCTAGATTTGAAGCTGTATACTTCGTCGGACCAGATGGAGAAGTAGCTAAAAAATCTTTTAGACTATTTTTAGAAACCATCAAGCAAGCAGGCAAAGCAGGAGTTGGAAGAATTATCCTAAGAGATCGTGAGGATGTGGTATTGATGGTACCTGAAGATAATGCCATCGTAATGTATAAATTACGGTATCCTTATGAACTTAGAAACATTGATAAAGTTCCTGACACTGAGCCTATAGAAATTGATGATAGTCAATTAAAATTGGCTAAAACTTTGGTCGATTCGCTTGCCACAAAATTTTCAGAAATTGATTTTGAAGATCGCTATCACGATGCTTTAATGGAGCTCGTGCAAAAGAAAATAGAAGGAAGTGAAATAGTTACTGCTGCAGAGTCTGATCTGGAAACCCCAACAGTCAATATTATGGACGCTCTAAAAGCCTCAATCGAGCATGCAAAACAATTAAAAAAGGGTGCTTAGAATCCTTTCATGGAATATTCAACAAGGGGGTGGCTCTAGAATACCAAAGATCCTCCAAGCCATTCAAAAAATGGAAGCACAAATTGTGGTGCTTAGTGAATTCCACAACAATAATTCTGGTCTCAAAATCAGAACCAACATGATAAAACTTGGTTACCTACACCAAGTGGTTGGACAAACTATCGATGCTACCAATACCGTTGCAATATTTTCAAAACTGCCATCTGGATCGGCGCTTTTTGATCAAGCTGACCCAACTTACAATCACAGTATTGTGAGAGCTGATTTTTCTGCATTCAGATTGTACGGTGCCTATTTTCCGCACAAAAAAAAGCACAGGCTTTTTGAATTTTTGATAGAAGATGAATTGGATGATAATATCCCATCCATCTTGGTTGGAGATCTCAACACAGGTAAAAACTATATAGATCAAAAAGGAAACTCTTTTTGGTATACTGAACAGTTAGAAACTTTTGAAGAACGAGGGTTTTTGGATGCCTTTCGATTGATCAATGGGGGTATTTCAGAGTTTTCATGGTTTAGCCATCAAGGAAATGGTTATCGATATGACCACAGTTATATTGATGATAATCTGAAAGACCTGGTAAAAAATTGCTACTACCATCATGAATATAGAGAGAACAAATACTCTGATCATTCTCCAATGATATTGGAGTTGGGGTGAGTTTGTTGGGATGTGGGACGGAAGGAAAAGAGGAGGGATAAGGGATTGGGATTTTAATTATAGTTATCAATTTTTCAGGATTTTTGAAATCGAAACTTGGGCACCATCAAAATACATCACCAGAAAATACACACCATCAGGAAAATTTGTTATGTCTATTTCATTTGAGTGATAGGTTTTTAACACTGTACCTAGCATATTTACAATGATAACTTTATCGAAAC
Source organism: Saprospiraceae bacterium (assembly GCA_020630955.1). Taxonomy (GTDB): domain Bacteria; phylum Bacteroidota; class Bacteroidia; order Chitinophagales; family Saprospiraceae; genus JAHDBF01. The sequence continues at coordinate 12,212 of JAHDIE010000056.1, forward strand.
TTAAACCACTTATATTTAATTGACCATTTGTTGGGTTTGGAAACACAGTGTATGACAACGGAGGATTATCAGTATCTAAAGAGTTTAAAATAGCTGGTGGATCAATGGTTACCTCATGATATGCTATACAACCAGTTGCTAAATCGATGGCTTGCACACAATAGGTAACTGGAATATCATCTCCTGGTGCAAAAGGTGTTACAAAGAAAGTATAACAGGTTCCACTATAAGGACCATCCAGCTGAATACTGCATGATTCATCAAACAAAGACCATTCTGCTGAGCCATTGTTGTCATCACATACCTCAAAAGAGTATTCTATATCACCTCCCTCCTTTGAAATACAGAATGGATTTTCATGATACACATCAGGGCCATTCTCAACAGAGAAATATATTGGTCCTTCATTATAAATACATCCATAAATGTCTTCAATCTCTAAAGTGACTTCATAGAAACCAGGTGTAGAATTCTCATCGTCAATAATTATACAGTTTTCAAATTCATTGACTATCAAATCTGAATCATAGGTCCAGGTATAAATAAACGGTCCATTGGCTCCTCCATTGGATAATTGTGCACAAATTTCTTCAAAGTTATCTTCACCATCAATACAAGCAAATTCTGAAGTTTGATTCAACAAGTGTATTACCTCTGGTCTAATAATATATTCAACAGTAGCTTCTCTGGTACAACCAAAGTCATCTGAAACTGTTAGCATATATTGATATGAACCAGAGTCGTCTCCAACAATTTGTGGGGCAAAAGTTGATGCTCCTGATTCACCATTTGACCACTCGTAAATATCATATACACCTGATCCACCTGAGATGGTTGGAATTATTTCTTCTTGGTCATCAAAGCAAACATCATAGGGCTCATCAAACTCAATTACAATATCAGGATATACGACTACCTCAACAAATATTCTTGGACCGTTACATTCTGAATCAGGGTTAGGACTTTGAGTAAAAAATTCATAGACTATTGTTTCAGGATCAGAACCACTATTAACAAGAATATCAGGTACAGAACCTTCTCCTCCGGGGAAAGCACCTGATAGAGTAGCTCCAGAAATATTTGGATTTCCATCTGATTCAAGAACTATTGTTGAGAAACCATCATTGGCAATCACTTCTAACATCGGAGATTCTCCACTACAAATTTCTAATTCTCCCGATAATAATTCTGTCGTAACTAACGAACAACAATCCATAAACGCATCAAAAGCAATTGGCATATCTCCGACACAAACTGATGATGACCAACAACCAGTCTCACCATCAGCGAAGGTGAAGATGTGTATTTTTAAATCTGAATTACAATCATCATCACATTCTGATGGAACTGCAACATTTTTTACAGTAAGATCAAAGCAAAACTCTACAGATTGTGAAGAGCCACAAGCACCAGGAAGACCCCACATGGTGTTTGGGGTACCATCATTTGTACAATTGGCTCCTCCTCCAGGTGAAGTAAACCAAAATCCACCTGGAAGTTCATCTCCAGCACTTAGTCCTCCATCTCCATACTCAAGACTAAGTCCTCCACAACATTCTGAAGACAGACTTAAGAATGGATTGGATACATTATAATTTACTTCTCCTTCGTCAAGCCAAAACCAACCTCCTGGAGGTTGATTTGCGATATCATTAAGATCAGAGTCCCATCCACAGCCAACCACTGGTATAATACCTTGAATCCATTGACAGTTATTTCCGCTTAGATCTCCTACAGGACCAATATTAAAATCAACTGAATAACAGAAATTCACTGTTTCTCCTGGGGAATATGGACCATCTGGATTTGAATCTGGATATTCAGGTCTGGTTGGTTCAATTTCGGCAGATACAGCACAATCAACCAATTGCAAAAAGGTCTGAACACAGACATTAAAATCACAGGCATCACCTGAAGCAATACCTACAGCAATGTAATAAGTAAGATTTCCTAAAACCGGCACATTAGCTATATCACCAACTCCAGAATAAACTAATCCACCACCGCACACATCTTCATAAATACAAACCATCGGGGCAAAACATCCATCAATTTGCACATTCAAAATAGAGGCATCTGCATCTGTTGTTACTTCAAACCAAACTGGATTGTCCCCACATCCTGCATCACAAACATAATTATTGCATGAGGAAACACAAACCTCACCTTCATTGGTAATTGGCGTCATTGACTGATCAGAAGCAGTATCACAACTCAGACCTTGATCACAACCAGATTCTTCTGTAAAAGTTACGGTATGGGTACCACAAACATCTTCCGAAGTAGAACTGACTTGTACAAAAACAGTTGCACCATCTATACAACTTGCGGCAATTTCTAAGTCAGTTCCATTTACACATTCTCCACCAGGGACCGATGCAAGTGCTGTACATTCTCCTACAAACACATCTACCGCCATACTTCCAATTGTTCCTCCTGAAGCAGAAACAATTACTGCAGCGTCAAGATCGGAAGGAGTATATGAATACCAAACAGACAAATCCTGACTACAGCCAACATTGTCTCCAGTAGAACAACAGGTTGTTTCTGTTCCGCCACCATCTATTGCATTAGCACAAAAATCGTTAACTGCTAGAGCCTTTGCATTTATTTCAAAATTAAAACTACCTTCTCCACCATTGATAAAAGCTGCAATCCAAAATGTGCTAGGAAGTCCAGATACATTCATATCTCCTGTTATACAACCAAGATTTTTTCCATTACAAGCATCGTAAATTGCCAAATTTAAATTAGATGAAAGATTAAGGAAGTCAACAGACGTTGTTCCAGCAGGAGTATTTACTTGATACCAAACAGCTGGATTCATATCCTCACTACAGCCTGATACAAATTCAGGACAGGCATCAGTAGTTGATCCAGATACTGAGGTATCATGACATTCTGCGGCATCTATAATCTCTGCATCAAAGCAAAAATCGTTAGCCGGACCTGAATCTCCTGGAACTTCACCTACAGTAATATCAAAATCACCGGTATTATTCTCCGCTGTTCCGACTGCAATAATCACCTCAGTCCATTCAGGTACACAATCGATAGAAAGTGTTCCTGAAGCACCACATTCTTCATCCATCAAAGCACCTCCACATCCATCAAATGCAATAAAGTTTATTCCTGATGCTGTTATCTCATTAACCGTAACTTCTAAAGTTACTGATCCAGGGCCAGCTACTGTGTATGTATAATATACAACATGATCTGTTCCACCACATACATCTGCATCAGCAGATGCGCAACCATTATTACCAACTGTGGTGGTTGTTCCTGCTCCAAACGCATCATTACATAAATCATTTCCAGGTGCTTCCAAGAATGCAATGTCAAATGAAAAATCACCTTCACTTCCTGGCACTGTCGCCGTCAACCAATAGGTTGTATTTGGATCAGCTGCCACGCCTTGATCTGAATCGATACATCCTGATGCAGATAATGTTGCTGGACAATCAGCAATTAATTCGAAAGAACCATTAACATTTGTAAAATCGATTGAAGTTGTCCCAGCTAATGTTGTAAATGTATACCATACTGTTGGGTCAACATCTTGTGTACAATTGGAAGCAAATGCTTCTGGACATGCATCCGTTGTACTTCCAGATACTGAAACTGGATCACATGGTTGAGGAACATCAACAACTAAGGCACCGGTACAGTCGTCGTTAGGAACAGTGCCTGCTGTTTCACTAATTGCTAAATCGAAAGATCCTTCTCCACCGTCTGCTGAACCTACAGGAATGGTTATGACCGTCCCAGCAAGGACACAAGGAAGCGTAAGACTTGTTGCACAATCTGCTTGTGTGTCATCAAAATCAGCACCTGAGCAATCAGTCCATGCTTCAATTGCAATATCTGTAGCATCGCCTGCTGTTGCATCAATCTGAACAGTCACTACTCCTGGTCCAACGACAGTATAGGTATAATAAACAACATGGTCACCAGAGACTCCACAAAAGTTTTCGTCATTGGAAGCGCAGGCTGTAGTACCCGCTGCGGCTCCAATAGAAGCATCTTCTGCAGTACTACAGGCATCATTTCCCGGGGCTTCGAGTAAAGCGACATCAAAACCAACATCTCCTTCCCCACCATTGACTGTTGCAGAAACCCAATATTGAGTGGTTGGGTTTACAGTTATTACCATATCGCCAGTGATACAACCACTTGTCGCTGATCCTACACAATCCGTAAAAACTTGTATTTCTCCAGTTATGGCTAAAAATTCAGCCATCGTTGTATTATCTAATGTTGTAAAAGTAAACCATATTGTTGCATCGTCCATCTGTGTGCAATCTCCAGCAAAAGTTTCAGGACATGCATCTACAGTTGTTCCCGATGCAGATTCTGGCACACATGGTGTAGTTATGTCTATTTGTGTTGCATCATCACAAAGATCGTTTGCTGGCCCAGACCCTGTTGTTTCAGTAATTGTCAAATCAAATGTCCCTTCTCCCCCATCAGCAGAGCCAATAGGTATTGTTAATACAGTTCCTGCAGGCACACAAACCAACATTAAACTTGTTCCACAATCGACTGTAGCATCAAAATCAGTCCCCCCGCAATCAGTCCATGCCTCAGCTGCAATATCTGTAGCATCAACACCAGCCACATCAATTTGAACCGTTACAGCTCCAGGTCCAGCAACCGTATATGTGTAATATACCACGTGATCACTTGATGCAGAACAGAAATTTCCGTCCGAAGAAGCGCAACCTGTAGTACCTGAAGCTGTTCCTCCAGAGGCGTCCTCTGCTGCAGTACAAATATCATTTGCCGGAGCTTCTAGAAATGCGATATCCACTGACACTGCTCCTTCCCCTCCTGCAAGTGTTGCTGATAGCCAATATTGGGTTCCTCCAGTTACAGTTACGACTTGATCACCATCAATGCAACCAGAAACTGCCATAGAGGCTGGACAATCTGACATTAATTGGAATGATCCATTTACGTTCGTGAAATCTATTGAAGTTGTATTGGTTAAAGTTGTAAAGGTGTACCATATGGTAGGATTTGTGTCTTGCGAACAATCAGCTGCAAAAGTCTCAGGATATGCACCTGAGGTATCACCGGCTATACTCATAGCCTCACAAGCTGCGTCTCCGGAAATCATTTCCGCGCCTGCACAATCATCATTTATCACCATGCCGGCTATTTCTGTAATCGTCATATCAAAGGTTCCTTCTGCTCCATCTTCTGACCCAACAGGTATAGTAAGTATGGTTCCAGCTGGCACGAAATCCAATGTAATAGATAAAGCACAATCTGTTTGCGTATCATCAAAATCTGTCCCAGAACAGTCCGCCCATGCTTCAAGCGCAATATCTGCAGCATCTTCTGCTGTTACATCAATCTGAACAGTCAATACCCCTGGTCCAACGACGGTGTAGCTATAATAGACCACGTGATCTCCAGAGGCTCCGCAAAAATTTGCATCCGCAGTGGCACATGCTGTGCTTCCAGAAACTGATCCATTTGAAGCATCTTCTGCATTGCCACACATATCGTTAGCAGCGGCTGCATTCAAGGTTAGGTCGAATGAAATAGAACCACCTGCGGCATCTGAACCTGAAATCAAATATTGGGTATTTGGATTAACATTAACATGTGTGACATCCGAAATACATGGACCAACACTCATAACAGTTGGACAAGCATACTCAAATATTTGGAAAGTTCCAGTGACATTTGAAAAAGTAACACTAGATATATCTGGTAAAGTGGTGAATTCGAACCAAATCGTTGGATCATTATTTTGATTACATGTTCCAAAGGTTTCTGGACAAGCTCCTGATGTATCTCCAGTAAATGTTTCTGGAACACATACAGCTGTTGTTGCTGGGGCAGGGTCATTACAACTATCATTGGCAGCACCACCTTCGGATTCTATAATTTCTAAATCAAAACCACCTTCATCTCCCATTGTAGATCCTACTGGAATTGTCAATACCGTACCGATCGGCACACATGAGATAGTCACGGATTGAGCACAACCAACGGTAGCATCAAATGGTGTACCGGCAACACAATCAGTCCATATATCCACAACAACATTACCTCCATTTGTTGATGTGCCTGTTATCGTTATTGTTGCATTTTCTTCTAATGTCGTGTAAGAATAATACACGACATGATCATTATCAGAGCATAAGTTTAGATCTATTGTTGCACATGAATTATCACCTGAAATATTTCCTGTTATCACTTCGGAAGATCCACAATCATCATTGGCAGGCGGGGTTGCAATCCCATTTATTAAAATCTTCTCTTTCTCAATAAATTCATTTTTGGCTTGTGTTCCTCCTACTACATTAACATGAAGTGTATTGCCATTCAAAGGTGTAGAGTAGAAAGTTCCAGAATCAGTATCACAAGTTTCAACTCCTTCAATCAAGGTTGATCCTCCAGCATCTAGATTATAATAAAATGACACACCATCATTTCCACTGCTAAATCCAGAATTGTGGCAACCGATTGCATATTCTAAATCAATATTATAGTTGTAGTCATTACTTACTACATTATCAGTTAAGCAAAAGATATCAAATTTAATGATCTTAAACTCAATATCGTTTGCTCCACCGGTTCCATTTGTGCAATTGGGATTACAATTAGAAGGATCTCCTTCTGCATTGTTAATTACCCAAACACCACCACTTTCTCCGACAGTATACGATTGACCAGTACAATACCCTTCAAGGAGAACTGAAATTTCAGTCACAAAATCTATGCAATAAGGGACATTGTTACCATGCAAGGGCATTTGGTAAATCCCTATGTTAAGGAGTAAGCTAAGCATTAATGAAGAATAGAAAACCTTCCTCAACCAGCTATTTTTTTTTATAAATTTTTGCTTCAAGGAATCGAATAAAATTCCTTTCAGTTTACTTTGCGATGTTAACATTGAATCTACTGGAATTTCATTTGATAGTTTTTTTTAAATATACCCATTGGTCTTCTATTCATATTATAATTAATGGCAATACATAAGTAATTATTCGTAAGCGCAATAGATTTTAAAGAGCCGTCTTAATCTGTAATCCGGCGAGAATATTTGAGATGATCTGATTTAAAGATATAATTTAACAGGAAAAATTTCGAAATTTAAAGCAGCAAAAAAGCTTGAGGAAAATAATTAAATGTTTAAGTTAACTTGCAAAAGAATATTAAAAAAGCCTGCTTTATGAAGTTTTGGCATTTTCCAATAGTAATTTCTTTGCTCGAAATTTAAATGCTGGTTTTTGTGGATAATTCAACTGTTCCTCAACTATCATTGCTAATTTCGTCTAACAATTCCCGATGTAGTTTGCATATTTTTCCCGCAACTGTAATGGCAAAAGTCTGATAGCAACTGGCAAATTGCTATCTATCATTTATTCAATACATTTATCCCATAGTTATATTGATAATAATTTGAAACACCTGGTACAGAACTGCTACTATCATCATGAATATCGCGAGGACAAATGCTCTGATCATTCTCCGATGATATTGGAGTTGGGGTGAATTTATTGGGATGTGGGACGGAAGGAAAAGAGGAGGGATAAGGGATTGGGAACAGGAATT
>JAHDIE010000057.1:0-1533 GCA_020630955.1 Saprospiraceae bacterium
ACTATATAACCCCTTGCGCAATCATTGCATCTGCAACTTTTACAAAACCAGCAATATTTGCTCCCTTGACGTAATCGACATACTTTTTATTCACCTTACCATATTCTTTGCATTGGTTATGAATATCTGCCATAATCGCTTTTAACTTTTCATCTACCTCTTCGCTTGTCCATGACAAGCGTGTACTGTTTTGCGACATTTCCAAGCCAGAAGTAGCTACTCCTCCTGCGTTTGATGCTTTGCCAGGGGCATAAAGAATTTTTGCATCCTGGAATATCTTGATTCCTGCTATTGTTGTTGGCATGTTAGCTCCTTCACCAACAGCAATGATCCCATTTTTCACAAGCTTGGCAGCATCCTGTTTATTGATTTCATTTTGTGTAGCGGAAGGAAATGCACAATCTGCTTTAAACTGCCAAGGGTTACCATTGGCAATAAACTTTGACCCTTTAAATTCTTTTGAGTATTCTTTTATTCTACCTCGTCGAACATTTTTCAATTCCTTTACAAAAGCAAGCTTTTCTTTGTCTATCCCATCTTTATCATAGATCACACCTGAGGAATCTGATAAGGTATACACCTTTCCTCCTAAATCCAAAATCTTTTCTGCGGTGTATTGGGCTACATTTCCAGATCCAGAGACCAAGCAACTTTTACCTTCAAGATGATCACCACGAGATTTTAGCATTTCATTGGTAAAGTATACGCAACCATAGCCTGTTGCTTCAGGGCGAATCAAACTTCCTCCGTAAGGCAAAGCTTTTCCGGTAAAAGTGCCTGTATGTGATTTGGATAATTTTTTATACATCCCATACAAATATCCTACTTCGCGTGAACCAACACCAATATCTCCAGCCGGAACATCGGTATCAGGACCAATATGTCTAAACAGTTCTTGTATGAATGCCTGACAAAAACGCATTACTTCACCATCAGATTTTCCTTTGGGGTTAAAGTTTGATCCACCTTTGCCTCCCCCCATTGGTAGTGTGGTGAGTGAGTTTTTAAAAATCTGTTCAAAACCTAAAAATTTCAAAATGGATAAGTTTACGCTTGGGTGAAAGCGCAAGCCGCCTTTATAGGGCCCTATGGCCATATTAAATTGAACTCTGTATCCCTTATTTACCTGAATATTACCTGCATCATCAACCCAAGAAACTCTAAAGCTAATGACTCGATCTGGCTCAATCATTCGCTCCAAAAGAGCATATCCTTGATAAGCTTTGTTCCGTTGAATAAAAGGAGAAATAACTTCAGCAAATTCTTGTACTGCCTGATGGAATTCAGGTTCATTTGGATTGCGTTCAATGACGTAATCCATAAACTGTTTGGTTTTACGATTTACCATTATAAATGTTTGGTTAAGTATAAATGTTGTTGTTAAAATCTGAATTAGTCACCATGGTATTAAATGACTAATTCGAAATTGAAAGTAAAACAAAATTTAATGATAAAGGAACTATGGCTTTAGAAATGTATCTCTTTTAATCTCAAAACTTAGAGCTAGAAATCTATCTCTTTGAGTCGCTCAAT
>JAHDIE010000057.1:1633-19612 GCA_020630955.1 Saprospiraceae bacterium
AACTGGCTCCTCCTCCCTTATACTTTTCTAAGTATCGAATCAATAATTAGAAGAGCTATTACTGACCAAACAACCCTGACAACATGATTCTGTGGAATAACTCATCTAAACTTTAGCCAGCAGAGACTTAATGGATCTGGATAATAGGCTTGATCGTTGGCTTTCTTCCGCGTTTGCTCCAATTACAAGTTATTAATATATAAGCACCAAAAAAAAGGCTGCCTTCTTATAAGACAGCCCCTTTCTTTGACTCATTTAAAATTTTATTGTTCTTTTATTTTTTTCTTTGCTTTTTTTACTTTCGAATCCAATTCTTCTATTTTCTTTTCTGCTTCTTCTATTTTTTTAGATTTTGTTTCAAATTCTTCTTCAGATATTTTTCCTTCATCTCTATCTTTCTTCGCTTTATCCTTTGCCTTTTTAACTTTCTCGCGTGCTTCTTTGACTTTGGTATCTCCTTTTTCTGCAGATTTATTCAATTTTTCTTTCTGCTTTTTATTTTTTGCCTTTGCTTCTGCCGCTCTTGCCTGACCAAATTCTTTTCCTTCTAAGTCTCCTTTATTCTTACCATAGGCCTTACCGTTATTACTTTTTTCCTTCTTTTCCTTTTCTCCTTTTTCTTTGTCATCATCATCATCATCATCATCATGCGCATGTCCTTTTTCACTATTCTTGCCCTTTCCATTTCCTTTCCCTTTTTCTTGACCCTTCCCTTTCATTTCTTTTTCTTTCTTTTCTTTTTCTTTCTTTTCCTTTTTTCCTTTTTGTCCATTGGCAATATCTTTTGCTTTTTCTCCAGCTTCATTAAGCTTTTCACCTGCATTCTGACTAAGGTCTTCAACTTTAGCCTTTCCTTTACCCTTCCCTTGAGAATTTCCTTGAGCACTTAATTGCATCAGACCAAAGGCGGTAAGTAATATGATCAATAATGATTTTGTCGTAATTAATTTTAGATTTTTCATGATCTTAATTTTTTAGTACTATTCTTAAGACGAATAAATTTAATTTTTGTCCACTTCGTTTAGGATTGCATCAATTTCTTTAATGTCATTTTCAATACCCTTTTCTAAATTATCTAGTTCAGTGTTTTCTTTTTCTAATTGCTCTATGGCCCTTGGTTCCATAATGTTTTCAGTACTTGTAGCTTCTTTTTTTTCTGCACATGCAGAGCCTAAAAGACCAAATAGGCAAATAATTATTAATGTATTTTTCATTGATTAAAATTTTGTTAAGCTTAAGAATGAATATCTGAAAATGGAAGATTCTAGTCTAATTACTAAAAGTAATAGTAAGATAGGAAAGTTATGAGTTTGCAATATAACTCATTTCTTTTTATCAAAATTGTAAAATTCAATGTCTTTTATTAGGATTTCAAGCTTATAAGGACTCCACAATTTTAAAACTATCTTCAATAATTTTAAACCCTAGAATATTTTTTTGTTTGTCCTCTGTGGCTGTTTGTGTTAATATAGTAAATGTTTTTCCACTTTTATTGAATACTTGAATCGCTCCTTCATGTGCGACTCCTAATATTTTTGTTATAAAACTTTTCTCATCACATTCGAAATTTCCAAAAGTGCTTTTTGTTGTAGCGGTGAATGTTAGCCCTGCTTTTTTGTACGGGAAGGTATTCTGCATTTCATAAATATAAGTTGACATGGTTTCTTCCAAATCTCCTTCATGATTTAGCCAAGTAAGCACGACAATACCGGATTCTATTAAGCCTGCTTTTTCAAAAGTAATAAGATAACCTAGATCATTAAAGTTTTCTGCATCTGTAATTTTCCAGCCCTGAGGACAGGTCAACATCACTCCATCAATATTTAATTTTTTTGGCGGTATGTGAACCTTACAAGAACAACAAAAAGCTAGGAATAATATTATTGGAATCGATCTAATCATAATTTAAAAATATAATTATTTTTTATTTCTACTTATTTGTGCACTTTAAATCTGGAATTCATGCTAGGACTCAATCATAATTGGTGCAAAATGTAAATATCAAACGGTGTACATGGATAGACAGTCATTATATTTCATTTTTTGTCATAAAGGAAAAGGACTTTTCTTAAGTACATTATAGAGATATTCGCATCTTTGCTGTCACAAACATTAACAACAAAGTAATGATAGAAGTAATTAATAAGGTGATTTTTCTTCCAAAATCAGGAGCAGGTATTAATAAAGAAAATCAAATTAGTGCGAATGTTCAGGGAAAGCTCAAGAAAATGATAACGAAAGTTAAAAAACTGAATACTTCAACAGAATTGAAGGTTACTCTTACTGGATCATATAAAGACTATAAAATCGAGGTTGAGCCTAAAGATGCAAAAGAGGCGTCCAAAATCATTGGAATGCTGAAAAGTAGAAACTAAGGATTTAATGGGGTATTTTTATTAATGACTATGATGACTTATTGCTTGTTTGCTTTTTACAAAGGAGATTGGAAATAAATTTGTTTCTTGAACACCAGATTCTTCATTAATAATATACTTGCTATCTAAATTGAAATCGGTATAAGTGCTAATTTCGTTTTTCCCATTTGGCCAATTAATTTTTATGTAACTAATCGATTTAAGCTCACCTAAGCCAATTTCTGCAGTCAATGGATTAGCTCCAAAACTAGCGCCAGATCCAACGGTTTTAAAAATACTTCTAGAGTCACCTGTCTTTGTTTCTCCATTTATTTCTATTCGAGCACCAATAGCCGGTCGATTGCTAGAACTGCCTTCTAGTTTTAATTTAATCCAATGATTTCCGTTTCCACTATTCTCAAAAAAAGCATTTGGGAATCCGTCGCCTTTGAAAGCTCCTCCCATAACTGCATAAATGTCTTGATCTCCATCATTGTCTAGGTCACCAAAAGAAATAGCATGTCCTTTTTGAATATGTCCAACACCCAAGCTGAATGTTTCATCCTTAAATTTAGATCCATTTTGATTGATATACATTCGATTCGGGACAATTGCTCTTAAATCTGGAGCTCCTGTTGCTAGATAGAAATCAAGAAAACCGTCATTATTCATATCTCCAAAATTACATCCCATTGTTGAGATTCCTTTTTCCTGAATGAGTTCGGTTGTTAGGTTTTCAAAATCGCCCTTTTTATTGTTTTTGTACAAGCAACTATTTTCGGTTTTTACAGGTTTTGAAAGTAATTCATTAGCAAATTGTCCTCCTTGATCTTCAAAAGCTGTTCGATCGTAACTTGCAACATATAAATCCTCGAATCCATCATTATTGTAATCAAAAAACCAACATCCAAAACTTTCATTGGGCTTTTTGATATTTGCTATACTCTTTTGGAAACCTTTAAAAATAGATTGCTCGGCTTGATTAATAAGTAATACATTATCTCCATCTAAATTTGAAAGAAATAAATCTTGCCATCCATCATTATTGATGTCGCCACTAGTACATCCTTTATAATATCCAACTAAATCAATGCCATATTCCGCTGCTTTGTCAGTAAATGTCCCATCCCCATTATTAATGTAAAATTCACATGGAAATTTAGTGCGAGAATTAAATGTTGTCTCATTTGCAATGAACAAATCAAGAAAACCATCATTATTGAAATCATTCCATGTGGCGGTTTGAGTGGGCCTAGCCGAGTAAAGACCAGCTTCAATGGTGACATCACTGAATGTTCCATCACCATTATTTTTTAAAAGACTATTGGGAAGCACTCCCCAATTTTTTTGAGGCATCCATGCACTTCGCAAAATAAATATGTCAAGGTACCCGTCATTATTATAGTCTGTCTGGTTGATATGCAACCCACCTTTTGATTCAGCTAGTTTGCTTTCTCTGGATTTATCAACAAATGATCCTTTGGTGTCATTTTGGTAATATTTCATTTTACCTTGTGAACCCCAAGAGGAGGTAATAATATCAAAGAATCCATCATTATTAAAATCATCAACAATTGATCCTCCAGCCAAACCAAAATAATCTATGCCAAGCTGAGTAGCAATATTGTTCAATGGACTGTCTTTTGATTTTTTGCCAATAGGAATCAGATGTTTTTTAGATACTTCATTTGGGTGTAAACCAAGTGTCATGTATGCTATATTCAGAAGCCATTTGGATTGCATATCATCTGGAAAAACATTGAGCAACGCAGTATATTTTTTAATTGCTAATTCTGATCCTGATTTTTTAATGTGTTGACCTTTTATACTTATCGGTATTATACAGGATTCATCATTGTGATTATCTTGACAGTTTTCTTGTTCGCCTTTTCTCAGGTATGACATAGCCAGTATTTCATGAAAGGGTCTGGATCTTTGATTGATGACCAATAATTCTGGATTTACCTTAAACAAATTTTCAATAATTGTAATAACCTCATTGGTTTGTCCATTATTCAATAACTCCTTGGCGTAGATAAATAAATCTGCTCCATTTTGTGATTTGCCAAATTTTTCTTTGGCTAATTTTGCACGAATCTCATTTTCATAAATAGATTCAGCAGTGTTTGCATACTTTAGGATTTTACGAATACTATCAGACATCATTTTTGAACCTAAGTATTCCATAGGCTGAGTTAGGACAATATTATTCTTACTTGGGTTTGAGGATTGGTTATTGGTGCAAGTAGATAAAAGAAAAGAATAGAATATAACGAGATAAATGTTTTTCATTAAAAACAAATCTAATAATAATAAAATTTGCGAAAAGTAAATTTACTTTTTATTTCAGTTCTAATAAATTATCCAATGCCGAACTTAACTTCTTACGAACTTTTCTAGCTGCTCTAAAATCAGCAAGACCTCCTGTGATGAAATATTGGATAACTCCTTCCTCGTCTACTATAATGGTAGTTGGAAATCCAGACTGTATATTGAAAGTTTTAAAAAATAAATCCGAAGCATCAGGTGCAAGCGTAAACCCAAAGTTGCCTTTCTTTTTTAGGAATCTTTCAACTTCATCGTAACTATCGGTTGAAGCCGCAAGAAAATTCACATTTTCATTGGCATATTTTTTTGCAACAGCATTTAGACCGGGTAACTCTGCTATACATGGAGGACAGGCCCTAAACCAAAAGTTAATTACTGTAACTTTATCTTTAAAATAGTCGTGATTAATCAAATTGCCATCAATAGACAGTAATTCAAATTCAGGTAGTTTCAATCCAACATAGCACTCGTTTTCATGTTTGTATTTATACCGAGCTTTTCTGAATTCAATTGAAGAATAGCAGTCATCAATGGCTTTCTTGTAAGAAGCGCTTTGTGCGTTGCTGCAATATGTAAAGATGATTAGGAATAGATAGCACAACAAACTGCCCTTATTTTTCATTTTGTTGTATTTTTTGGTAGTTGTACTACACAAATATAAATTAATTTATCAGATTTATTAAGCTTGAATATATAATGAAAGTATAGCTTAATACCAGAACTAATTTAACGAAATAGACAAAAAAGAGAGAGGGACCAATGCCTTGATCCCTCTCGCAAGTAGACATAATTTTGGTAATTATGCCTCACTTAACTATTGCTTAAGAATATGACTCCAAGGTAGCTTGATTTTTTAAATTATGGTAAGTATCAAACGATTTTTTTAACAGTAAATAAGCAATTTATTTAGCTTGTTATAAGCGCTTGATTTTCAAGAAGATAAGAAATTAATAAGTTGGTATTATATGGAATTTCGGCTCTTATAAATCAAAATTCGATCAATTTCCCTTTATTCTTGCCAATAAAACACTAAAAATTTCTCTTTCTCTCCCTTCTTCAGGACCTCCTCTGGCTTCTTTCATTTGATATTTATCACCTTGATCTGTCAATTCAAAACGAAAAATGAATTCTAATTCTTCTTCTTTTTCGCCTCCAAATGATCCAAATCGAAGATCATTAAATTGATATTTATTTTCTGATTTCTTAACAACATTAAAGTAATCATCACAAAACCATCTAAGTGTTTTAATGGTAGAGTCGGTATCAAGTCTATCCAAAATTTCGTGGTTCTTTGTTATGGGTATAAATTTAATTTCTTGACTATCAAACAATGAATATTGACCCTGATAATATCGATCCTTACTTTCTGCAGTGCAAGTCCACAGTATGTTGTTCAATATTGATGGACTTAATATAAATCTTTCGTAAGCTATACCTTGATTCTGTAATGATTCAGCATAAATTTTCTTCATATTCATCTTGTTCAAAACGGTAAATAGAAGATATGTAGAGCTTAATCCTATTCCTAAATAATTCCAAAATCTACGTGCTTTTGAAGATCTATTTAACGTTGAGGCAATAATCAGACAGCTAATAAATGGAACGGTATACAATGGATCAGCTACCGAAATTGTACTCCAAGCAACCCTATAATCTGAAAATGGTGCAAATAATTGGGTTCCATACATCGTAAAACAATCTAGAATAGGATGGGTAAACAAAGCCCAGAACATCAGCCACTGCCATTCTCGGACACTTGCTTCCGGAAGCTGAATATTTTCATTAAAATATCTTGATTTTGATGTCCGATAAAAAATAAAGATAAATGATATAATTATTAGGAGCGTCGGTGCTATGGCATTTTGGAAAAATAATCGCAAAAGAAAATTGACTGCAAAACCAACTAAGACAAGGGCCAAGCCCCGACAAAAGATTGCAATCCATTTGTGATATGGACTTTTGTACATACCATAAATTAACCAACCAAATACTATGGCTCCAATAATACTGAAGAAAATGGAATGACTTATCCCTCTGTGAAATGCAAGATTATCTATATTCGAAAGGAAATATTTACCTAAAACATCAAGATCAGGAATTGTTCCACCTACTGCCCCCCAGAGCATTGCCCGATTGCCAATTTTTTTACCCAGAACAACTTCACCAGCGGCAGCACCTAAGACAATCTGAGTTAATGAATCCATTTATTCTTCTCGAATTTTTAATTTAGTTATAACAAGGTTAGAAGCAGTTTGTTCTGCACTCTTCTTATTAAAGTCTTCTGCAAATGCAATTTGTTTGCCATTGATATGAACTCCAACTTTAAATCGATCCCGTTTGTTGAGTTTTGTTTTTGAAAGGAGTTTATATTCCACTTCATTTCCATGCTTCTGAGCCCATTCTAGTAGCAAACTTTTATAATTGTCATCAACTACTTCTAATTGATGTACATCCAAATGTTGCATCAATATATTTTCTACAACATAATCTCTTGTTTTGATATAACCATATTCAATGTAGATTGCGCCAACAAGTGCTTCCAAAGCATTTCCTAACATAGACTGGCTTAAAACACCTTGGGAATACTCAGATAGGATCATATCAAGACCCATACTTTCGGCAACAAGGTTCAGGGTTTTTCTTTTGACCAATTTTGATCTCATCTTGGTTAGAAAACCTTCGTTTTGAGTTGGGTATTTTTTAAACAGGTATTCGGCAACGATGGTAGACAAGATAGCATCTCCCAGATATTCCAAACGTTCGTTGTTACTAGTATCAATATGGGCATGAGTGCTGTTCATTGACTTGTGATAAAAAGCCAATTTGAATAGATGTAGGTCTCTAGGCACAAACCCAAGTACATCCTTGAATTTACGAGCTAATGTTTTTTGATCTGATATGTAATAATTATAAAATCTTCTGATCACAATTTCAGTTATTCATACTTTTTCAATATAACTGTAGAATTATGACCTCCAAAACCAAAAGTGTTACTGATGACTGCGTTTACCTTCCTTGGTTGTGCCTCATTGAAAGTAAAATTCAATTTTGCATCAAAAGCAGGGTCATCAGTAAAATGGTTGATTGTCGGCGGAATTGCTTGTTCTTGAATAGCAACAATTCCAGCAATCGCTTCAACCGCTCCTGCAGCACCAAGTAAATGTCCAGTCATCGATTTGGTTGAACTAATGTTCAACTTATAAGCTTGATCTTCAAAAACAGCTTTAATTGCTTTACTTTCAGCCAAATCACCTAATGGCGTTGATGTACCGTGAACATTGATGTAATCAATATCTTCTTTATTTAGACCTGCATCTTTCAATGCAAGCTTCATTACATTTTTTGCACCCAAACCTTCAGGATGTGGCGCTGTGATGTGATGAGCATCTGCCGTCATGCCAACTCCTACTACTTCTGCCAAGATATTTGCACCTCGCTTTTTAGCATGTTCAAGCTCCTCAAGAATTACAGCACCTGCTCCTTCTCCTAAAACAAATCCATCTCTGTCTGCATCAAAAGGTCTTGAAGCTGTGGATGGGTCATCATTTCTAGAAGATAATGCTTTCATTGAAGAAAATCCTCCTATTCCTGCTCGCGTAACTGCCGCTTCCGATCCACCACTGATCATAACATCTGCTCTATCCCATCTGATATAATCAAAAGCAGCGGAAATAGAATGTGTCGATGAAGCACATGCTGAAACCGTTGCATAGTTTACTCCTCTAAAACCATATTTAATTGAAATATAACCTGGAGCAATATCAGCAATTAATTTTGGAATTAAGAAAGGATTGTATCGTGGTGCACCTTCCCAACCAGCAGCTTCAGTCATGTCATGTTCAATGGTCTCGAATCCTCCAATACCACTTCCCCAAATGACCCCAGCTCTGTCTTTATCAATATTTTCATAATCAAGTCCACTATGAAGCATAGCTTCTTCACTTACAATCATAGCATATTGAGTAAATGGATCCATTCTTCTAGAAACCTTCCTATGTAGGAAGTCTTCAAGGTTGAGATCTTTAATCTCACATGCAAATCTTGTTTTAAAAAGTGAGGCATCAAATCGAGTAATTGGGCCTGCACCACTTTTCCCATTGAGCAACCCATCTGCATACTCTTTTGCATTGTTGCCAATCGGAGTCAATGCTCCCATTCCAGTAATTACGACTCTTCTCATAATAAACGAAATTAAACTTTTAAAGCGATTTATCTTGCTTTAATTGGCGTTAATTTACTAAATCAAAGGGTTTGTCTGATCGATTAAAAATAAAAATCCACATAGGTACTTAACCTATGTGGATTTATTAAAAAGCTATTTAAGCTCTTAGTTCGATTCAAGGAATGAAATAGCCATCCCTACAGTTGTAATTTTTTCGGCTTCTTCGTCTGGTATAGAAATATCAAACTCTTTTTCAAATTCCATTATCAGTTCAACTGTATCCAATGAGTCTGCTCCTAAATCATTAGTGAAACTTGCCTCGTTAGTTACTTCGCTTGCATCAACGCCTAATTTATCTACGATGATTTGCTTTACTTTTTCTGAAATGTTAGACATAATATTATTATTAATTAATAAGTGGGCGCAAAATAAATCAATAGTTTGCGCAATTCAAATTATTAAATGATATTTTATTAAAAGTTAGTTCCCGAAAATATTATTAATATTTAATATGTTTTAGAAGAAAAGCCCCAAAATGGTTGCTACATTAGCTATCTTAATGTATTAAAAACACTTTCTATTTTGAATTTAGCCAGCAGAAATCACCAGAAAACAAAAATTGTTGCCACCTTAGGTCCAGCTTCATCCTCAAAAGAAGTATTAGAAAAGCTAATAAATGCAGGTGCTGATATCTTTCGTCTCAATTTTTCACATGGATCACATGAGGTACACCAAGCAACCATCAATAGAATTATTAAAATTAATGAGGAGCACAATATTAATATAGGAATACTCTGTGATCTTCAGGGACCTAAATTAAGAGTAGGAGAAATAGAAAATAATTCTTTGCCTTTAAAAAAAGACGATATCCTCACTTTCGTAAATGAGAAATGTATAGGAAACATGGAGAAAATATACATGTCCTATGAAAATTTTGCTTCAGACGTAGAAGTAGGTGAAAAGGTTATGATTGATGATGGTAAATTACAACTCGAAGTTGTGGAGACCGACGGAAAGTCTAAAGTTAAATTAAAAGTGCTTTTTGGTGGCGTCCTTTCCTCTAATAAAGGCGTAAACCTTCCCGACACCAAAATTTCATTGCCTAGTCTTACCGAAAAAGATCTGAAAGATTTAGCATTTATTTTGACACAACCAGCAAATTGGATTGCACTTTCTTTTGTCCGTTCTGCGCAAGATGTAATTGAGCTTAAAGCAAAGATCAAAGAAGCTGGTCATTTTGCAAAGGTGATATCAAAAATCGAAAAGCCTGAAGCCATTAATGATATAAAAGGAATCATCAAGGCAACAGATGCAATTATGATTGCTAGAGGAGACTTAGGTGTCGAAGTTCCAATGGAAAAGTTACCACCTATCCAAAAGGATATTATCAAACGATGTATCAAATATGGTCGTCCTGTTATCGTTGCCACTCAAATGATGGATAGCATGATCAATAACCCTTCTCCAACCAGAGCTGAAATTACGGATGTTGCAAATGCTGTGTTGGATGGTGCAGATGCAGTGATGCTTAGTGGAGAAACCTCGGTCGGTAAATTCCCAGTTAAAGTGGTTCAGGCCATGAGTAAAATCATTGCTGAAGCTGAAAAACATTATGAGTTACAAACCAAGCGACCTAAAGCAAACCCCAATTCTGAAACCTATTACTCAGATACCATATGTTTCGGAGCCGCAAAATTAGCAGAGGATATCAAAGCAAAAGCCATTCTAGGCATTACCGTTTCAGGTCATACCGCTTTTAAAGTGGCATCTTACCGACCAAACTCAAAAATCTACATTTTTAGCTCGGTTAGACCAATGTTGGCAACAATGAACCTAATTTGGGGGGTTCAAACCTTCTTTTATGACAAATTTTCCTCAACAGATGAAACAATTTCTGATCTTACGGAAATTTTAAAAGAGAAAAAGTTGTTAGATAAGGGAGATGTCATTGTAAACACGGCCTCAATGCCTTTGCAAAAAAGATTCCGTACGAATACAATGAAGATCACTATCGTTGACTAATTTCATCGTATAATCAGATTGAATGATTTATAATAAGATTGGTTTTGTTGCTTGTTTGGCTTTTGTTTGCCTTTCGGCAAACGCTCAGCCGGGAATCTATAGTGAAGATGATATATCATTGCACACACTATTCATGGATGCTCAAACAGCAAAATATCAAGACAAATTCGAAGAGCAGATTGATTTATTGAAACAATTGTTAGAATTGGATAGGACATGTACAGCTTGTCACTACGAACTTGCCATGGCTTATTCAAACTTAGAAGACTATTCCAAAGCTTCCTCTTCTATCAAAAAGGCAATTGCCAAGCAGCCAAATAATTATGGTTATAACCAGTTGGCTAAAACCATATATAATAAAACCAATAACTTCGATGATGCACTTAGTATCTTGAATAGATTGATTGAACAAAATCCTTACGACAGGATACTAAGAGAAGAGTTTGTTGAATTGGCTATCAAGAATAAAGATCATCAAACTGCCATCAATGCCTTAGAGGAGCTTGATGTTCGTTTTGGAGTCTATGAAAGATCGACAATGTGGAAACTTGAAATTTATGAAGCAAAAAAAGATAAACAAGGTCAAATCGAATCTGTCTTAAAATTAATTCAAGCTTATCCAGAGAATACAAGATACCTTAACAATCTGGCAAGCATGTATCTTGAATTTGGCGATGAAAAAAAAGCGCAAGAAACATGGAATAGGATTTTAGAAATAGATCCAAATGACCCAAGTGCTAATTATGCCCTATTGGTTGAAAGTTCAGAAAATGGAAAAGCTGAAAATGGATTAACCGCCCTAATTCCAATGATTGAAAATCGGTCCGTTTCTTTGGATGACAAAATAAAAGAATTGATTCCGCATATATCAAATATACAAGTTGGTTCAAATGGTGAGCAAAACGATCAATTGATGAATCTGGCCAATAAATTGGTGGGCATGTATCCTAAGGAAGCAAAAGCTTATGCTGTCAGAGCAGATGTCCATCATTATATTGGTGATTTTGCTTCCGCAAATAAGGATTATATTAAGACTACAGATCTTAATAAAGGAATACTTCAAGTTTGGGAGCAGAGAATGAATAATGAAATTCAAATGGAAGATTTTGAAAGTCTTCTGAAAACATCGAAAGGAGCGATTGATTATTTTCCTCTGCAATTTAGCCCCTACTTTTATAATGCTTTTGCCATGATTAAAACTGGCAAAACTGAAAAATTAAAAATGCAAATTCAAGAAGCAAGATTTGTTGCTGCCAAAGATGAAAGCTCAATCCTGCGTCTTGCATATCTAGATGCGATGCAATCATTCTTGGCTGACGACCTGGAAGCTACAAAGTCCTTTGTCAATGCATATGCCAATACAAAAATCAAAGACTATCTAGTGCATGAGTTAATCGGTGATATTTTTGCTAAAAAAGGGGATATTAAATCTGCACTTCAATCATGGGCCTATTCAAAGAAATTAGGGAATCACTCCACTACTTTAATAAAAAAGATAAGTGAAGAAAAGTATATCAATTAAGCTAAGCTTTGTATGCTTATTAAGTTTGATTTTTTTGTCTTCATGCAAGACAAAAAAAGCCACATCTGAATCCACAGGTATTGAATCTTATAGCGCGGAAGATGTCAAATATAAAATCATGGCTTCGAATATTTACTTTGATTTTCTTGAAGCATCTGGAGTAGCAGAAATTAGCTCACCAGACTTAAATATTTCGGGAAACTTTGTTTTAAGATTACATCATGATAATACAGCATGGATGGTGGTTAAAAAATTTGGAATTGAAGCAGCCAGGGTTTTAATTCAAAATGATACCATAACAGTGCTCAATAGATTTGAAAAATCCGTTTATCAAATGCAGGTCAAAGATGGATTGAAGAAATTAGGTTTGAATATGAGTCAAAACGATATCATCGAATTCTTAGCTGGAAATTCCGTTATACATAATAGTAAATTTGTTTCTATCAAACAAGATTCATTTACCTACGAGTATAAAACTGCCTTTGATGACTTGATCGCAAATTATACTTTTGATGCAGTGAATGAATCCGTAGAACGTGCAACATTTGCAGACATGCAGAACAATACATTTAGTGTTGGTTATTCAGATTTTAGGGTAATTGATGAGGTTCAAATGACCGCCTATAATAGATTTCTTGAAACAAATGATCCGAGAATTGGGGAGACTTCTGTGAACTTAAAGTTTAAAGAAATCTCAATCAACGAAGAACTTTCTTTCCCTTTTGATATCCCAGTCCACTATACAAAAAAGCAATAACTACATGGCAGAATGGAATTTAGGGACAAGTGATAAAAAAGGTCTTAAAAAGGAAACGGAGAAAGCAATTTTGGTCGGGGTGGTAACTCAGAATCAAACCAAGGAGCAAGTTGAGGAATATATGGATGAGCTGGAATTTTTAGCCATGACTGCCGGTGCTGTAACCGTCAAAAAATACATGCAGAAATTGCCCCATCCACATAATTCAACTTTCGTTGGAAAGGGAAAGGTAGAAGAAATAGAACTTTATCTTGAGCATCATGACGATATTGATATGGTCATCTTTGATGATGATCTTACAGGCAAACAAACTAATGTACTTGAAGAAATTTTCAAGGTTAAGATTATAGATCGCAGTACTCTCATCTTAGACATATTTGCAAGCAGAGCACAAACTGCTCAAGCGAAAACGCAGGTAGAGCTAGCACAAATGCAATACATGCTACCACGATTACGTGGATTATGGGATCACCTCGAAAGACAACGAGGAGGAATCGGAATGAGAGGACCTGGGGAACAAGAAATTGAAACAGATAGAAGAATTGTGCGAGACAAGATTTCCTTATTAAAAAAGAAATTAGAGAAGATTGATCTCCAGAACAAAACGCAAAGAAAGAATCGAGGTGCGCTAATTAGAGTAGCTTTGGTTGGGTACACAAACGTTGGTAAATCAACACTTATGAATGTACTGAGCAAATCAAAAGTGTTTGCAGAAAATAAACTATTTGCCACCTTAGATACAACGGTACGTAAGGTAGTTTTTGGTTCAATGCCTTTTTTACTTTCTGATACGGTTGGATTTATAAGAAAATTACCGCACCATTTGGTTGAATCATTTAAATCCACATTGGATGAAGTCAGAGAAAGTGATATTGTTGTACATGTTGTGGACATGGCGCATCCACAATACGAAGATCACATCAATACCGTTAACAAAACATTGAAAGATTTAGATATTGGAGAGAAACCAACCTTCATGGTTTTTAACAAATTAGATCTATATAGGGAAAGAAATTTTGATGAATTATTGGATGAAGAAACCAAAGAAAATATTCTAACTGAGTTATTGGAGAAGCATCAAAACTCTACAGATGATCCAGTCATCTTTATCTCTGCACAAGAAAAAGAAAATTTGCAATCATTTAGAGAAATTCTTGGGGACATGATCAAACAACAATACGAAATTAGATATCCATACCAAACCAAAACATGGTAATGGATCAGTAAAAACAGATTCATGAATCAATCAATATTGGAGAAGTACGCCAAGCTACTTGTGGATTATTGCCTTGACATAAAAAAAGGTGACAAACTTTACATCAATAGTACAACCGCAGGAGAACCTCTTGTTAAGGAGGTATATCGCGCTGCAACTCAGGCTGGTGGAATTGTCGAGTACCATCTGTCATTTAGTGAGGAAACCAGAATAAGGATGAAATATTCGGTAGATACTCAACTAACACATCTACCTGTTTTACATGCACATGCTATGGAACACTTTGATGCCTATCTGGCTATTCGAGCTCCTCATAATCTAGTTGAAAATCATGGTATTGATAAATCGAAAATGAAATTAAGATCGGCGGCATTAAAGACTATGTCAGATCATTATTTTAGACGGACAGCAGATGGTAGTATGGTGAGATCATTGTGTCAATATCCAACGCAAGCAAGTGCTCAAATGGCAGGAATGTCTCTTGAAGAGTATAGTAATTTTGTATTCAATGCATGTCGATTATATGATGAAAACCCAAAGGCATCTTGGTTACAAGTAAGAGAAGATCAACAGCATATCGTAGATTACCTCAACAAAGTTGATAAGCTACAATATATCACCAATGAAACCGATATAAGTTTTAGTGTAAAAGATAGAATTTGGATCAATTCAGATGGCAGGACCAATATGCCTAGCGGAGAAGTATTTACTGGTCCTATTGAGGATAGTGTAAATGGAACTGTTTACTTTAATTTTCCGTCTGTTTACTCGAGTCGACCAGTCAGAGGAATAAAGCTTGAAGTTAAAGGTGGTAAGGTGGAAAAATGGACTGCTGAAGAAGGGCAAGAATTGCTAAATGAGGTTTTCGAAATTCCTGGCGCAAGATATTTTGGAGAGGTTGCCATCGGAACCAACTATAATATCCAACAAGCAACGAAAAACATCTTATTTGATGAGAAGATTGGTGGCACAATCCATATGGCAGTTGGTCAATCATATTTGCAAACTGGAGCGAAAAATCAATCGGCGATACATTGGGACATGATTACAGATATGACTCAAGGTGGACAAATTATTGCCGATGGAAAATTAATTTATGAAAACGGGAAGTTTTTATTTTAATTTTTTAAACCTTTCAGGACTTTAGGGGTCTAATTATCTTATAGATTAATCAAATGATGAGAAATACGATTATTGCAATACTATTTGCAGCTTTATGTTTGCAAAGTTATGCGCAACGACCTGGTGGGCAAGGTGAAGAGCAAGGTAATTGGAGTCCTGAAAATATGCCTAAAATCTCGATCAGTGGGCAAGTCATAGATGGGGAAACAAATTTACCATTAGAATTTGCAACCATCACCATCAGTAGCTTACGTGATGGGAACGTGGTCACGGGAGGAATGACTGCGAGCGATGGGAAGTTTAATTTCCAATCGAGACCGGGTAGGTTTAAGGCAAGCATCGATTTTTTGTCTTACGAATCAGCAATCCTAGATCCTATTCCATATGAAAAGGGCCAAAAAGAAATTGATCTAGGGGTAATTACATTAAATGTATCAGGGAAAGTTATAGAAGGTGTAGAAATCAGAGCTGAAAAATCGGAGACGATCTACAAATTGGATAAAAAGGTTTTTACCGTTGGGAAAGATCTTGCGAATGCTGGTGGTTCGGCTGAGGAGATATTGGACAATGTGCCCAGCTTAACCGTTGATATTGATGGCAATGTTAATCTCAGAGGTAGTTCTAATGTAAAAATGCTCATCAATGGTCAGCCTTCCTCTTTACTTCGCTCAGGGAATATGAATGGATTGAGATCAATACAGGCTTCTAGCATTGATAGAATAGAAGTGATCACAAACCCTTCTGCAAAATACGAAGCGGAAGGAATGGCTGGAATCATTAATATTATTTTAAAGAAGGAAGAAAAGAAAGGATTCAATGGAGCATTTAATGCAGGGATTGGATATCCGTTGAGATATGATGCAGGAGCCCAACTTAATTACAGAAAAAATGATGTAAACTTCTTTGTAAATTATTCTAGTGGATACAGATATAACCCTGGATTCTCAGATGAATACAGTCGACAATTGGTTGGAGATTTCTTTAGGCGATCATACAAAGATTCAAACAGAGATAGAAGAGGAAAGAATAATAGATTAAGGGCTGGTATTGATTATTTTATCAACGAAAACCAAACACTAACCTTTGCTGGATCATATGGTTTTTCTGATGATAACAATCTAAATACAACGCGTTACTTAGACTCTTTAGAAAACAACAATAGCATTGACTACCTAAGAACGCTTCAAAGGGAAGAAAATGAATTAGAAGACGAAACCAATCAAGAATATTCTTTGGTTTATGTTAATGACTTTGGTAGGAAAGGCCAAGAATTAACAGCGACCTTGAGATACGATAGCAGTGGGGAAATTGAACGATCAGACATCACCCAAGGAATCGATGGTGGGTTAATGGAAAATATTCAAGATGTTGAAATAGAAGAAATTCAGACCAATAAATTGGGGCAAATTGATTTTCAAAAAGAGTTGGTAAATGATTTTAAAATCGAAACAGGATTAAGAACCAACTTAAGAACTATAAAAAATAACTACGCAGTATTTGAGAATATCGAAGGTCAAATGATAACCATTGATTCTCTTACAGATGATTTTGAATACAAGGAAGATATTTATGCTGCATACAGTACTTTATCCAAATCTTGGAACAAAAAGTTTAGTGCGCAGCTTGGTTTGAGAGTAGAGCAATCAAATATTGCAACAGCATTTCAAAATAACACAAGCCAAGATACGAGTTATAATTATTTACGTGCCTTTCCTTCTGCATTTGTTACTTATAACATTGATGATAAAAATGCACTTCAATTAAGTTATAGCAAAAGAATACAAAGACCAAGATTTTGGTATTTAAATCCATTTTTAACTTTGGCGGATGACAGAAATAGATTCGAAGGTAATCCTAAATTATTGCCAGAATATACAGACTCTTATGAATTGGGATACATTCGTTACCTTGATAAAGGTTCTGTAACGGCGAATTTATTTTACAAACTGACAAGGGATGTGATTACACGAGTCCGAACCATTAATCCAGATGGTACAACCATCTCTTTTCCTGTAAACCTTAGCGAGGAAGTAAGTTATGGATTGGATCTTTCTGCCAATTATGATGCAACAAAGTGGCTGAGATTAGATGCAAATATTACCGCTTTTAATTACAATCAATCAGCAGATGGTGGCCAATTTGGTGTAGATGCTTCTGATGTTAGTTGGTTTGGAAGAATTGGGGCAAGAGTTAAATTTTGGAAAAATGGAAGCTTGCAAACCAGATTTAATTATCGTGCGCCAAGGGAAAACATCCAAGGTTTAAGAAAAGCGATTTATGTTGTTGATCTTGGAGTTAGTAAAGATTTTCTAAATAATAATCTAACGGTTACTGTAAGCAGTAGGGACTTGTTGAATAGTAGAATTCGAAGATACATCATTGATTTAGAGCCAGAATATTATGCGGAAGGTGAGGGTCAATGGCGAGGAGCAGGTGTAATGCTCAATCTAAGTTATAGAGTAAACCAAAAAAAGAAAAGAGGCGGAAATCGTAGAG
>JAHDIE010000058.1:0-2894 GCA_020630955.1 Saprospiraceae bacterium
TAACCAGTGGTTCATTTGCATTCATCTCCCTATATAAATATCTGATGCTATCCATTCCATTAAAAAAAATGTCAGCATCTTTTCCATAACGCTCAATACCAACCCTTGAAAGGTAAGCAACTTGGGGTGGTTTGATAGGTGCGCCTACCCGCTCCCTACTGAGAGGCCATTATCTTATTTGATTACCACATTCAATAGAACTAAATTTCTTAAATTTGGAATACATAAAATATTGAAATTCAACAAAAAAGTTCACCATTTGTCAGTGTATGCAAAAAAATCGTGGGTGATAAATTTTTAACTAAAATAGAATTAAAATGAAAATTAAATTATTACTAATTGTAGGAGTGCTTTTTACAAGTTGTTCTTCTGTAGCACATCTACAAACAGATGATTTGAAACAAAATTATTCTGCAACAAACCCAGAGCAAATTGAGATTTATTCTACGGATAAAGTTGATAAATTCTATTCTGTTATTGGAAAGGTAATAGCAAGTGTTGATGCAAGAACAGATGCTTCGATTTCTGTAAAACACTTAAAAAAAGAAGCAGCAAAACTTGGAGCTGATGCTATAATTGACTTGAGATTAGAAATAGGTCATGGATACTGGTCAAATGCAATAAAAGCTTCTGGTACAGCCGTAAAATTTAATAATTAATATAATACAAATCATTATGAAAAAGATCTCAACTATAATATTGGCAGCTTCGCTAATTTTTTCGAGTTGTTCTTATTATGCTTATCAATACCAGACTGGAAGTTCATCACATTCTGAAACTACTCCGGATTCAATTAAAATATACTCTGGTGATGTTGATCAGGATTATATCATTATAGGATCTGTTACTGCAGATGTTATGGGAGATGCTGATGCTGTCGTAAAGTTTTTGAAAAAGAATGCAGCAAAACTTGGAGCTGATGCTATTATAAAAGTTGATTTAAAAAAATTAAATTCATTTTCTCAGAGAACGGGGATTTCTGGAGTAGCTGTAAAATTGAAGTAAAATTGTGGCTAACACTTGTAGCTGTTGACAAATATTTCAGCTGGTGTTTTGCGAATATAAATCAAAATTATTATAGCGGACCATAAGAATTAACAATTATTAGTAATTCTTTGATAAACATTTCTCGAATGGAGAATTTGACATTTTAAAAAAATGGTGGTAAAAAAACCTTCCCATAACATTGATGGCAATAAAAGCATATTAGAGTATCTATTGGAGGACTTTGTGATTTAATGTTTTAAGGAAGAAAGAATTTTACCCTTCATTTCTAAGGGCTTATTGTTCGTATGATCACCCGTAAACAAGGAACCCTCCACTAGAGAAGAAGTTAAATACTTTTTCACTTCCACAATAAATTGCAACTTAAAAACATACCGCTATGCTGGATTACCTACCTTACCAATAAAAATTGGAACCTTTGTTTCTACATGCCTCACGACAAAAACGAATGGTCTATTAAATTCCAAGGTTGGCGGAACAGATTCCACGCCAACGCCAACAGTAGTCACTGCTGCTCCTTCAATTCCCCTTTCATCAATTTTAATAAATACATCATGTAAGACCCTGGTTAAATATTCATTACCAGCAAAATCACCCATTCCACTTAAATCTGCATTCTCAAATGTAGTACTCATCCCTCTGCCTTCAAGAATTTCTTTCATATCCATTGAAGTAGCAAGTTCGAATTTTGGTAAATACAGCTGTACTCTGCTTAATTGCATCTCGTTACATATTTGTTCATACAGATCAACATTAAATGATTTCGCAAAGTTGGTGGCATCGTTGTTCTCACTTGGCAAAATAAAAGTAACTGCATAGTCTTCATCCTTGACCGGCAAATCAACAGCAGCAAAATCTTCATAGATAACAAATGGTCTAGAATCATCTGACGACATGGTTGGAATTTCTACAATACTCCCATCACCCTTGGTAAAGGATTTTATAAAGCTTGCATTAGGTTCAAATCCCAATGCCCAATCTGCAGTAAAAACTAAGGCGTTGATTAAAAATAATGCTTCATCCGAATTAATTTGATCGAGAACTTTCTCTATGCGTCCTTCTGTTGTTTCACTGACCCAGTCATTGATTACATCCACTGTCTCTTCTTTACTAAAATCTTCTTCAGCAAATGATCCAGTATAAAAGGATTCTATTTCTTCAACATATTCCTCATCTGGTGAAAATAATGTAGGATAATAGTACAACTTATTTTTACTATTAAAATTTGTATTCTCACCAATTGGATTCAGCTTTTCAGCCAATATCGAGTAGTATTCTCTCAAACCATCAGGATAAAAGTTCTGGGTATTCAATGCATCTCTAAATTCATTTAAAGTTTCTCCTTCTGCACCATTCATGGTCATAAGCAATGCTGATTGGAGCGAATAAGGAGATATTAAAACGTTCTCTTCGCCCATGTCAACCACATCTTGAAACATACTCAAACCAAAATCTATAGACATACTTTGGTAATCCTCCATACTCCCTTGCTGAGAAATTTCTGGAAGCACTTGAATTATTGGATCCTCCACATTTGGTTCGCAGCTGATTAGCGCAAGGCCCATAATGAAAACCATGAAGGATATTGATTTAATGGAATTTAAAGTCTTCATAACTCTTAATTTCTGTTTATTATGTTATTCTATATGTCCTTATAACGTTGCCTTAAAGTAAAAAGTTGGTGATTCATGAAGAATCCCAAGAGGTCGGGAGATCTTTCAGTGTTTTCTACAAAACCTACAGAAGGTATAAAGGTCTTTCAAATAACTTTTTTCATTTTCTTTTGATTGCACGCCTGGTCAGATAAGCTCTGATTCAGCGCACAGGCCCAAAAGAAAACGAAATATGACTGATCGATTTTTTGATTTATCAAAAATGAATGTCTCGAA
>JAHDIE010000058.1:2994-19351 GCA_020630955.1 Saprospiraceae bacterium
TAATGCATTTTCGCCTTTCACAATTCGTCAACTCACAATTTCCTGCTTCCCCGATCTCTACGAGCTCGAAGCCGCTGACGGAAATTATTCGCCCCATGCTTACGATAGAGAATAAAAGGTAGTAGTTAAATAAATACTATCTATTTAATAATAATCCCAAGAGGACGAGAGACGTTTGGGTGTTTTGCTACATAAACCGCAGAAGGTCTCCTGACCTCTCTGATACTATAAAGCAATTTTTGACCGAGGATGATAATTCAACAAAGTTTCTCGCAGGAAATTCGTATCCAAATGTGTATAAATTTCTGTTGTTAAAATTGATTCGTGACCTAGCATATCCTGGACTGCTCTTAAGTCTGCACCACCCTCCACCAAGTGAGTAGCAAAGGAATGGCGAAAAGTATGTGGGCTAACTTTTTTCTTGATGCCCGCTTTTTCAGCAGCTTTTTTAATGATATAAAAAACCATAACTCTTGTTAAGCCTTTACCTCTTCTGTTGAGATACAAGATGTCTTCCTGTCCTTTTTGAATATTAAGATGACATCTTTGATTCTCAATGTAAAATAAGTTTTGTCGAATAGCTTCTTCACCTATTGGAACAATGCGCTCCTTGTTATTCTTTCCGATGATTCTAACATAACCTTCATTATGATAAAAATTAGAAATTCTAAGTCCAACCAACTCAGATACTCTTAATCCACAGGCATACAAAGTTTCAAGCAAAGCCCTATTTCGATGTCCCTGATCTTCACTTAAATCAATCGTATCAATCATGGCACTGATTTCATCATAGTTTAAAACTTCAGGAATTTTTCGACTTAACTTTGGTCCTTCTAATAATTCTGTTGGGTCATCATTGATTACATCTTCTAAGAGTAAATATTTATAAAAGGCACGAATACCAGAAAGAATTCTTGCTTGGGTCCGATCCCCCATTCCCATCTTATTGATATCCTTTATAAAAGCAGACAACATTTCTAAAGTTACATCCTCAGGCATAACACCTGGCTGGTGCTTACTCATCCATTGATACAAAAGGGAAATATCATGAAGGTAGGCATCAATCGAATTGATCGATAATGATCTTTCAAGCTTCATATAAGCTTTAAATCCTCTGCTGTAGGCATTCCAACTCACAAAACAAATATATTACAAATTTATTTAATATGAATTATGGCTAAAAGCATCTTAAATTTTTAATGAATTATGTAAATTACATACACAATACACATCAGATGCGTAACGAATTTGTACTTTTTGCCTTGTTATCCACAGCTATAATAACTGCACTTGGGTGGTTTCTCTCTACTTCATGGCTTTGGATTTTTATTATCTTAGGACCAATTCTATTGTTAGGATTTTATGATTTCTTTCAAACCAAACAAGCCATAGCAAGAAATTTTCCGCTGGTTGGACGATCACGATATATTGCTGAATGGTTGCGACCAAAAATCTATCAATATTTTATTGAATCCGATACCGATGGAAAACCCTTTGCTCGTATTAATAGAAACATCATCTACCAAAGAGCGAAAGGTGATTTAGATACTGCGCCTTTTGGAACACAATTAGATGTTTACTCGGAAGGTTTTGAATGGATGAATCACAGCATCAGTGCATTAGACCCACACGATTTGGATCATCATCCAAGGGTGACAGTTGGAGAAAAAAACTGCAGTCAAAAATATTCGTGCAGTGTTCTAAATGTATCGGCCATGAGTTTTGGCTCCTTAAGTAATCGTGCAGTTTTATCATTGAATGGAGGCGCTAAAGCTGGAAATTTTGCTCACAACACTGGCGAAGGTGGCATTTCACCATACCATTTACAAGAAGGAGGCGACCTAATCTACCAAATTGGAACTGGTTATTTTGGATCGAGAGCTCCTGATGGTAATTTTTCCGGTGAACTATTTGCCCAAAGGTGCAAAGAGCCAAGTGTCAAAATGGTTGAAATAAAATTATCACAAGGAGCAAAACCAGGACATGGCGGAATTTTACCCGCAAAAAAAGTAACAAAAGAGATCGCGGAAATTAGAAGCATTGAAATGGGTAAAGATGTTATTAGTCCACCATTTCACAAGGCTTTTAATAATCCAATCGGACTTCTAGAATTCGTAAAGAATTGCAGAGAACTTTCAGAAGGTAAACCGATTGGATTCAAGTTATGCATAGGTCAAAAATCTGAATTTATTGCAATCTGCAAAGCCATGGTTGAAACTGGTATTACACCCGACTTTATAGCCATTGATGGAGGTGAAGGTGGGACAGGTGCAGCACCCTTGGAATTTAGCAATAGTGTAGGAATGCCCTTCGTTGAAGGGCTAGCGTTTGCCTATGATGCTCTAGTTGGATTCGACCTAAAAAAAGATATATTACTTTTTGGCTCTGGCAAAATTGCTTCCGGATTTGATATTTTTAGAGCAATTTCCTTAGGTGCTGATGCATGTAATTCTGCAAGGGCCATGATGATGGCGGTAGGATGCATTCAAGCACTAGAGTGCAATCATAACACATGCCCAACAGGTGTGGCTACCCAAAATCCAGAACTTATCAAAGGATTAAATGTTGAGGATAAAACACAACGTGTTGCTAGATATCATAACGAAACAGTAAAAGCCTTTGTCGAACTAATGGCCGCCGCCGGAATTTCTGATCCCGATCAAATCAACAGAGCCCATGTATCGAGAAGAATTTCTCAAAATGTAGTCAAAAGATTTGATGAAATATATCCATACATTCCTGAAGGATGCCTATTGCAAAAAGAATCAACTCCAGATGATTGGAAGCAAATCATGTCTATGGGAGATGCCAAAAGTTTTCAACCTCGCTTCCAAGCTGTATTTATTGAAGAAGACTAGAACATAGCATCTGTTATGTCAAACTCAATACCATTGGCCGCTTAATTTGCTATTTGTTCGCCCATTTTAACAGCAGTCTCAATCTTATTTTTGGTGTTATTTAAAATATCCTGATCGATCTTAAAAGACTTACGATCGACGAGCATCACTATTGTTGAACCACCAAAGGAAAAGTAGCCCATTTCGTCACCTTTGTGAATGTCAGTATTTGGAACGAAAGTAGAGTGAATTCCGCCTACCATTGTCGCTCCGACTGGACTCAAAATAATCTCACCTTTGTCCTTTGTTTGTAAGCTAAGGTATTCTCTTTTATTTTCACAAAATACTCTGGTAAAATTAGCATGGAGTGCATAAGGTGAAACTGATAAGTAAGAACCTTTAATTTTTGTTGTATCAGAAACTTTACCGCCATATGGGAAATGATATCGATGATAATCATTGGGTGCCAATCGAAAAATAAACAATGAAGCTTTTTTAAATTTTATGGCAAGAGGTTCATTATTAAGGTATTCTTTTAGCGTAAATTTTCTTCCTTTTACAAAAAAATCGCCCAACTCATTTACATTTTCAAATGCAATCAACTTGGCATCGGCTGGAGAGACCAAACCTTGTCCTATTGGTCTTGCTTCTGGCTTTAATTTTCTATAGAAGAATTCATTAAAACTTTTATATTCGGAAATAGGCAATAATGCTTCGGACATATCTATCCCAAGATTATCGATAAACTGTTGAATATCACGAGTGGATTTTGGCTTATCTTTAATTCTGCCATACCAGGCTGACAAAAATTTCCTTTTAACAACAAGACTTAATGCTAAACTTCCAAATGGATTATGGTACAAAAATTTAAGGTAATTCTCTCCTGGGGGATTTTCAGTGACCAACTCACCATTTTCACGATTGATGTATTGTATATTCTTCATGTAATCTTAGAGCTGTGAAAGTATGCACTCTATATTGATTTTTACACTCTTTTCTAAGATTATTCTGCTGATAGATTCTAATGGGAATCGGAATTATGGAATAAAAAAAAGCCCCACTAATGGAGCTTTTTATTTATTATTTCTTGTTTTTTATACCGCAAAACTTTCTCCACAACCACAGGTACGCTCTGCATTTGGATTGTTAAAATAAAAACCCTTACCTTCTAAGCCACCTGAAAACTCTAAAGTTGTATTGCACAGATATAAGAATGATTTTAGATCCGTGACAACTTTAACCCCATTGTCTTCAAATACTTGATCATTTTCTTTTGATTCATTATCAAAATCCATTTGATAAGTTAATCCTGAACAACCACCACTTGTGACTGAAACACGTACAAAATAATCTTCACCTATACTGGAACTCTCAAGAAGTTCAGCAATTTTGTCCTTTGCGCTATCTGCTACAAATAACATTATCTATGAATTTTTGCTTTTGTAATCTTGCACAGCTTCTTTAATGGCATCTTCTGCCAAAACAGAACAGTGAATCTTTACAGGTGGAAGTGCCAATTCTTCAACAATAGCCATATTGTCAATAGCTAAGGCTTCGTCAAGTGATTTCCCTTTTAACCATTCTGTTGCCAATGAAGAGGAAGCAATCGCAGATCCACATCCAAATGTTTTAAATTTAGCATCAGCAATTATACCTTCTGCGTCTACTTGGATTTGTAATCGCATTACATCACCACACTCTGGTGCACCCACAAGTCCAGTTCCTACATTTGAATCTGTCTTATCCAATGTTCCGACATTCTTTGGATTTTTGAAGTGGTCCAATAACTTTTCTGAATATGCCATATTTATAGTTTGTTCTTATTTAACAAATTTAAACCTAATTGAGTTTCAAATCCACTCATTTCATTATTAATGTTCTGTCCATTGAACAGCATCAAGATCAACACCTTCCTTGTACATTTCCCAAATTGGACTTAAATCTCTCATATGCTGTACACCTTTGGACACCAATGCTATGGTATCGTCAATATCTTGTTCTGTTGTAAATCTACCTAAACTAAACCGAATAGAAGAATGAGCAAGATCATCTCCTAATCCATATGCAATCAAAACATAAGATGGTTCTAGGGAAGCCGAGGTACAAGCAGATCCACTGGACACTCCTACTTCTTGATTAAAAGTCATCATCAATCCTTCTCCCTCTACATGTTTAAAAGATATATTGCAAACATGTGGCATCCTGCTATTAGGATCTCCGTTTACATAAACCTCTTCAAGATTTTCCTTAAAAGCATTTTCCAATTTGTCTCTCAATGCCGACAATCTTTGAGCATCACTGTCCATTTCTTTTCTTGCAAACTCTGCCGCAGCACCAAACCCAACGATCCCAGGAACATTTAATGTTCCAGATCGCATTCCTCTTTCATGTCCACCGCCATCCATTTGAGAAGTTACCTTCACCCTTGGATTTTTTCTATTGACAAAAAGAGCACCTACTCCTTTAGGTCCATACATCTTATGTGCAGTAAAAGCCATCAAATGTATTCCTAATTCTTTAGGATGTGTTTTGATTTTTCCAACAGCCTGAGTGGCATCACTCATAAAAAGTACACCATGCTTTGCACACATCTCTCCGATTTCTTTCATCGGTTGAATTACGCCCGTTTCATTGTTGGCCCACATGATTGAAATCATAATGGTTTCTGGTTTAATTGCCGCCTCTAATTCTGCAAGATTGACCAAACCTTTATCATCTACATCAAGGTAAGTCACCTGGCCTCCCATCTTCTCAATCTTTTTACAGGAATCAAGGACAGCTTTGTGCTCAGTTTTCAAGGTGATGATATGGTTACCTTTCTTTTGGTACATTTCAAATACACCCTTAATGGCAAGGTTGTCTGATTCAGTGGCCCCGGAAGTAAAGATAATTTCCCGGCTATCCACATCCAACAACTTGGCAATTTGATCTCTTGCATAATCAACTGCCTCTTCTGCTTTCCAACCAAACGGATGGTTTCTACTTGCAGCATTACCAGGAACATTATGGAAAAATGGCAACATTGCATCTACAACTCTAGGGTCTGTAGGAGTAGTTGCATTGTTGTCTAAGTATATAAGTCGCTTATCGCTCATTTATTTTTTTCGTTAATTTGAGTACAAAAATAAGTCTATTACGCTTAATTCACGCTATTAATTCAGGTATATTAATAACTGTAAAGCCCTATATTAGTTCTCTAAATCTGTCGAAAAGTGCCCATAAAATTAGATTTTCCAACCACAAGCAGAGAAAACTGGTCAGGACTCATTGCAAAAGCCTTGAAAATCAACTCATTAGATGAATTTGAAGTCAAAAATGTACTGGGTCTAGAAATTCCGGCATTTAATCATCCAGAGGACAAAATTCAGCGTTACAATCCTCTAAAAACCTATCATAAAGGCTGGCAGTTGGGTATTTGCATCGATGGAAACGACAATTTAGCTCAATCAAATATTCAAAATGCACTTCGAAATGGTGCTGAGGCTTTAATTCTTAAACATACCAAAGGGAATTGGAATCAGCTTTATAATGGTGTTCATCCTGAAATGATTTATACTGATATTGAATCTGATGACGATATAGAAGCATTGCATTCATTTGTCAACTTTTCTGAATCTCAATCGAAAAAACTTGAGACTTTAAGAGGATCTATCTCTCTTTCCTTGGAGATGCTCAAGGCAAATCTGGATATGGTTAGGAAGTTACCTTTGTTTCATCTTTTTACCGGGATTTTGTCTTCGGGGAAAATACCTGAAGCATTGCTTGACTGCGCAGTTCAATTAAATACTGCAATAAAATTTTGTATTCGTGAAGAGCTCCCGCTTTCATCCATTAGAGCTTCAGCGATTGTTGGATACTATATGCCGGCAAACATTGCAAAACTGAGAGCGCTCCGAATCATCTGGTCAAATTTGCTTCAAGCGCATAAGCAAACATTTACACCATTATTCATTAGAGCAACAACCGTCGTTAGTGAAAACAGCAACAAGGAATCGGCTCTGATCGAAAATACATCTTCGTGCATAAATGCCGCATTTGGAACAGCGGATATGATTTATAATTCTTTTCAGCACGATGTAAATCAATCAAGACTTCATCTCAACATTCAGCATATCATGAAAATGGAATCCAAGTTGGACCAAGTTTCAGATCCACTTGCTGGGGCCTACGCAATCGAACAAATGACCAATACCCTAGCAGAAAATTGCTGGGCAAAGCTATTCGAATAATTGAGCCAGAAAAACAAAAATATAAATCCGAATTTTAAAAAATCTAAAAGGAAGGAACATTCTCCAAAACTACTTTCGGACAAAATATTAGCAGGAGATAAAATTAGTCTTAGCCATGCACTGTCATTGGCAGAAAGTGTTTTGGAAAAGGATCGCTCTGCAATCTCAACAATTTTAAAAAATTACAATCCTAGTGATACCAAAAGAATTGCAGTTACTGGACCACCAGGTGCAGGTAAAAGTACATTCATCAATTCGTTTGGATATCATCTGGCAAAACTTGGAAACAAGATTGCAATTCTCACCGTCGATCCTTCAAGTCCTCAAAGTGGAGGCTCTATATTGGGAGATAAGACCAGAATGGAAAGTCTTATAAATCAAGAAAATGTATTCATCAGGCCTTCTGCTTCTGGAACTGAATCGGGAGGAGTATCTGCTGCAACCATGGAAAGTATCTTGCTTTGTGAAATGGCTGGATATGATTACATTTTTGTCGAGACCGTGGGTGTAGGTCAATCTGAA
The DNA here is from genome assembly GCA_020630955.1 of Saprospiraceae bacterium. GTDB lineage: Bacteria > Bacteroidota > Bacteroidia > Chitinophagales > Saprospiraceae > JAHDBF01. The sequence goes on from JAHDIE010000058.1 coordinate 10,583, forward strand.
GTCGCTGTTTCAGATTTGGTCGATATGTATATTTTAGTTGTTCAACCGGGTTCGGGAGACGAGCTGCAAGGTATCAAACGAGGAATTATGGAATTGGCTGACTTATATCTGGTCAATAAAGCAGACGGAGACAAGATTGATCTTGCAAAATTGAGTGCAAAGGCCATCAATTCTGCAAAATCTTTAATGCACCCAAAAGCGCATGGTATCTCACCTCAAACTATACTCTATTCTTCTGATTCCTTGATTAACATCGATATTGTGCAGAAAACAATTGAGGATTTTTTTACAAATATTTCTGAAAACCAATATTACAGGATTAATCGAAATAATCAGATGTCTTCCTGGCTTACTAGGGAAATCAATAAATCCATCATCGAAACCGTTGAAGAAATAGAACAGATTCAAAAATTAAAATCATCTTTGCAGAATCAAATAAATAATAGTGAAGCGTTTCCAATTGAAGCAGGAAGAATTATTAAACAAGCAATCAAAGAGATATTTAATTCAACTCCTTAACCTCTGTGTAGGAATATTTTTCTATGTTCATTGTTGTGCACAGATCCATCCAGATAGCACCAAATTTATTGTACCCATAAATTACGAATTAAAGCTTGCTGGTAGTTTTGCTGAATTAAGGACTAACCATTTTCATTCAGGAATCGATATTAAATCAAAAGATGGCAAAGGTGGAGATGATATCCTAGCTGCAGAATCAGGATACATTTCAAGAATTAAAATCCAAAGTGGTGGCTATGGTCGTGCCCTATACATGGATCATCCAAATGGCTATACAACCGTATATGCTCACTTGGATAAATTTGATGCAGAAATTGAAAACTATGTTGAAGCTATCCAAATATCTGTCGAACAATTTGAAGTTGACATCTATTTACCTCCAGGGATATTTAATTTTAACCAAGGTGAAGTCATTGGGATATTAGGAAACACTGGACGCTCATATGCTCCCCACTTGCACTTTGAAATTAGAGAAACAGTGACCGAACAACCAATGATGCCTTCTCTATTTAATATTAAAGTAAAAGATGATATTCCACCAGTTATTAATGAAGTTTATGTTTATGAACTTGATGATTTTGGAAATCCATACAACAAATTTAAAGTAGGGCTACAAGGAGAGAAAGGAAACTATTCTATATCAAAGAAGGTCATTGATGTTCATAGTCATCAAATTGGAATTGGAGTAAATTCTTATGATAGGGCAAATGGTGTGTGGAACAAAAATGGGGTCTATGATCTTCAAATTTTAGAAAATGATAGCGTCGTTTTTTATTCTGCATTTGACAAAATAAGCTTTTCGGAATCAAAAGCAATCAATGCTATAATCGATTACAAGCATTTTAAAAAAACAAAGTCAAGGATTTTAAAATTATTTAATACCGAGTGTAATCCATTGAGCAACTATAACAAAAATGAAGGGAAGGGTTGGCTGTCAATCAAAGAAAATGAGATAAAAAGATACAGGATTAATATCGGAGATAACTCAGGAAATAAAAGTAGTTTTGACATAAATTTTCAGCTTTCAAAGCAATCTGAACAGAATTCAAAAAAAGGTTATCCAATTAAATGCGGCACCATTGATACCATCAACTTAAAATCGAAAGCAAAGCTTATATTTTTCGAAAATACACTCTACAATAATCAGAATATTGAAATCACAGAAGAAGGTTCAGGCATAGATTATAACATCAATATTACAAACGAAAATTCACCAGCACATAGCGCATTTAAAGTTATCATACCGAATATCACTGATCCATCCATATCAATTGTAAAATTAGAAGATGGAGGATTGACGAATTTTGGCGGAAGCATAGAGGGCGAAAACATGATTGCTTATTTGGATGAATTTGGACATTATTACTTGTCAAGAGATGAACTTGCTCCCACTATCACAAGACATTCAACAGTTAACAAAAACGGAAGAAAAAAGTATTCATTTAAGATAACCGACAATTTGGAGTACGATTCCTCTTTAGGGGATTTCGAAATTCATGTTTCTGCCAATAATCAATGGATCCCTTTTGACTATGACCTTAAGAATGATTTGATTGTCATTGACGAAAAAAATATTCCGCCAGGAAGTAATACTCTGCTGATTAAAGTTTGGGATCATAGTAGAAATATGGGAGAATACACGGTCACGTTATAGAAGACTTGAATTGAGAAGATTCATCAAACTTTCACCACCAAAGAAATGAATCATTTGTCCTGTAGCTATAAGCTCCAAAGCCTATGCTTTTGCATTGAAAATTAATTTTTAAAGATTTCATCAAAGTACGATTTTATAATTTGATAACATATCTATAAACAATTCTCCAAATATTAGGTTTAAACTATTTATCAAACATTATAAGAAGGAGATGAAAATTAAGATAGGAGAAAAGTTGCCAAATTTTGATGTATTAAATCAAAATGAAGAGCGTGTAAGTTTGGATTCATTAAATGGGCAGAAATTTGTTCTATTCTTTTATCCTAAGGACGATTCTCCTGGATGCACTAAGGAGGCTTGCAATATCAGAGACAATTTTTCAAAAATATCGAAAGCGGGTTACAAGATTTTTGGCGTTAGTCCAGATACTCCTAAAAAACACCGCAAGTTTATTGACAAATATGAATTTCAATATGATTTGTTGAGTGATGAAGATAAAACCATGCTTAATGATTATGGATTATGGGGACCAAAGAAATTTATGGGACGAGAAATAATTGGTGTTTATAGGACAACAGTAATTGTTGATGACAAAGGTATCGTCGAAGATATCATTGACAAAGTAAAAACTAAAATACACGGAGAACAAATCCTTGACTCGATCCAAGCATAATTGCTTGATACTTAAAATTAATTTCTAAATGGTTTGATTGTCCGATAAAGTGCAATAAAACAACAAGCCATTTTAATATCAAAGGGCAATTCATCAATGGTATTGTCATAAATCAACCAATCCCTAGGATCGTCTTCAAACTCAGTATAAAACTCAAATTCCCCATATTGACTTCTATAGATATGCCAACTATTTCCATCATTGAAGGAGCTGGCTCTCCAAATTACCTTGATTTCATTATTATAATTAATGATCAATTCTGAATTATCATTAGGCCATCTGTTTGAAATGGTTGTGGTATTTCCATCAGCTTTTAATTCCCACATATCATCCCGATTGGGCCATTTTTGCCAAATGGTACCATCATAGTCGCCAACAATATAATCCCATTGAGAATAGTCATTAAGATGTGCCCAAGTTGCTTCGATTTCCCCTTGCTCCAGTTCTTCCGAGCTAGTTTCAAAAACAATTTCAAAATTGTGTAAAGCATTATCTAGCTCAGCATGCCAAGCAAGCATCCAGAGAGAATCAATTTCTTGGGCATAGGAAACTGGGGCTCCATATAAAATGGTACATCCGAAAATGATTAAATACCGAAAATGATTAGAAAGTTTTTTTCTAAAACGGAAGGTCATCCAAATCATTGTTAGCCGGAACTGCATCATTGGCAGTTGGAAAGCCTCCCATTTCTGGTGGTTCGCCTATTGCTGCAGGTATTGGATTCGCTGCATCTACAGATTCAGTGGCAGCTGATTCAATTTTCCAAGCATTTAAATTTGTAAAGTATTTCTCTTGCCATTCTCGTCCTCTTAGGTCAAAAAACACTTTTATGTCCTTACCTTCTTCAAAATTGGAGATCAACTCACATCTATCTTGGGTAAGTTGAAATTTTATAAACTGAGGATATTGACCATCAGTAGAAATGACAAATTCTCTTGTTTGAAATCTTTCACTTTTAGCTTGTACTTCAAAAACTTTGTGAAGTTTTCCAGTTATTTCAAATGACATATACTAATTATACTTTTATCGGTGCTTACCTATTTTAATTATTTCGATGGCTTCATTCATTTCATTGGTTAATTGAGCCAACATATCAAGGTTTTTTTCAGATCCTTTTTCTCTTTGACTTTCGTGAATGGCATAGCCAGTTTCTTTCAGTCTGTATTTTTTATCTTTAATAGACACCACAAGTGCGTTTAAAGTTTCGACTTCTTCGGGTAAAAGTTCAATTTCTTGATAATCACCATTCTGATTTGCCTTAGCGGCAAATGAATTGTAATCTAATTGATGTCTTTCTCCGGCAGCATCAGGATTTGATTTTGTAGCCAAGGCCATGGAGCAGAAATTACTCAAAATTGAGGGTGCTTGATGAACCACTTTTATGATTCCGCTTTTGTTCTTTCCAATCGTATTATTATCTGATCTTTGGTAAGCATCTTGCACCACGGCAACAGCACTTTGCAATTCAGTAATATTATTGGTTAAATACTCATATTGTGCTTTATTCATAAGGACCTTAACAAGTCCATCAGATTGTGCATTTAAGGCCAAAGCCCCACAAATAAAGGAAATAATGATTATTAAAGACTTCATGATGGTCAGTTTTTTCTTAAAAGTATGATTTATTTATTAATTATCCATGCCCTTTAATTCTGCGAGTAATTGTTCAGGACCTTTATAGCCTGGACTGGCATTAATTTTATTCAAATTTTTATCAAAATATACCAATGTTGGATAACTCAATTGGTTTCCAAGAATTTCCATTGCTAAGCTATTGATACCGTTTCGACCTACCTCCATCCATTCGTACTTTTTTCCTTTAAACTGGATTGGATCCGTCTGCTCCGCGTTGAATTTAACAAGATGATAATTGTCTTGAAGGTAATTCTTCACATCAATATTATCGAATGTTTTTTTGTCCATCACTTTGCACCATCCACACCAATCTGTATACACATCTACCAAGAACTTTTTCCCTTCAATATTTTCTAAGGCGGAAGCTTGATCCATGGTTATCCAATTCATGCCTCCAACATCAAGGTGCGCTGTTACAATTCGATTTTTTCGGCCATCTACATTCGTATGAACATTGGAGGATTTGTTTTCAATTGCAGCAGGATGCTTTCTTGATTTTTGGGTAAGCTTAGCAATATCATCTTCTTTTGTGGTTAGCTCGGATTGGCAAGACAATAAAATTGAAATTGAAATTAAGCTTAGGGTAATGAAATGAAGTTTGCGCATTGAAATTTCTTTAAGCGACTCAAAATTATTGCTTTCTCGATAGAGATGTTAGAAAATCCACAAATTTAATCGGAATAACATCGCATTTAACCTTTCTTTATGAGACGGCAGTCAGGCTAAATATGAAAAGCGAAGAAAAACGAACTTTGATTCCAAACTATTTATAGGTATTTTTGTCATATAAAATCTACCATAAAATTTGAGTAATCCTAATCTGGACCCAAGCGACGAACAATATACTCCTGAAGAAAAACAGGTTGAAAAAGCCTTAAGGCCACAAGCTTTAAGTGATTTTGCTGGTCAACCAAAGCTGGTTGAAAATCTTCAAGTTTTTATCAAGGCTGCCAATATGAGGGAGGAAGCTTTGGATCATGTTTTATTGCACGGACCTCCAGGTCTTGGAAAGACTACACTTTCACATATCATTGCCAACGAATTAAATACAGGTTTAAAATTAACCTCTGGACCAGTTTTGGAAAAACCAGGAGACTTGGCAGGATTACTTACCAATTTGCAGGAAGGAGACGTTTTGTTTATTGATGAAATTCATCGACTAAACAATGTGGTAGAAGAATATCTGTACAGTGCCATGGAAGACTACCGCATAGATATTATGATCGATAGTGGACCAAGTGCAAGAACAGTTCAGTTGACTTTAAATCCCTTTACCTTAGTAGGTGCAACAACAAGAATGGGCTTATTGACTGCTCCGTTACGAGCAAGGTTTGGGATAACAGGTCATCTAGATTATTATGAAGTTGGTGTCATATTAGATATAATTAAAAGATCGGCCTCTATTCTAAATATAGAGATAGAGCACATGGGTGCATTAGAAATTGCGAGAAGAAGTAGAGGCACACCAAGAATTGCAAATGCTTTGCTTAGAAGAATACGAGATTTCGCCCAAGTAAAAGGTAATGGTATCATCAATCAAGATATTGCCATTTATGGCTTGAATGCTTTGAATGTCGACTCAAGTGGTCTAGATGAAATGGACAATAGAATCTTGTCAACAATTATCAATAAATTTAAAGGTGGTCCTGTCGGAATTAGCACCATTGCCACTTCTGTTGGAGAAGAGGCAGGTACTATCGAAGAGGTCCACGAACCTTTTTTGATCATGGAAGGATTCATACAACGAACTCCGAGAGGGCGTGAAGCAACTGAAAAAGCATACAAGCACCTGAATATAGATCCACCTTCTGTTTCGGGAAGCCTATTTTAAGCTTGAGCGGTAGGAGTAAAATTCATATTAGGAAAAGGATTTTGATTTCCTCCTTCTATTTTCCCATTCTTCTCTTCATACTTATTCACATTATCTTGTAGAGCAGCAAGTAATCTTTTGGCGTGATGAGGTGTCAGTATTATTCTGGACTTTACTTTTGCTTTTGGTACATTGGGTACCATTCTTATAAAGTCTACAACAAACTCAGAATGTGAGTGTGATATGATTGCAAGATTTGAATAAGTACCTTCCGCAACATCTTCAGGTAATTCTATATTCATCGAGTTCTTCTTCTTTTCTTGTCCCATTGTTTTTAATTTTATGACTCAAAGATACTATGGAGAATAACAAAAACTATTTCGAAGCCAATAAATTAATGTGGGATGCAAGGACAGAAGCACACATTAACAGTAAATTTTATGATTTAGAAGGATTCAGGAATGGAAATAATGCTTTAGGACCCATTGTATTAGAAGAAATGCCAGAAGTTGATGGTAAAACATTGCTGCACTTACAATGTCATTTTGGTCTAGATACATTATCATTTGCAAGGATGGGAGCCGTGGTTACAGGTGTGGATTTGTCATCAAGGTCTATAGAAATTGCAAACAGTCTTTCGAAAGAGTTGGAATTGCCAGCAATTTTCATTGAATCAAATGTAATGACAATGGATCAAAAGATTGAAGAACAATTTGATATTGTCTTTACATCCTATGGTGCAATTTGCTGGCTACCAGATATCAATGCTTGGGCGGAGCAGATTGCCAAGCGTCTAAAACCAGGTGGCATTTTTTATATGGCTGAATTTCATCCATATTTGTATATGTGGGAATGGAAGGAACATAAAATCGCCTATCCATATTTCAGCAAAGGAAAAGTTTTCCATGAAAAATCTGAAGGCAGTTATACAGATGGTAGTGAAAATTTAAGTTATGATGAATATTTTTGGATACATGGGGTTGCTGATGTACAAAATGCATTGAGAAATAATGGTATAAATGTAATTGGGTTTAATGAATATGATTACAATCCCTATCCCTGCTTCGAAGGCATACAAAAGCGTGCTGAAAAGGAATACATTTATGAAATCAATGGACATGCAATTCCAGCAGTATTTACTGTCATGGGTGTCAAGCATTCCAAATCAGAAACAGACCACTAATCAAAAAAATATAATCAATGGGTAGATTAACTGCTGAAGACAGAAAAAGCAATAACACACTTCATATGGCCTTAACTGTAGGCTTAATGTTAATAACCATGGTATTCTATTGTCTAGTTAATTCTACAGGAAATCAAGTCTATGAAACAAAAACTATTTTTTTCATTTTAGCTTCTGTGCTTAGTTTAATTTGTTTAATGATGAGTGCAAAAGTTTATACAACCAATATAAAAGCTGCAGCAAGCAAGCAATGGAAATCATATGAAGAAGCCTCAGCTAATTTTAGAGCAGCCAATGTTGCAAGATGGTCATTAATCGAAGGGATAGGATTGATGTCTGTCGTTCTGGCATATTTAGAAAAAAATGTTTTAATATTTATACCTGTATTGGTATCCGTTTTGTTTTTGTTCGTCTCAAAAATGAATGAAGAGCATTTTAACAATTACAAATACGATTAATTAGTGGATACTGAAAAGTTGTTTTCCAAGGGCATGGAATTGGTTATAGAATATAGCCCTAAAGTGATATTAGCAATCCTTACTTTCATTATTGGTTTTTGGCTTATCAAAAGGATAACCAAACTAGTCTCCAAAGCCATTTCAAATAGTGGAATGGATCAAACACTATCAAATTTTTTAAGTTCACTGATAAGCATTTCATTAAAAATCATGTTACTGCTATCCGTAGCCTCTATGTTTGGAGTGAACACAACCTCTTTCGTAGCCATTTTTAGTGCATTAATGGTAGGAATTGGGATGGCATTAAATGGAGCTTTGGGACATTTGGCATCAGGAGTCATGTTAATGATTTTCCGACCATTTAAAGTGGGAGACTTGGTTAAAATTGGTGGTAATGCAAGCCTTGGTACAGTAGAAAATATTAATGCATTCAACACCTCATTAAAAACATTAGATAATCAAAAGATTATCATTGCCAATAGCAATGTAACCGGAAATGATATTACAAACATATCAGGCCAAGGTGCGGTAGGAGTTGAACTTGTATTTGGTATAGGATATGACGATGACATCGATAAGGCAAGACAAGTGATTTTAGATGTAGGAAGGCGATGTCCTTATATCTTAGAGAATCCAGAACAAACAGTTGTAGTTTCAGAACTTGGAGATAGTTCAGTGAATTTGGCCACCAGACCGTTTTGTAAAAGTGAAGATTTTTGGAATACGAAATTCTATATGCAAGAAAATGTCAAAAAAGAATTTGACAGACTTGATATTGGTATTCCATTTCCTACGATGGAGGTGATCAATAAATCCAATTAGCTAAAGATTACATCA
>JAHDIE010000093.1 GCA_020630955.1 Saprospiraceae bacterium
TCATCATTTTGATATAATCCAATTGGGGTTTTTCCATTGCTTTCATTTCCATTCCATCACCTAACCAAATCGAAGATTTGCCCGAAATATCTTGTGCCGTTATTTGAAATTCATATTTCATATTCTCCGGAATGGTAAGGATTATATCATAGGTTTCGGCTGTTGCAATCAAAATTTCATTGACCTTCACTGGCATAACACCTACTCCATCTGCTTCCACTATTTCCATTTCACCACCTGCAAAATTCAAGTAAAAGTAAGACGATGCAGAACCGTTGATAATTCGTAGTTTAATCTTTTCTTCTGCCTTCAAATCTGGAATATTGAACTTATCCGTTCCATTGACTAAGAATTTGTGATAATACACATCTGCAATATCCATTGGTGACATTCTATTCCAAGATTGCTTGACTTTAGCCCAAAATCCATCTTTTGATATGGCTTCTACCCAACTTTGTACGGAACCCTTTTTGATAGCGTACCAATCTGTTTCTCTTTTGAGTGAACGCATTACTTCTTTTGGATTTTCGTCTGTCCAATCGCTTAAAATAAGCACTTGCTCCTTAATGTCTTCTTTACCTTCCTTGGGGTAAATGACAATAGAACCATACAAACCCGATTGCTCTTGAAACATTGTATGAGAATGATACCAATATGTGCCCGAATGAGTAATTGGAAACTTAAATGTATGCATGGTATTTGGCTCAATTGGTGCAGTTGTCAAATAGGGAACTCCATCTTGTTCATTCGGTAATAACAAACCGTGCCAATGTGTAGATGTTTGCTGTTTTTGTAAATGATTATGAACGTGAATAATAGCCGTATCACCTACTTGAAAATACAAAGTGGGGGCTGGAATACTCCCATTTATGGCTAATGCCGTTTTATCTATTCCAGTAAAATTTACTATTGTATCTCTAACGTGTAGATTGTACTCAACTATTTTTCCACTATATTCCTGGGCAAATATTATACTTGGCCAAAGCATTATTATAATCTGGAAATTTTTCATTTCTGTATTTAGTTTAAAAGAGATAAAATCATATACCCACTCATCAATATCATCAATGCATCCTCTATAATGGTTATAGTACTCATAGGAAGGTCAAAGACAGCTCCCAAGCAAGCACATTTGATTTTACGTTTATTCAATACACTTTGAAGTACACCAATAACAGAAACTACCATCACACCAAAAGCTAATATATTAGTAATCAATGGATAGTAATTAGTTAGATAGGCGATCCCAAGACACAACTCTATATAGGCGTATACATATCCCCATTCTCTCCATTTCTTAGCAATGATGTCATAGGTCATATAACTATCAGCAAACCCTGATAAATCCAAGATTTTGAAAAATGAAAAGACTAAAAAGAAACCAGCCATAAAATGCCTCATCCACTTTCTAATATCAAATGCACCGCTTGTGTATTGAATAAGCAATGTTACAAGTAAAATGTAAATGAACACCAACAAAATAGGTCGATAGGCTTTGAACCATGACTTTGTTTGCTCGCCTACCTCACTATGATTTATTGGGTTGATGGAGTATTTAGGATCAAGTTGCTTTAAGGCATTTTGATATTCGCCAATTGGAATATGCTTAGACATTTCAATTGTTGCAGTATCAGTAGCTTTGCTTATTTTGACAGAGTTTACATGGGGTAAGGTTAAGAACTTTGATTTAATTTTGGCAGCACAACTTTCACAAGCCATACCACCGATTTTATATTCATGTTTCATTATAAATTTCTTTTGTAGGTCATTAAATTTTTGCCCTTGTAATTAGCAATGTATAAGACGTTATCTTTTATAAAAATATCAGTTGGCTTATCTAAATTTTCTTCTATAATCTGAACCAGCTTTCCCTCAAGTGAATAAATCAAAACTCGATCATTTTCAAAATCCGTAACATTGATTTCATTTCCTACATAAATTCCAGTGGCAGCATTCATCTTTTCCGCATTTCCAATGGTCTGTAGATGTGTACCCTTATAGTCGAAAACCTGAACTCTATTGTTATATGCATCAGCGACATAGATTTTTTGATGAGCAATATGTACATCAGTTGGATAGTAAAAATCTCCTTCCGCCTTACCTTCTTTTCCAAATGAAACCCAATTACCATCGTTTCCAAAAAGAATCCTGTGATTATAAAAATCAGCAATTGCAATATGCCTATCTTCAATGTGTATCCCAGCTGGTGCATCAAGAGAATCAACAAGGCTTAGTTTTGTTCTCTCATCTCCTTTGAAAATGGTTATTTGATCCTTGCCATATTCTGGAACATATATTGATTCGCCATCAGAGGCAATATGCATTGGTCTTTCAAAACCCTCTTCTTTAAAAAGGACTTTTCCTTCACCATCTAAATGTATTAATTTGTTATTGTCACCGTCAGCTATCCACAAATAACCTTCCATAGCCGTTAATCCAATTGGAGCAGTTGAGCCTAAGTCTATAGTTTTCACGTATGACCATTCTTTTGTTCCGTTATTACAACTCGTGGTTAAGTTTAAAAGAATCAATCCTAATAAATATATATATGATTTCATTTTTTATTTTTTAATAAAGGAGGATAAATAAATATCCTCCTTCGGTTGATTTATTGAGCTCTTTCGTATTGGCAACATCCAGGAAGATTGTTGTATGCATTATCTTCCGCATTGGAATACTTTGTATCATGACCTGCTTTAGCAACTTCTTGAGATACCTCACCGATAGATGTTTGTGAACTATCAAACTCCAGTTTGAGCATTTTGCTATCCTCATCCCAATTTGCCGAGACAACTCCGTTCACCTGTTTTGCAGTCTTTTCAATACGAGCTTTGCACATACCGCAATTACCTGAAACAAAAATGTCTTTGCTAACAATTATAGATTCCTCTGTTAATTCGGTAATATTTTGCTTGCTTTCCTCTATTTTACCATCCGCTCTTACAATTTTAGTTGTCACAGCTGTATAGCCAGCTTTTTCTACTTGATTCTCTACATTCTCTAAGCCCAACTCCTTTTCAGCAGGATATGTAAAACTAAATTGACCTGTTTCCAATTCAATCTTTACATCTTTTATGCCCTTAAATTCTTTGAATTTTTTCTCCAATCCAT
>JAHDIE010000059.1 GCA_020630955.1 Saprospiraceae bacterium
TATTAAATTTAAATAGTAATTTTTTCGGAAGATAAGAAAGGAACTACCTTTTTCTCTAATTTATAAACAGTTATTTCTTCTGAATTCATAGATAATTTTAATTATAATGTTTTGTCTAACCTAAGACATCGTTAGTTTATATTTGGATATACTTTTACCAAAATTATTTTATAAGTGCACACTATCATCATAGGAAATGGAATCAGTGGAATAACGGCTGCTCGCTGGGTCAGAAAACTTTCCAACAATGACATTACTGTCATCTCTTCAGAGTCAAAATATTTTTTCAGTAGGACGGCACTTATGTATATCTATATGGGTCATATGAGAGAAGTGGATACCCAACCATATGAGCCTTGGTTTTGGAAAAAAAATAGAATAGGGTTAAAGGAAGACCATGTGTTAAAAATTGACTTTGAAACCAATACTCTACATTGTCAATCTGGAGATAATCTTCATTACGATCAACTTGTCTTAGCACTTGGATCAAAACCTAATAAATTTGGTTGGCCAGGCCAAGATCTAGAAGGTGTAAGTGGGCTATACCACTTACAAGATTTATATAATATGGAAAAATATAGTCCAAATCTTAAAAGAGCTATTGTTGTAGGTGGTGGTTTGATAGGCCTTGAAATGGCTGAAATGTTTCTTTCAAGAAATATTCAAGTTACAATGATTGTAAGAGAAGAATCGTATTGGAATAACGCACTACCCAAAGAAGAGTCCGAAATGATCAGCCGCCATATAATTCATCATGGAATCGACCTTAGATTAAATAAAAACCTTGGTGAAATTATAGACGATGGTACCGGAAAGGCCAAAGCAGTTTCCATAAAAGAAACTGGTGAAATTATTGAATGTGGATATGTTGGATTAACTGCAGGTGTTAGTCCAAATATTGGATGGCTTAAAAACACAACATTAGAAACCAATAGAGGAATCCTTGTCAATGAAAATCTTCAAACCAATATTCCTAATGTTTATGCAATCGGTGATTGCGCAGAAGTAAAAACACCTAAACCAGGAAGAAGGGCTATCGAAGCTATCTGGTATACCGGCAGAATGATGGGTGAAACAGTTGCTTATAACATTTCAGGTAAAAACCTATCCTATGATCCAGGTATTTGGTTCAATTCAGCCAAGTTTTTAGATATCGAATATCAAGTTTATGGTGATGTACCTCCTCATCCTGCAGATCATCATAGCCATATATATTGGGAACACCAAGATGGAGAAAAATCAATTAAAATTGTATACAATAAAAACACCTATGAGGTTCTTGGCTTTAACCTTATGGGAATCCGATTTAGACATGAAGTTTGTGAAAAATGGATTGAACAAAAAAATTCACTAGAAAATGTTCTTCAAAATTTGAGTCTAGCAAACTTTGATCCAGAATTTTGCGAACAATACGAAGGAGAGCTATTATCACAATACAATCTACAAACAGGTAAAAACTTAAGTCTTAAAAAGAAAAGAAAATTAGATCAAGTTCTATCATTCCTTAAAGCTGACAAATGAATTTATTACAAAAAATAGGGATACTAATATTTATTGGAGCTTTTTTATTCTTTACACTTTTAGCTGGACTTAACAACTTCACATTAACTGAAAAAAGTCTATCGTTAGACAACCATAATCACAAATCAGAAATATTAAAAGTCGCCAAACAAAAAAACTTCTTTAATAAAGAATATTCAAGCAATATTGAGTTCACCAAGGAATTAAAAGAAGTAATAAAACAATGTCAAGTAAATTTAAATCAAGAATTTAAAAACAACCCACCGACAAACATTCAAGAATGGGAATTTAAAATTGGTGATTGGCAAATAAAAGATTATGTCAAAAACATAACCTTGGCATCAGGAACAGGATGGGTCAGTAATAACAGATGGTTAGCCTTTCTGCTTACTTTCGGCCTGGCAATCTTAGGTGGAATTCTTTTTATTATCCCAAAATTTTTCCATACACCAGGAATTAAAAATGATGGGATATATCATTCTTCTCTAACCAAGGGTCTTCAATTTGGTCCCAAGCTAGTAATACTTATTGCTACGATTGTCGGTGTATTGATTTATGGATACTACTATAACAATGGAAATTATTTTTGGTCAATGTTAACCTTGATTATTGCCTGTATAATAATTGCATTGGTCTTTGTATACGAAAAGCAAAAAGAATTAAGTCCTCCTCGTTCAGCTTCCGTTATTCTCACAGGTTGGCTGGGTATGTTATTTGGACTCTATTTAATTGGTTTTTATATTTTATTATACTGGAAACCAGAGTTGATAACCAATTGGATAACCATCGTTTCACCAATTAGTGAAAAATTAAGTGGAAATCCCGCGAGTCAATGGTTTTTATATGGATTGATGTACACGATCATCGTCTTGGTCATGGGAATCAGGATGATCTCAAAATACAGACATAATAAATATCAAATGGTAAGAACCGCATCGGTTATGTTCTTCCAAACCGCCATCGCATTTACCCTTCCGGAAATTTTAGTTCGTCTAAATTATCCATATTATGATTTTAAAAACATTTGGCCATTAAATTATTCTTTCTTTTTTGATTATAATCTAAACTCTTTAACGAGTAGTGGAAACCTCGGTATCTTTATGTTGGTTTGGGGTATTGTCCTAATGCTAATTGGTGTACCAGTCATTACCTATTTTTATGGTAAAAGATGGTATTGTTCATGGGTCTGCGGATGTGGTGGTTTAGCAGAAACTTTGGGGGATCCTTTTAGACAACTTTCTGATAAAAGTTTAAGAGCATGGAAGTTTGAAAGGTGGATTATTCATGGAGTATTGGTTGCTGCTGTTGTTATGACGATTTTGGTTCTCTACCATTATTTCACTGGAAAATCTCACGTATTTTTTATTGATAGCAATTCTCTCAGAGGATGGTATGGCTTTCTTATTGGGTCAGCTTTTGCTGGTGTTGTTGGAACTGGATTTTATCCGCTCATGGGTAATAGAACCTGGTGCCGATTCGGTTGTCCTTTGGCAGCCTATCTAGGTCTAGTTCAAAAATATAAATCAAGATTTAGGATTACTACCAATGGTGGTCAATGTATATCGTGTGGAAATTGTTCAACATATTGTGAAATGGGAATCGATGTAAGGGCCTATGCTCAAAGAGGACAAGATATTGTAAGGTCATCATGTGTCGGTTGTGGTGTTTGTTCTGCAGTATGCCCAAGAGGGGTATTGAGATTAGAAAATGCAAGCAGTGATATCAATTCAAGAACAGAGGAAATAAGAACTATACATATTACTGAAGATCAAATTGGGATTCTTTAATAATTGATTATTAAATTAACCGTAGGAGTTCAGCTGTCATCATGGAAGTTGCTCCCCATAAGATTTCATTCTCTATAGGATAATATGGTACATTTTTAATAATTGAACCTCTCGATTCTATATCCTTTTTCTGAAAACCTTTCAGTAAATTATCAATTGGCCACTGAATTACTTCATCAACCTCTGTTGGATCTTTTACAAACTTTAAATCTGATTTGGCGAAAGCAACAAACGGAAAGACCAAAAAATTACTTACAAAAATATATAATGGACTCAGCTCTCCAATTATTTCAAATTGCTTTGAGTTGATTCCGATTTCTTCTTCCACTTCTCTTAACACTGCTTCTTTTTTATTCTCCCCTTGTTCTATTTGTCCCCCAGGAAAACTAATTTGACCTTTATGTTTATCAGCAACATAATGTGAAGCTCTTTTGATAAAACATAGATGCGCACGGTTATTAAAGTTTGTGATAAGTGCCATTACTGATGCTTTCTTTGCATCTGGTTTCGCAATTCTATAAGAAGGATTATATCCAGGTGACAATTGCTTTTGAGCCTCCCAACCAGGAAGTTCATTTTGGAATGACTTAATGAGATGATCTTTCAGCCATTCAAATTCTACCACTTACTACTTATTTGATTTCTTTAGATAATTCTCTAATGCCATTGACATAGATGGGGATTCAGGTGTGGGTGCTAATATATTAGCTGTCAATCCTTTTTCAACCACTGCCTTATTTGTCGAATTACCAAAAATTGCGAGTCTTGTATTATTTTGTTTAAAGTCAGGAAAATTTTCATACAATGATTCAATTCCTAATGGGCTAAAAAACACAAGTACATCATATGTCACATCACTAAGATCTGAAAGATCACTTGCAACTGTTCTATACATCATTGCTTCTTTGTAATCCAATTCATTTTCTTTCAAAAATGAAACCACTTCTTTGGCTCCAAGATTTGAACATGGCAAAAGAAATTTTTCACCTTTGTGCTTTGTGAACGAGTTTTTTAGATCTTCAATCTTTCTAACTCCAACAAATACTTTTCTTTTTCTATATATGATGAATTTCTGAAGATAATTTGCAATAGCCTCAGTTAGACAAAAATATTTAGTTTGCATTGACATCTTCACCCTCATTTCTTCACAAAGTCTAAAGAAATGCTCAATTGAAAGCTTACTTGTAAATATAATGGCTGTGAATTCGTCTGGTCTCAATCTATTTTTCCGAAATTCTTTCTCAGTAACAGCTTCTACATGAATGAATTGACGCCAGTCAATTTTTACATCCCATTTTTGTTCCAAATGATAATAAGGAGATCTTTCAGGTTTTGGTTGGGAAACAAGAATCGTCTTCACTGTTCTGAAGGTTTCCTTAGAAGACTTAATACTTGACGCCATATTATGTATAAATTTTAATATAAATCAGCCATACAGGCCAATCCAATAAAGTATTATCAAAACTGGTGCAATTTCGAAGCTGCAAAAGTAAAGAAAAAACTGAAAAGGAGAGCTCCCAATTCGTCTTGAACTTACCAAAGCACCTCGAAAGTACCTTAAAAGGACCAACATAATAATAACAAACATCCCTATAAATACTAGCGCTTTAGCCAATTCTAATGGTGAAAATGCTATAAATAAGTTAATCGGTATTAAAGCTAGACCTATCGATATATTCAATAAAGCAATTAAAAAAGAAAAGGTTCCAGCTTCTCCTTCGAGTTCAAAAATCCAGCCAAAAACAAGTAAAAACAGGTGTCTAAGTAAATAAATAGCCAAAATTCCCAGGATTATATAGATTAAAGGCAAGCTTGGATTAGCTGGTGTAATTGTTTTAAATGAAAGCACTATAAATAAACCAAGGTTGAGTATAAATATGAGATACAGTCCAAAAAAGTAAGACAAATAGGCTCCTAAAGATTTACCCATAAAAGAACTCATATAGTTCATGTTCATCAAGGATTGTAAAATATCACCAAGAATTCCTCGATAATAAAACAATATTATACCTAGAACCAAAGTAGAAATTGCAATAATTGACAAAGGAGATATTGTACTTATGTCCTTTCTTGACATCTTTGTTTTAGGCTCTTCACCAAGGGAAATTGCCTTAACTGCCTGGTTTTTTCGTATCGGAATATGTGATACTTCAAATGGGTTAGTCGTTTCATCTCCAATTTGATCGTCAACAAAGGTGATTTTTCCAGTAGCCGTTTGCTGTTCTATAATTTCTGTTGAATCTCGATATACATCAAATATACTTTGAGCAGTTAAACTTCCTGACACAAATAATATGATAAATATGATATAGATTCGACTCATGCTCTTGGCAAAATTAATATTTTTCGTTGGTAAGCCACTAGTTCATCAATACTCAATTGATTAATTCAAAGCAATTGTATCTCTTGTTAATGACTTGTTATTAATGTTTCAATCAATTATTGTAGCAAAATAAGACCTAACTTTGTACAACATTCAATCTTGTAAATGCCTACACAGAGTATTCGTATTATTATCATCTTGGGTAGTCTAGCAATCGCAGGTATAATCTTTATTCAAGGGTATTGGGTAAGCAGAACATTAAATATTAAAGAAGATGATTTTCATGAATCTGTTACAATTGCATTAAGGCGTGTTGCAGAAGCAATTTCTGTTTATAATAAATCCGAATTGCCAAAAACAGATTTAATCAATAGAAGGTCTTCCAATTACTATTCTGTAAATGTAAACAGTGCCATCGATGCTAATATCTTAGAAGATTATCTTTTTCAAGAATTCGAAAAAGCTTCACTAAATACAGTCTTTGAGTATGCTGTATATGATTGTAGTTCTGATCAATTGGTTTATGGAAATTTTTGCAGCATCAATGAAGATTCTAAAGAGTTTGTAAGAAGTGAAAACCTTCCAAAATTTGATGACCTTATCTACTATTTTGTTGTAAAATTTCCAAGCAGGGGAAGTTATCTCATAGACTCAATGCGTCAGTCTATCCTCTTTAGTATAATCGCTTTTTTAGCCATTGCATTTTTTGCATACGCTATGTGGGTAATCTTGAGGCAAAAACAGTTGACAGAACTTCAAAAAGATTTCATCAACAATATGACACACGAATTCAAAACTCCCATTTCTTCTATTAAAATTGCATCGGATGTTATTAGAACGGATAAAGCTATTCAAGATAATTCCAGATTAGTTAAGTATGCCGAGATAATTAAAACTCAAAATGAAAGATTAAACAATCAAGTTGAAAAAGTTCTAAATATTGCAAGATTAGAAAAGGATCAATTCGAAATTAAAAAAACAAAAATAGATTTAGTTTCATTAGTTGCCAATATCGTTAGTAATGAAAAATTAAAACTAAACGAAAATAGAGACCAAATTGTCTTTCGTTCTACTTTTGAAAATGCAACCATCCTTGCTGATGAATTGCACTTAACCAATGTAGTAAGCACAATCATCGACAATGCATTTAAATATTGTGATAAAGAAGCAAAAGTAAAAGTAGCTATTAAGGAAAGTGATGTAAACAATTATGAACTTTCAATAAAAGACAACGGAATAGGAATAAAGAAAGAAATGCAAAAGAAAGTTTTTGAAAAGTTTTATAGAATCCCTACCGGAAACATACATGATGTAAAAGGCTTTGGTTTAGGTTTGTTTTATGTAAAAAACATTATAGATGCTTCAAAATGGCAAATCGATATTGAGTCGGAAGAAGGAATCGGTACTGAATTTAAAATCGTTATACCAAAGAACAAATAAGATGGAAATAAAGGCAAAAATTCTATATGTGGAAGATGATGAAGTCTTAGCTTATGTCACAAAAGATAACTTAGAGCTAAACAAGTACGAGGTTGTACATTGTCTCACTGGTAAATCCGCTCTGAAAACTTTTCGAGATGAAGATTTTGATTTATGTCTCCTAGATGTAATGCTTCCAGAAATGGATGGATTTTCACTTGCAAAGGAAATTAGAAATAGAAATCAAGAGATTCCCCTAATTTTCCTAACAGCCAAATCCCTAAAAGAAGATAAAATATCAGGGCTACAATTGGGAGCTGATGATTATATCACCAAACCTTTTAGCATAGAAGAACTAATTTTGAAAATAGAGGTTTTCCTGAAACGAAAATTTATTACAACAACTGGAAATACACAAAATAATTTTGGAATTGGAGAATATAGTTTTGCTTACGCCAACCTTATACTTAATGGACCAGATGGTGAAAAAAAACTAACTCAGAAAGAAGCCGACCTTCTCAAATTACTCATTGAACAAAAAAACCAAATCGTTAAAAGAGCAACCATCCTTGAAAGACTTTGGGGTAAAAATGATTACTTTATGGGACGATCGATGGATGTCTTTATTTCTCGATTACGTAAATATTTAAAAGCGGATAGTAGCTTAAATATTGAAAATATTCATGGCGTCGGTTTCAGGCTCAACGAAACAAATTAATCGCCAAAAGAAACACCCATTTTTCTCGCAGTATGAACAAGGTAATGATTTAAATCTACATAATTGTAAGAAGAAGTTGCTTCTTTCAATGTTACAGTTGTTAGCCTATGATTTTTATACGCAACCATCTTTCCAAATTGTTTTTCCTTAATCATGTCAAAGGCTTTTACTCCCATACTCGTTGCTAATATTCTGTCAAAAGCAATTGGAGTTCCTCCTCGTTGTGTATGTCCTAAAATAGTAGTTCTGACTTGTGCAAAGTTTTGTCTTTTTTCCAATTGATGCCTTAAATACATTCCTACCCCACCCAATTTAAAATTAGCATCTCCTGAATCTTTGGCGCTTTTGCCTATTACTTCTCCTCCCTTTTCTTTTGCTCCTTCTGCTATAACAATGTTTACAAAACCCTTCCCAGAATCATATCTTTTCTCAATAGACTTTAAAATTATATCAGGATCATATGGGATTTCTGGTATCAAACATATTTCTGCTCCACCTGCAATTGCTGTATGTAGTGCAATCCATCCTGCATCTCTTCCCATAACTTCCATGATCATTATTCTTCTGTGACTTTCTGCGGTAGTTACCAATTTATCAAAAGAATCAGTAGCAATTTGAACGGCAGTGGTAAAACCAAAGGTTACATCAGTAGCTGATAGATCATTGTCAATTGTTTTAGGAACTCCAATAATTGGTAATCCCTTTTCAAATAGTTTCTGAGAAATAGTTTGACTTCCATCTCCTCCTATATTAACTACAGCCTCAAATCCTAAAGCTAAAATCTTGTCTACAAGCTCTTGACTTCGATCTTCTGTTGTCCAATTTCCATTTTTATCTTTTACTGGAAAATCCAATGGATTCCCTTTGTTGGTAGTTCTCAGAATAGTCCCTCCTTTCACATGTATCCCTCTGGTCTTTTCATCATCAAGCTTTATAATATTTATTGGATCACTTAATAACCCATTAAATGCTTCGATGCTTCCCCACAATTCCCATTCTCCATCATACTTAACAGATTTATACAAGCCTCGAATCACGGCATTCAAGCCAGGACAATCTCCTCCACCAGTCAATACAATTGCTTTCTTTTTTACTTTCATATTTTGATTTAAATCTCCAAATAGAATCAATAGGAAATATACTTGAATATTAATTCTAACAACTTTATTGCATCGACTTTACCTAATAAACTCGTGTTGTGTTCTACTTTTATTTTTTCTTTTTCAATCATCTTATTTATCACTTTTAATGCATCCTCTTCCGATTGATATGAAAGGTAATCATCCATAACAATATTTGTAGTTGCAAAACATGATTGAATTTCAGCTAAAAATGTTGCGCCGCTTTCAACTGTAAATCCTGCATCCAAATTTATACTTGCTCCAGCATGAAATACAATATTTGATCCTGAAAATTCTTCTCCATCGGAACTGATTGAAATAGCTGCTTTCAAGGTATCACCTTCAATTGGGGAAAAATTTATCAATAAGGTATCAGGGCATTCTTCAACGTGAATAATATATTGACCAAAGCTATTAATATTATTATTAAAAACAACTGATCCATCTTGATCAGAGCCTAGCGTCGCAGCATCTACCGATATATTTGTATCCCATGTATCTCCATGATCATTTGAGTTTCTACTGAAAAGTTTTAAAACATTAGGGTTATTTGCTTCAATTGCTTCTACATCTATTTCATTAAACTGCATGGAACTGAGGTTGTCAAAGTTTTGATTGGTTCCATAATTATTAATAATCCAATAACCACTTTTAGGAATAGTTGGTGTGTTCAAAATACTATCAGGCATAATATTAATTCTAAATCCTACCAACTCTCCGTCAGGATAAATTACATCATCCTCAAAAATTAATTGAATTCCTGTATCAATAAAGTCATAGTTGCCTCCATCTAAAACACTTAATCGATAACTTTGCCCTGTCCCTACTGGGCAAGATGAATTTTCTCTTGAACCATCTGCAATTAAATCTCCATGATTAAACTTTCTTCGATCAAAAACAATTTCTCCTGATTCATTAAATTGATAATATGCTTCTAAATGATCGTCCTCTATTTTATCTAGAGTTAGATGTTTTAACTCTCTTATTTCTTCTTGTGTCAACGCTTTTGACCAAATCGATAATTCCTCAATCTGCCCATCAAAATGATCATTAATTTCTCCACTTCTATATCTTGCTCCAACCAATAAATCCCTATTTATTGAATTAATAGTTCCATTCATATTGATTGCTCCATCCAATTGTCCATTTACATAAACTTTGAGCTCTGTCCCATCATAACTTGCAGCAACATGGTACCAATTATTTTTTAATATAGAAGTGTTTCCAATTGATGTATATGGTTGAACTTCTCGAGTGCATATAAGCTTTCCATTTTCTATGCCAAATTGGAATTGTCCTACAACATAACGATCATATTTGGACAATATAAAACCTGTCATATTATCAATATTGGGCTTGACCCAAGCCATAAAAGAAAAGTGATCATTATTATGAAAGTCTAGTGTATTTGGTCGACCTAAATTTACATGACCTGTATTAGTTGGTACTAGAGTAAGACCAGGAATAGTATCCAAATGACAATCTGACTCATTTATTGTAATCAAGTTTTCTATTGTTTGGGTATCTGATCCAAATTCGTCACTTACTGTTAAGGTAACATCATAGTTTCCTGCTTCTGAATAGACCACAACTGGATTTTCAAGTGTTGACGTTGAAGGATTAGCTCCAGGAAAGGTCCAAAGCCAAGACCGATTATTATCTGAAACATATGATAAATCTTTAAAATAAAAACTATCCCTTGAACAGATTGCCTCCAATTTATCAACTGCCATTTTCGCAACTGGTCCAAAATTTTCATTTAGATCCACTTGATATGCACCACTATAGGTGCCTAATCTCATTTTTTGTTTTGTATAATATGGATATAAGTAACCACATCGGCTTTTAATAGGAAGTCCATCATTATAAAGTTCCCATTCATTCAAATTGCTATTATAAAAATAAACTGCATTTGTAGTCCCTGCATATAAACCATCACTACTGCCTTGATGAAAACTTAAATCCAATAAGTATTCATCTCCTAAACCCACACCACTCAAATTAATCCAAGTAGCTCCCCCATCTGTAGTTTTAAAAACATTATTACCAACACTTGACCCAACAATTCCCAAATAAAGGATATTTTCATCTCTCTGATCTATATCAATTAGCTTACTTCTAAAATTCAAATTTCCAACCACAGAATGAGGAGGTGTTACATCTTCCCAATTTTGACCTCCATCCACTGATTTCCATATTCTAACAATATTATTGGGTTCATCATTATGCACAACATAGATAAAATTTGGATTCGAAAGCGCAATCCTAACTCGATATATTGAACCTGTTTGAAAATCGTGAATTAATGAAAAACTATTTCCATTGTCTTCCGTTTTCCAAAGACTAGAACCTACGGGAGAGTAGAAATGATTATAACACTTGGGATCCCATTCATAATTTCCATACTTACCAGGTTGTCCATTTGCATTCCAATTTTTACTGTGATCAAAAGGCAAGGAATTCCAATTCATTGTTCTATCAATAACTTGAAACATACCTAAATTTGAAAACATTACATCTCCTGATGAAGGATGAACAAATCCTCTAGTCTCATCCGCAGCACCACCTGCAAACCATCCACCCTTATCATTTTTACCTTTGAGATAGGTATCATTTAAGTGCGCTAAAGTTCCATTGTGATATGTTCCACCAATCATAGCATCTTCTTTGTAGCTAGAACCAAAACCCCAAAATTCTGTGCCTTGAATACCGTGCATTCTTGGATTTATTGTGTCCCCTTGGTCACCAGAATAATAAAGTCCTCCGTCTGAAGCTACCCACATATCTACTCCTGATTCAGTTGTAAAAAACTTTACATCATGAACATCAGCATGAGTATATCTTGTTTTAGTATTAGAACCAACCCAAGTTACCCAATGCGCATTGGTTTCCCAACTAACTCCTCCATCTTCAGATCTATTTACATTTATACCTGCAGCAAAAACCTTGTTGGAATCAACTGGTGAAACATCAAGTGCTAGGTCATAATAATATTGACCACCATCTTCATCTCCATTGAAAGCATAACCGACAATGTTTTTATTTGTGATAGAAGCTGGGCCACCAGGACCATCACCACAACAAATATGTGTAAAACTTTCTCCAGCATCAGTGCTTTTATAAAAACCATAAAGTCCGGATCCATCATTTATACTTCCAGTTGCCAAGATAAAAACGCTATTAGGTGCCGCAGGAGTTACAGCCATTTCAATTCTTCTCTGTTCATCGGTGCCACTCATTTCAGAATTAACACAATGGTAGTCATTGTTACTAGTCCACATTGTGTTTCCTTGTGCAGTTCCATTGTTATTTCCAGCAGAATCATTAAGACCCGTTCCACTACCCTCATTGGTTTTCCAATGGTTTAATAAAGAACTATCGAAAGGGTGTGTATCATTAAGTTCCAAACATCGCCAATTTTGAATAGTTAAATCATCTAAAACTGAATTCCAAATGCGAATATCATTTACCTCCCCATTAAAAAAAGCACTATAATTTAAAGTCCCATCTTGACCTAAACCAAGAGATAATAATGGATCTGCATCTGTAGTTATGGTTGTAGTCATGCTATTTACCATAACACCATCTTGATAGAGTTTTAATTCCCCATTTGAAGAATAGGTAACCGCCAAATGATGCCATTGGTTATCGTTGATTGTTCCTCCATTTAAGTCCATTCTATTGGTTCCATCAGCTATATTAAACTTCCAAGTATTACTATTGGTATTACCTGCAAGAACAAATCCTTTATTCAAACCAGAATTCCAGTTTTTATTAGATATTATTGAAGGGTCACTGTTCCAACCAGCCGATTTAACTCTCAATTCAATAGTAAAATTCGAAATACTTGCAGAACCCAATGGTACATTTGAAAACTCTCCGTATGCACTATTACCATCTAAACTTAAGGCATTAAAAGCACCAAAAGTGTCATAACTTTCAACACCTGGCCAACCATTTAGTTTTAATGTAAATGTGTTACC
Organism: Saprospiraceae bacterium; assembly: GCA_020630955.1. Classification (GTDB taxonomy): domain Bacteria; phylum Bacteroidota; class Bacteroidia; order Chitinophagales; family Saprospiraceae; genus JAHDBF01. The sequence goes on from JAHDIE010000059.1 coordinate 12,873, forward strand.
TCCATCGATTGATTTATAAAATTCCGTTCTGTTTCCAATTAATTTTACGGCATAAAGAATTGAGGGATTATCGGGTTGAAACTCTATTTCCATAAATTCTCCATTTGCAATTAAATTCCACGTTGCTCCACCATTGATCGTTTGGTACAATCCATTATCTGTGGCTGCAAATAATTTTTCATTATTTGATGGATCCATTTTTAAATCACGAACCCAACCAAACCAAAAACCGTTTCCAGTTTCAATAAAGGAAATTCCTCCATCTATAGATTTCCAAATCCTATTACCCCCTGCAAAATATATTATGTCTGAATTAGAATTATCAATCTCAATAGAGTAAACACTTGAGAGATACAAGCTTTTTCCAATCCTCTCCCAACTAATTCCCTTATTTATCGATTTCCAAATTCCAGAAGATGCTGTTCCAGCATATATAATATTATCATTGCTTTTTGATTGTTCAACTGTATATACATGAGCAGAACCCGGTGATTGTACGCTAAGATTCATTGTTGCCTCATGGTCATATTCCCAAGGACCAATTTCTTCCCAATTATTTATAACCAGCCTTGAGTCACTTTGAGAAGCCTTAAGACGCTTTAAGTATTCTGATCTGGTTTTTTCTCTTTGTTTTTTTGACGGTAATATTATTTTTCCGTTCCTATCTGCGTATTTAAGAAATTCCTTTTTCCATCTCTTGTAATATTGGGTGTATGTGTTCTTTTTATAATCGTGAACTTTATAATATTCTTGAAATGCTGATTCTATTTCCTTTGCATTGGGTTCCTCAGAATATAGCATCTGAACCCAATCAGGTAATTCCAGATTTCCTTGATTATATTTATATTCAGTTTGAGAAAATAAACTTGTATTTATAAATAAAAGAAAGAAATAAAGTCGATTAGACATAATTTAGGCTTTTGCTTTAGGCTTTGTTTTCTATTGTGGTAAATTAATCTATTAGATTATTTTCAATATTTAAGCCAAATAATATTTCATTTAATACATTATTCATTAAATTAAGCAAAGTGTTACTTTTGTATTAAACAATAAGGCTTTGGAAGAATATATTCGAATTCTAAATTATGCAATTCCTGCATTTCTTATGCTAATAGCAATAGAATTTACCATCTCCAAAATTTTAAAAAAAAATGTATATCGAGGTTATGACACCATTTCCAGCCTTAGTTCCGGCCTTAGTAATACGCTTAAAGATGTTCTTGGTCTTACCATTATTATCGTTAGTTACTCTTTTCTTGTAAAGCATCTAGCCATCTTTAAAATTGAATCAATGTTATGGTTGATCATCATCACTTTTATCATTGAAGATTTTATTGGTTATTGGATACACAGATTTGAACACATAATAAATATTTTCTGGAATAGGCACATTATTCATCATAGCAGTGAAGAGTTTAATTTAGCTTGTGCATTGAGGCAACCGGTTTCAACTACGGTTGCGATATTTACTTTCTTTTATATTCCAGCAGCTATTTTAGGAATTCCTGTTGAAGTCATTGCAATCGTTTCACCACTTCATCTTTTTGCCCAATTCTGGTATCACACAAGATTGATCAATAAAATGGGAATATTGGAACACATACTTGTGACACCATCGCATCATAGAGTCCATCATGCAATCAATGAACAATATTTAGACAAGAACTTTTCACAAATATTTATTATTTGGGACAAGTTGTTTGGCACTTTTCAAGAAGAGCTTCCATCTGTTCCAGCAGTCTATGGTGTGAAAAGACCTTCCAATACATGGAATCCAATTATTATTAACTTTAAGCATCTTTGGCTTCTTATCAAAGATGCTTGGCGTGCAGATAATTGGTTAGACAAATTGAGAATTTGGTTTATGCCAACTGGTTGGAGACCACCAGAACTGATTGATCGATTTCCAGAATATAGTGTCAATGATGTATATAAAATGGAAAAATATCAAAGTCCTTTTAGCAAACCTCTTCTTATTTGGTCTTGGTTACAACTATTATTGCATTTATTTTTAATGCTATTTTTCTTTAATAAAATGGGAAGCTACAGCAATACCATTAACCTTGCATATACATTATTTCTTTTTACCTCTCTGTTTGCATTTACAAGCTTGTTGGACAGAAGCCTTTTAGCATTGATCGCAGAATCATTAAAATTTATCTTAGGAGTAACAATTCTTTATTACACAAACTCATGGTTAAGGCTTGAAGAACTTAACCCATCAAGTCTATATTTTGTACTTGGTTATTTAATCTTATCTCTTCTTCTTACATTCTATTTTCTTTACATAGAAAAGCAAAATGAAATGAAACCACTTTTGGTGGAAACTAGATTTTAAAGAACAATTTTGTGCTCACTATCTTTCCTCTTTTATCTCGAATGGATACATAATATACCGCTCTAGGCAAATGTCTTACTGATATTTTTTCATTGATTAGATTGTCCCTAATGATAACTTCTCCTTTCCTATTAATCATACTAAAAGTATAATCCTTAAAAGCATCATCTATTTCTACAATTATATAATCCGTTGTAGGATTAGGAAATATTTTCACCTTTGACGGATGTAAATTAACATTATTTACCAGATCCGGAACCAAATAATAATACATGGACCTTCCATAAGTTGCTGCAACCAATTTTCCATCATTAGATATGTCGATATCAACAACAGGAACATTCGGCAATTCTTGTCCGAGTACTTCCCAATTCAATCCCTCATTTATAGAATAATAAACCCCTATATCAGTTGCTGCAAATAACAAACTATTATCTCGTGGGTCTATTTGGATATCATTTACAGGGACATCAGGAAGATCTCCAGTTATGTCAATCCAGGACTCTCCATTGTTTATTGTTTTGTAAATGGAACCATCATTACTATCATATCTAAAACCAGAAAAAGAAACATAAGCTATATTCTCACTTACTGGATCTGGTAATACTGCAGTCGTCCAACGTGCAATATTCATTTCTGGATTTATTTGACTCCAACTTATTCCATCATCCAAACTATTCCAAACATTGCCATCATCGGTTCCAACATATATGATATTAGAGTTTACAACCGAAGATTCTATTGTAACAATGGTACCAAAAGTTCTGTTTCCTTCATAAGGACCATTGCTCAAATCTTCAGAAATTGGAAAGAAGTTGTCTCCCCTATCATTGGACCTCCAAATGCGTTCTGTTCCATAATAGATCCTAGTCGGCTCATTGTAATCTATTGCCAATGGCGTGTTCCAATTGTTTCTATCATTTGGGTCAATGGACGGAATAATTGATGTTAAAGTTAAACCTCCATCTAATGTCCTAAAAGCATTTCCATTTTGATATTCGCAATAAAATAAATTTGGAAATCCAGGCTCGGATGCAACTCTAAAGCCATCACCACCCAGGATAAATTGCCAAGTATCATTATGATCACCAATGTTCTTGTAAGTTCCGTTATCCTGCGTTCCTCCGTATACAATGTCTGAATCATTTGGATCAACTTCACAGGTATAGAATTGAATATTAGGAAGGTCTTCAGATTTAATATAATTTTCACCAGCATCATAGCTAATATAAACGCCTCCATCATTTCCAATAACAACGAATTCTGTATCTAAAGGATGTACAAAAAGTGCATGTTGATCGACATGAGTGCCTTTAAAAATTTCTTCCCAGCTTTGATCTCCTAAATGATAATCATGCATATTAAAACTTGCTAATAAAAGCTTATCTGCATCGATAGGATCAATAAAAATTTTACTAAACCACCACTGGTATGAAACATCTCTAACTCCAATATTTGGAATTTCTGTCCAACTATTCCCTAAGTCATCAGAGATATATATTCCTTGAATGAATCCAGACTTAGCCGCAACAAATGCAACGACTCTATTCTGATTACTAGGCGCTATCGCAAGGGCGATTCTACCCATTTCTGTATTCTGTTCTGGTAGTCCATTTTCTAATCGCTCCCAATTATCACCTCCATCGAAAGATCTATAAATTCCAGAACCTTCCCCTCCATAGATAATATCATTTGGTCTTCTGGATCTTTCCCACATTGCTGCAAATAAAGTATCAGGCTGGTCTTGGTGAATAACCAAATCTATTCCTCCTGTAGAATCATTAACTGACAAAATATGATCCCATGTATCTCCACCGTTTATTGTTCGGTAAATTCCTCTTTCTGGGTTTTGACCAAACAGTCTGCCCATCGCAGCAACATAAACTTCTTGTTCGTTTTTAGGATTGATCGCCACTCTTCCTATACTGCCCACACCATCTAATCCAACATGCGTCCAACTTTCTCCTTTATTATCTGATCTATATACTCCTAGCCCATCATATGCCAAAGATCCACCTCCACTATTTGCCTCACCCGTACCAACAAATATGACATCAGGATTGCTTGTTGAAATTGACATATCTCCAATTGCCAAACTAGCTGCATCATCAAAAATTGCTCTCCATGTTTGACCTTGGTCTTCCGATTTAAAAATTCCACCCGATGCAGATCCTGCTAATATTGTATTAAGGTCATCAGGCCACATTTCTATGTCCGTTATCCTTCCACCAATATTTGAAGGACCAATGAATGTCCAATTTTGATCGAAAGCTGGTGGAGATTTTCTATTAATTATATTTTGTTTTTTATTATTCAGAGCATTGAGATAAGCTTTGGTATTAATATCTGCATACGGATATGCTCGCTGTTTGAAAAACCAATCTGAAGGTGGTTCATCATTTGGTATTACTTGCTGCTTATCACAAGTAATAAATAATAACGACGATAAAATTAGTGCTAAAAGCTCATAGTATTTTTTCATCATAATCCCTTTTTATAAAATGGTAACACCATCAACAATTTTTACAATATAGCTTTCAGGTTTAATTCCACTTGAAGCAAAATACTTTTCCTCTACAGAATCTATGGTGGTTATAATATTCTCTTTTTTTATCAAGTTTAGTGTACATCCTCCAAATCCGCCACCCATCATGCGTGCCCCTAATATGTTTTCATGTTCTTTTGCTAGATCTACCAATAAGTCCAATTCTTTACAACTTACTTCGTATTTGTTCTTCAAACCATCATGCGAGGCATATAGCAATGATCCAATTTCTTCATATTCTTTATTTCTTAATGCTTCCGCAAATAGCTTCACTCTTTCATTTTCCTTTAATACAAATTGTGCTCGCTTAAATGCCAATTCAGATAATTTTATTCGATTCTTTTCTAAATGATTTATAGTCAATGTTCTTAAGGAATCGAATCCGAGTAATGAAGTGACTTCATTACATTCTTGCACACGGTCACCATATCCAGAAGTAAGATTCTCATGCTTTACGTTGGTATTAATTAATACCCATTGATAATTTTCTAATTCAATAGATACATATTCATAAGAGCGATCAATACAATCAAGTAGCATTCCCTTGTCTACCTTGCCAAATAGAGAGGCAAACTGATCCATAATCCCACCCTTAATTCCTAAAAACTCATGGTTGGACCGATGAGACATATTTACAAGCTCCCAGTTAGAAATATCAATATTATTAAGGTAAGCAATTCCTTTAGCAAAACCGCATTCTAATGCGGAAGAAGAACTCATCCCTGCACCAATCGGAATAGTTGATTGTATAAGGCAGTTGAAATTTTTAAGAGCGTGAGAGCCTTCTTGAAATTGGCGCAAAATACCGGCTAGAAAGTTTTTCCAAGATTTATCTGATTTGCTTATTCTACTTAAGTCAAATGAAGCAGATTCTCCAATATCTTTGGCCACTATTCTTGTATCGTTTGATAACACATTTGCCGAAAAGGCTAAATAAACATACTTATTAATAGCTGCTGGAAATACATATCCTTTGTTATAATCTGTATGCTCACCGATTAGATTTATTCTACCAGGTGCTCGTACAATAAAGCTTGGTGGAAAAGAAAAGGCTCTTTCAAAACTGTTTTTAATACTTTGGATGATCATTACCCAAATATAAAAAAAGCCCGCCGCGGGGAGCGACGGACTACATCAAAACAAAACGAAAAACCAACTTTTAT
>JAHDIE010000094.1 GCA_020630955.1 Saprospiraceae bacterium
TTTGGCATCTTCAAATATACAAATTATATACGTCATATTATACTATAAATGGTATAATTCATCTGTGGAGTCCATTCTATTAACCCACCTGTTACAGATATTGTCTCTTTAAGCAAAACTGGACTATTAAACAACTCTGTGGTATCTATCCGAATTTCGTAACTCCTTGTATCTACAAAGGCGTTGCCAGTAGAAGCTTTAAGCGTAAGGTTACTTTTGTTGTCTATAGAAAATTCTGGTGGATAAAATGGAGTTGGATTATCATTTACTACATAAAAACAATATCCTTCTTCATCATTATTGCTGTTTAAGCTATTGTTTAATTCTGCAGCTGGATTTGGCAATTCTGGTATTTTATTGTTTGGGTCAATAATTATTTGAATGGCGTTTTTTCCAGCAGAGTTTAATCCGAATAAAGGGATTTTCTGGGAAATGTTTTCTCGAAACTTAGAAGAAAATGTAACAAATTTCAACGTATCAAATTGATTCCCATAGTTATGGATAATATAATATTCGAGTGAATCAAAATTTGCTGTTCCAATATTGACAAAGTCAAAATTTAACGTAAGGCTATCAATATTAGTTGATACAATTTCTGGTTCTATACTTATGCTAGAAAAATCTGGAATATAATCTGGACCTTCTTGTGGATTTAATTTTAATGCAGGATCACCATGTAATGTCAATTGTTCTGCTAACGATAGAGAAAGGAAACTATTAATTTCATTTTCTTTAGAGGCTGCCAAGAAAATACTTCCGATTTCTTGACCATACATTTCATTTCCAAACAGGTCGTAAAATGAAGACCCTTGATAAAATTGAGCATTAATTGATGCGCTGCCTGAAGCAGCATAAAAACAAATACTTCCTTTCTCTGGATACAATACAAAATCTTCACTAATTCCTAGAGAATTTGTATGAACATTTCCCGAATGACATCCCAAAGAAACAATCATCGGAAGCTTATTATAATTATCAAACTTAGAAGGATCTTCTATGCTAAAATCAAATGTTCCTACTGCTGAATGTCCAAAAAAAGTGATAAGACTTACTCCATTATTCACTTGATCAATAATAGATTGAGACAGTGAGCTCTGAATAGGATTAGAAGATGTCTTCTTAAATTTAGAAACACTTCCTGCAAATAAGCTGGTATCTACAATATCCGCAAAAACATCTATATAATTACTTAAAATTCCTTCTTCTAAACCTTCTTTTCCGCCACTTAAGTGAATGATGTTTTTCATCCAAGCTTTATGTTCTATTGTTTGATTCCAAATAGAACGATCTTCATAGGTGTTAATTTTTTCTAAGTAATTTTTAATGTCAGACTTTTCTCTTGCAGCTAATCTACCTACTGCAACTTTGGGAAATGGAGTTCCAATTTCTGCAAAAAGTAATTGATCAGATCCAGGCAGACCAAATGTTGGAACATGGTTGTATTGATCTTCGATGTTGGTTCTTAGATGATTATATTCATTGGTTTTACCAACAATAAAAACAAAACCCCAATCATTCCATTTGTCTTTCAAAAATTGACTCCAGTTATTAATTGCCTGTGGATAATTATCTAATCCATAACCAAATTGCTCTATGATATCTACAGTAAATACGATTTCAGTTCTATAGCTATCAGACCGATAATCTTTATAATTTAAAATCCAATCTTGTCCATTTTCGTCGACACCTGCCAGTTCTTTACTCGTTAAAATTATGTACTCTGGATCTAGTTGTCTGTAATCAATAAATTTAATTGATTCAAAATCATCAATAGTAGAAAAAATATTCGCTAGCCAGAGTTCTCTATCTTCATCTCCTCTAGGGAGTAAAAAACTTGCTTTTCCACCTTCTGTTTCTGCCAGTAATCTTATGTTGTTTTTTGCATCAATAAGAATGGCTTTATTGCTAGTTGATAAAAAATTATCAATTTCAAAATATTTTGGAAATGAATGTTGACTTATGTTAAATTGAAATAACGATTTGTTTTCTGCATTAAAAAATCTAGGATATTCTAATGTCACACTAGCGATGGAGTAATTATCATATTGACCATCTTTACCAACAATTTCTAGATTATTAATTTCATCAATGTCAGAAATATTTAGATCAACATTTTTATCAATTACTTCATATGCTGAGTATACTTCATTTAGTATTTCTTCATTATTAAATTTCACGTTTAGAATATGACTTCCTCCACTTGCCCCCAATCTATAATTGAGTTTTGGATAAGGTCCATTGGATGCAATATTTGATGCTTTTATTTCAATATTAAAGTTTGATCTAAGCGCAGAACCAAATCCTTCAGTATTATAAAAGCTGGAGTACCTAATATTGTCTTTATTTAAAACTGGACTTATATGAAAATCCGAAAAAACAATTTCATTTTTTGCAAGATAGTAGGGTTCTACATTGGGAATGTTTCCTGATAAATCATTACTTAATAAATCTATTCTTAGATTATTATTTGAATTTGAATCCCAAGTTAAATAATAGGGTCTATCATCAGAAAACATACTATAACTTGGGTTGAGTTGCATAGAATCTGGCTCTGAAAATAAAACGGCATCTAACTCGCCTCTGTTTTTATATCCGACAAACTCAATATAATCTTGAGGACCAAAGGTTCCTACAGTAGAGGTAAATATTGATACTTGCTTACCGAAAGAATATAGTTGTAATTCTCGACCTTTAATGTTCTCTGGAAAACCAATTTCAACCAATTTATTATAAGGAATACGATATATGTTATCTTCAGAAATTGAAAATTTTACATATTCTTTACTAAAGTCAATCCATTCATTTCCATAAAGATTTTCTCCTTGAAAGTTCATTTGGCAATATGCAACCTTTAGGTTTATAATAGAATAAACAAACAGACACAGCATTAACCTAAACATAGAAATCATTTCATTTGAATAAAAAATTTATTACTTGTAGTCCATTAACATTATCGCATAATCACCAACTTACCAAATCCTTTTTTAAAGTGATTGTCTACCTCT
>JAHDIE010000060.1 GCA_020630955.1 Saprospiraceae bacterium
TCCTGATCCGTAGTCAGGTATTCTATCCAGTTGAACTACGGAGCCTTACATATTAAATTATTGAAAATATAAGGCAAATTCTTTAATTCTCTAGAATCAGTTTGCAAAGATATGATTTTAATGCCTTTTATGAAAGAAAAGTTCAAATAATTCAAGCAAATCTACTTTCTTTCCCAATTTTCACTAAAAGTACCATGCCTAATGAAAGAACTATCTAGTTTGACTCATTAGATTGTCAAATTGATAGGATCTAACGTAATACCTTACCAACTATATTGAGTTTGATTTTACAAAATTTTATTATGTTTATAATTCATCGATGTTTTGAATGTATTCATAGAAAAATAAATACTTTATCGACTCATTAACAAGCTATTAAGAGCTTCGATTATTGAATTGCGTATCTTGCATAAAAAATATTAGGCATGATAACACGCTTCCATTTGGTCTTCCTCGTCTTTTTGTTGACCAATGGCATTTTTGCCCAATCTAATTTATCCATAAAAGGTTCAGTGACGGATACGTTAGATAATCCCTTAATTCAGGCCACGGTTTTGTTGCTAGAAAGAAAGGACTCAACGATGGTTGATTATACACGTTGTGAATTAGATGGTAGTTTTAAATTTAAGGATGTTGGAAAAGGTGATTACGTTGTAAAAACAACCTATGTTGGCTTTCTTCCTATGGTTGTAAAAGCAAATACTCTAGAAGGTAAAAGTTTGGATCTTGGTCAAATCAAGATGAATGAACTTGCTGAGGAACTTATGACTGTGGTGATAAAAGCCGCCAAAGCACCAATTGTCATGAAAGGTGATACCATTGAATATGATGCCTCAACTTTTAAGGTTCCTGAGGGATCCACTGTGGAGGATCTCCTTCGAAGATTACCCGGAATTGATGTTGAACAGGATGGTTCAATTCTGGCAGATGGAAAAAATGTAAATCGGGTTACAGTTGATGGTAAATCGTTTTTTGGATCAGATCCAAAGGCGGCAACAAAGAATCTTCCTGCAGAAGGCATCTCAAAAGTTCAGGTTTATGATACGGAAACTGCTGAACAAGAAATTACAGGTATAAAGTCGGGAGAATCCGACAAGACAATGAATCTTGAATTAAAGGAGGAATTCAAGAAGGGTGGATTTGGAAAAATTGTTGGAGGCTATGGAACAAAAGAAAGAGCAGAACTTAAGGGAAATTACAATAAATTCAATGATAAAATTCAGTTTAGTTTAGTTGGTGTAGGGAATAATACCGGTAGAAATGGCTTATCATGGGATGATTATCGTGATTTTATGGGATCTCAATCATTCAATTTTGGCAATGATTTAGACTTCGGGTTTGGCGGTAGTGGGCGTACTTTTTACTTTGGCGGAGGTAATAATGGAATTGAGTCAAGTATTCAATCTTTATTTTTTCTTGGAGGAGAAAATGGCGGATTGCCAGAAAATTATAACGGTGGTGCAAGTTTTAATTATGATCATAATAAAACTAAAATTAGTTCCGTATATTTTTACAATCAATCGGGTTTAAATAAAGAAACGGTCTCAGAACAATCGAAGTTCTATGAAGATTTTACAACCTTGAATAAATCAACAAATGATGAGTCCACAAATTTTCAAGGGCATAGACTTGAACTCTCCTTCGAAAAAGAAATTGATACATTGCATTCATTTGAAATTACTGCAGATGGAGCCTTAGTGGATCAATTTGAAGCTTCCAAGGTAAACGCTAGCCAGTTTCGAGATAATAACTTGAGTAATAATTCAGATTTTGATAACAATCTGAATAGAAGAGGATATTTAGGAAGAAGTTCTTTTTTATTTCGTAAAAAGTTTAGAAAGAAGGGTAGATCATCGGGCTTTAATGTAAGCTATTTAGGATCAGAATTGGATGTCCTTGACACACAAGATTCAGAAACAGAATTTTTACTTAACCCAAGTAATCTGCAAACCCGATATTCAAATGATGATCTTGCAAAAAAAAATATGTTGAAGGCAAACGCTCTATATGTTGAGCCTTTGGCCCAAAAAATCTTTTGGAAGTCATTCTATAATTATAGTGACAGAAATGAAAGTGGGTCTCGTGTTGTAAAAGATTTTGATGAAATTGATGGATTATTAAGTAGATCTTATAACAACGATATTTTATTAAATAGAGCAGGGAGTTCAATTTTATATAGCTATGATGGTTATAATATATCCATCGGCATGGCTTATCAAACTTTTAATTTGGAAGGTGATTATGAATCTCTTGATAAAACTGTTGTTGGAACTATCGATAAACAGTTTAATAATTGGCTCCCATATTTTAATATAGATATTTCACCACAAAGAAATCTTTATTTGGATGCAGGTTATTCACGAGAAGCAAGGGAGCCTGAAATTGTAGATTTGCAACCAATAGTTGATACAAGAAATCCATTATACATAAGGGAGGGAAATCCTGCACTTACTCCAGAATTATCCAATACAATTTCTGTTGGAGGTAGTAAAAATTGGCCTCTAGCTGCAGTTCGATTCTACCTAAACGGTAGTTATAGTTTTTATGATTCTCAATTTTCAACCTCAGAAATTGTCGATGAAAATCTTGTAAGTTATGTAACGCCAATAAACGTTGATGGCGGTAGAAGTGCTAGTGTCTATTCTAATGTCAGTTTTCCAATTGTAAAGAATAAACTAACGGTACGAGTGAATAGTTCGTTTCGTTTTGGTAATAGACCATCATTTGTAAATAATATACAAAATAACACGAAACAAGAAACATATTCCCCTTCAGTACGATTGACATTTACGCCAAGTAATGACTTTTCATTTATTGGGCGTGCATCATATCGAATAAATAATACTTCATATGATATCGCAAGTTCACAAGATCAAAATATTGTTTCCAATGAATATTCACTAACCTTAAATACAAAGTTGTTTGCAAAGGTATATCTGAATTCAACATATGATTACAACATATTTAGAAACGAAAGTCTAGACTTTAGCCAAAATTATTCTCGCCTTAATTTTTCATTATACCGAAATTTCCTTCCGGAAAATAAATTAGAAATTAGGGTGTCTGTTTATGACGCACTTAATACCAATCAAAGTATTAGACAATCGGCTTTCGGAAATTCTGTGAACTTTTCTAGTTCAAATGTCATAGGTAGGTATGCAATGCTCTCTTTAAGCTATAATATTAGAGGAATGAAAGGAGGTATTCAGAAAAATCGAGGATGGTGGTAATTAAAATAATAAATATGAAATTGTATTTGACCTTTATCTTAATGCTCTTGTTTGTCTTACCAAACCAAGCACAAGTTCTTAATGGTAAAATTATATATAATCGTAAAACTGATTATGTCAAAATAATGTCGAGGTTACCCTTTTTAACTTCAGAAGAAATAGATCGAGCAAGACTAACATGGGGTAATAACAGTGACAATAAAGGGCAAGATTACTTGTATTATTTTAATGAGGAGAAAACGCTTTACACTCGAAAGGAAGAAGAAGCAAATAGTGGGTATTCTTGGGCTAAAGAAAAATTCTACATCCACAGGGATCATAGAAAAAATAAAGTCAAAGACTGGAGGGAAATGCTAGGTAAGAAATATGTAATTGAAGATGATTTGCCTAAGTATAAATGGAAAATTTTAAATGAGATAAAAGAAATCGAAGGGTACTTATGCATGAAGGCGGAAACCTATGATAAAACAAAGGATCAAATTATTCATGCCTGGTTTGCAGATGGTATACACTTTTCAGGTGGGCCTGAAGGATATTATGGATTACCTGGAATGATCTTGGAATTAGATATTAATCAAGGCGATGTTATTATTACTGCAACAAAAGTAACAATCACTCCTGACCTTGTAGCCATCCCAATGCCAAATAAAATGAAAGGCAAACAGTTAAATCTTGTTGAGTTTGATCAAATTGTTAGCAAATACATTAGCGAAACAATAGCAGCAGAAAGAAATCCTTACTGGAGAATAAGATATTAATTTGATTTTAATAATGTTTTCAATAACTTGAAAGCATGAAGAATCGAAGGAACTTTTTAAAAATCGCAGGCCTATTTGGCATTGGACTTCCATTTAAAGCTTGTACTGAGTCTAATTCAGTAAACCAAAATAATTCTAAACTTAGAAACGGTAAAAAGCCTATAATAATTTCTACATGGACCCATGGTTTAGATGCAAATAAAGTAGGCTATGAAATTTTGAAAAATGGGGGTACGGCTATTGATGCTGTTGAGCAGGGTGTAAGAGTTGTAGAAAATGATCCTGATAATCAAACTGTTGGAATTGGTGGTTTTCCTGATAGAGAAGGTAACGTTACCCTCGATGCATGTATTATGAAAGGAGATGGGTCTTGCGGTTCAGTTGCCTTCCTGCAAGAAATAAAAAATCCAATCTCTGTGGCAAGGAAAGTAATGGAAGAAACTCCACATATTATGCTTGTTGGATCAGGAGCTCAAAAATTTGCTTTGGAGTATGGCTTTGAAAAAGAAAACTTACTTACCGAAAAGACAAAAGCTGATTATAAAGCTTGGTTGAAAAAATCAACATACAAGCCCGAAATAAATATTGAAAATCATGACACGATAAGTACACTTGCATTAGATGACAAAGGTAAAATTGCAGGTGCTTGCACAACCAGTGGAGCTGCTTGGAAAATGCATGGAAGAGTGGGAGATAGCCCTTTAATCGGTGCAGGGCTTTTTGTCGATGAAGAGTCTGGAGCTGCTGCTGCTACTGGGCTAGGCGAAGCAGTAATTAGAACCGCTGGTAGTGCAATGGTTGTGGAATCAATGCGTCGCGGCTTAAATCCTTATGAAGCTTGCGTAGATGTTGTAGAAAGAATTCGTAGGAAACATAAAAGTCTAAAAGATTTGCAAGTTGGATTTCTTGCTCTAGATATGCAAGGAAACTATGGCGCTTATAGTATTCATCCAGGTTTTAATATTGCAATCGGCGATAACAATGGGCATATACTTATTGATGCAAAGTCTATGTTTTAAATAGAAAAGAGAGGTAATTTTACAACTACCTCTCCTTTACACCATCCTGTATAATTATTTCTTTTATTTTACTGTCAGATTCATAAATTGTGGAGTATCTACTCCTTCAAGTAAAAATCCAACTTTGTAATTTCCTTTATTAAACTGAGACAAGCCAAGACTTACTTCGTCAGACATCACGGGAACCATCATTTCTAATTCACCATTTTCTTTAAATATTTGAACCATTTTCACTGGATTTTCTAATATAAAATCCATCATCTTATTGGCCGTATTATAGGAGGAAAATAATATGTAATTTCTTTCTTTTGACACTTCAATTGTTGCTTCAACATCTGCATGCTTGAATAGTTCAGTAGGTCCACTTTCAGCGCTAATTGTAGATGCTATGGTAAAGCTGACAAATAATACTAGAATTAAATTTTTCATTGTTTGTGTTTAAGGTTACTATAATGACATTCTTGTTGAATGTTGCTCTTATCTTATAAGTCCTACAGCAGCACTACCAGTTACAACAAGAGTACTACATGGATACAATAAGTGTAATTTTCTGACACCTATTTGTCAAATTAAAAGGGGGAGGATTTTATTCTAATTATTAATACTTATGTCTGCATACTGAATTTCTGACACGCCTTCGATTAAAAATCCTAATTTATAATTGCCTTCTTCAAACAAACTTAATCCCATCCTAACATCATTAGAATCAATTGGGATGATCGAAATTAATTCTCCTTCTAAATCAAAAACTTGAATAAGATTTATAGCTGTTGAAAATTGTATATCAATATTATTGTCATCCAGATTAAATGTAGATGAAACAATAAAATCAGATAGGTAGTCATTTATGCTTAGCTCTACAACTGCACTATTTAAAATCGATATTCTACCATCATATGCACTTGCACTAAGATGGCAGCAAAAACAAAAGCATATTATTAACAGTAAATTTTTCATAAAGTATTAGTCATAATTTATGGGGTTTCATTTAATTGACACTATATATCGAGCTACCCCTTTGATAAAAACACTACATGAATCCCTACAATCATTTTACAAAAACCCTACAACATAATATTTTTAGCCCAATATGGTCAGCTAAATTGCATTATGCATTGTGTGTATTGTGACTTGGTCTAACTTATGAAGTACCAAATGAGATGTTCTGTAGTCTATTTCAAGTTTTATCAAAAATAACAACCGATACATCTCACTTTCCCTACGGTTTATAAACTTTGGTTAACTTCGCACTTAAGTTTTAACAGTATTGTACAAAATAAAATATGACCTTTAAAGAATTAGGGTTAAATGAAAAGCTCTTAGAGGCATTGTCCTACATGGGTTTTGAAGAGGCAACACCCATCCAAGAGCAAGCTATTCCTAAAATTATTGAAGGCAAAGATCTTTTGGCCTGTGCGCAAACAGGAACAGGTAAAACGGCTGCATTTATTCTTCCTGTTTTAAATCAACTAACAGGTAAATCAAATGATAAAATTAAGGTATTAGTTGTTTGTCCAACCAGAGAATTAGCTTTGCAGATTGAACGTCAAATCCAGGCTTTCTCCTATTTTGTAGATCTTGCGTCTATGGCTGTGTATGGAGGAGGAGATGGGCATGATTTTGAAATGCAGAAAAGAGCCTTGTCGAAAGGCACCGATATAATTGTGGCTACACCAGGTAAATTAATATCTCATCTTAATATGGGTTATGTTGACTTTTCTCAACTCGAATACCTTATTTTAGATGAAGCAGATAGAATGCTTGATATGGGTTTTTATGATGATATCCAACAAATTGCAAGTCATATTAAGTCGAAGAAAAAAACTTTACTTTTTAGTGCCACTATGCCACCTAAAATAAGGAAACTTTCTGAATCAATTTTAATTGACCCAGAATCAATAAGTATTGCCATTTCAAAACCAGCCAAAGGAGTTTTACAGGCTGCATATTTGACTTATGATACCCAAAAATCTCAATTGATTAGAAAGCTAATTAATGACAAACCTACTTATGAGAGTATTATCATATTTACCTCAACTAAAAAGAAGGTAGGAGAGATAGTCAGATCTTTAAAGGGGAATGGCTATCAAGTGCAAGCCGTATCTTCTGACCTTGCACAGACTGAAAGAGAAGATGCCTTGAGAAAGTTTAAATCGAAAGAAACCAGAGTCATTGTCGCAACAGATGTTTTGAGCAGAGGAATAGATATCAAAGGAATAAATTTGGTTATAAATTATGATGTTCCAAATGACGCAGAAGATTATATCCATCGAATAGGTAGAACTGCTAGAGCTGACAGTACGGGTGTTGCTCTTACATTAATCAATGAAGATGATATGTATAAGTTTTACAGAATAGAACAGCTCATTGAGGCAGAAATTATGAAAACACCAATGCCTCCTGAGTTTGGTGAAGGCCCTGAATGGAATCCAAAGCCAACCAGAGGTGGAAGGACTAATGGTAGATCGAAAAATAAAGGACGAAATTCTGGTGGAAGATCAAAAGGTAAATTTAGTCGTAATGCTAAAGGAGGATCACGAAGAACAGGTAACACCAGCTCCAAAAACATAGGGAAAGGAGGATCTCAAAAAGGAATCAACAAAAGAAACTTTAAAAAATAATAAGCCAAAAAACGATTAATTTAAGACCTTGATTTTTGTTCGTCCTGTACTTAGGTAAATATCAATTTTAAAAGAGAGAGTCAAATGCCCAAATATAGACTTCTAACAAATGAAGAATTAATTGAATTTAAACAAGAGTTTGTAAACTATCTTGTAATCAATGGTATTACAGCGGAAGAATGGAAAAAGATATTAAGTGAGGACAATGGGAAAGCTCAAAATATTATTGATCTCTTTAGTGATGTAGTATTCGAAAAAATACTCAGAAAAGTGAACTTTGTGCTAAAGCAAGGAAAGAAAGAAATCGTTGCTTTTCATTGTATGGAAGAAACAATCGAAATGTGTGGATTAGTAGCTGGCGAAAATATTGATGTCGATTTTACAGATCCCGAGGAGATTTCTTTATTGATTGCGAAACCAATTGCAGGCCTAGAAATTATTCATGCAGAGAAAGCTTATACCAAAGTTCGAGAAGTAGAAATTTTTGAATTGACTCTGAACGGAGGCTTAATTTCTGATGGTAACGTTTACAATGCACTTAAAGCTCTGATCTAAGCTTTTATAATATACCTTATTCCTAAATGAAATGTTCTTCCTCTGGCTACCAATTGGCTAGAACTAATATCAGACGAATGGTTGGAATTTGAACTTAAGTTGTTGACATTGTTGTATTGAATATTAAGAATATTTTGTACTCCTCCTTTTATACTAAGATTGCCATTTAAAAAAAGCACGTTTGTATAAAAATCAATAAATTGATAAGGGCTTGCAACACTTTGATTAAGTTGGTTGTTCTCAAGAAAGTAACGAGGCACTTTTCCTGCATATCTATGTGTCAATGAAACATTCACTTTGTTCCAAAGCAATTCGTAATTTATATTCAACATATTGTCAACGACTAATGAATGAGTTGGGATTTCTGGTTGTTCTGAATCAATATTATTCCAAAATCCTAAATTATAATCATTTGATATCGTAATATTTTTATAAGCGAATTCAAACTTTTGATTAAGACCAAATACTGAATAACTTTCCAAATTTATATATTGATATTGCAGTTGATCCAATTGTGCCAATACTATTTTCTGTTTTATTTTATTAAAATAGAAATTGAGCCTTAATAGGAGGTTGTGTTTGTTTTTATTTTTCTGATAATCCATTGAAAGATTGAAGTCATTTGTAAGCTCAGGTCGTAAATCTGTATTACCTAAAACAAAATGATTGACATCTATAAAGTTAATATACAGTTCTTTTAAGTCTGGACTTCTGAAGCCACGAGCAAAACCACCACGAAAAGAAAAGTTTTTATTTATTGTCCAAATAGCTTGGAAACTGGGAGACAATTGATTTCCGAATAATTTATTTGATGTAAGTCTTGCCGATATAGATGTTTTAAAATTAGGTTTTAATTCATGCCTTAAGTCACTGAAAAATGACAATTCTTGAGACTCAACAATATTGGTAAATGGTTCCTCGTTGTTGGACAATCTGTCACCGGTTCCTAGTTGATAATCGAATTGAGATCCTATCGATAAAGTCGTTTTGTCAATACTATAAACGGCCACAATCTTTCCAAAGTAGGCTATAAATTCAATACTGTCTTTGGTTGAAAATTGGTTTTCATTTTGATTGCTTGTAAAATCAAATCTATTTTTTGAGAGAATTCTATTGTAGTCATTTCTAGCTAAAATGGCCTCAAAACTCATTCGATTAAATAGTCCTTCATATCTTAAATTTCCATTTTTTCTTACAGTATAATATTGTTCATCAAGGGCATACGGGAGAAAGTTAGGTCTTCTTTTTTCTCCAAAGTTTTCGATATTTTGAGAAGATCCATCTACTTGAAAACTAATCGAATTGGTTTCATTTAAAAAGTATCGCGCCGTAAAGTATCCATTAATACGTTCCTTAGGATTCCAGGGGTATTTTTTTCTTTTAATTGTATTTTGGCTATTTAACTCAAAATCTTCAAAAACCCTTAATGAATCAATTTTATAAGGCATATCTGTTAGATATGAAATACCTGACTTTAGAAATAGTTTATTGACATTAAAAGATGAGTTAAGTGATACATCTGTTCTTTTAGGTAAAGATTGATTTGCGTCTAAGCTAATTTGATACTTTTCTAGTTGTGATTTTTTAGTAATTAGATTAATAATACCTCCTGCTGCATTATTTCCATAAATCACCGACTGCGGACCAGAAATAATTTCAATCCTCTCGATATTATCTAAATTAATTTGAGAGATATCAATAGAGCCATCTAGTCTTCCAATAATTGGAATCCCATCCTGCAATATGGCAACATTTTCACTACCAATTCCGCGTAAAGATATTTTAGTTCCTAAAATTGGATCATAGAGGATTCTAAAACTTGAAAGTTGACTCAATAATTCATCAAGACTTGATATATTTTTTTTGGCGATTTCTTCTTTTGAAATTGAATTTACTTGATAAACTGACTCTCTTGAAAGTGTAGGTTTGTAGTTTGCGCTTATCACATAATCTTTTAACAATACACTATAGTCAATTGTATCATTAGTCTTGGTTATATCATCTTGTGTGAAAACCTTAGATGAATAAAAACAAAGTATAACTAGAAATGGGGCTAAAATTTTCATTTTGATAAAAGATATTTTTTAGGAGTAAGTCCAAATTTGTTTTTAAAAGCTGTTATAAAGTGACTTGGATTATGATATCCAAGGTCATAGGCAACTTCTTTTATCTTGAAACCACCACTATCAAGAAGAAGTTTTCCTTTCATCATTTTATAATCAAGTAGAAATTGGAACATTGTAGATCCATATAAATTTTTAAAGCCTTCTTTTAGTCGATATTCATTTAAGTCAACCTGCTTAGCTAATTGTGGAATCGTTGGTGGGGTACTAAGATTTTGAACCAATAAATCTTTTGCCTGCTTAATTTTATTCACTACTTCTTCGTCTTGTAAATATGGGCAACTTACTTTTTCTTTACTTGATTGACTTATAAAATACAAGCTCAAGGCTTCTAGAATTTTTGCATATCTATAAGTTTCATGTGCTGGACCTATAGCCGATGAATCGATTATTTTCCTTAATACCAAAGTTGTGTCTGAGCCAGTCGGAACCTTCTTGTAAATTTTCTTATTGACATTTTCACTATTTAGAAATTCTAATTCAGAGCTATTATCTAAAAATAGCTGATGGATTTTTTCAATAGAGCAGAATATAAATATTATTGAACTTCCTTGCGAAGTTTCTATAGTCGGTACTAGATCTTTTTCAGGATTGTAGAAAAAACAGTTTTCACCCGCACTCAAAGGTAATGAGTATGTGCCCTGATTAAATTTAAAAGTCATAGATCCATTTAAACAAAAATAGTACTGTACTACTTTTTTATTGATTGACATCTCGATAGTTGCCGCTTCCTTATCGTTGTATGTAACAGTTTGAAAATCGCCCCCGATTTGTTGATTAATCCATTTGTGTTTGGAGGTATTTATTATTTTAAACATATTATGAATTCTATGTTGATTTTACATAAGTTCAAAGGTAGAATAATGAATATTATCAATAAACATTGAGTTATGCCTATATTTTATTTAGACTTAGTCTAAATAGGAGAATCTATTTAATCTGGTATTTTATTTAAGCTTAGAGGTATTTTAATATTAAAACTTAAAATAGTTTTGCATCAAAATATAACGTAAATATGTCTTTATCATTGAAAATGTCCTTTATAACAATTTGTGTTTCATTGTTTTCATTAAATCTTTATGCCCAAGATATAGATCAAATAAGTGTTGGAGCAGGCTATACACTTCAATCCTATTATGATATTGAATCAGGAGAAGTTACTAGCATCGACAATTCTTCTTGGGATATTTCCTTTTCAACTATTGGATTTCAGGATGCATCAATTTCAATCAATGAATCAGCCTCCTTGATGGGCAATGAATTGGAATTGTATGATTTAGGGAATATGGATTTTGATACAGAAATTATTGAATCAGATTTAAACAATAGAGTTTTCAATAGCGAGTCAAATTGGAGTGATGGTGCCTTTAATTTTGGTAGAGACGAATCAAATTTCGCTGATTTTGGTTGGGGCATGTACAATCCATCAACGATGGAAGTAATTGGAACTAAGTTATTCGCTCTCAAATTAAGAGATGATAAGTTGATTAAGATCAAAATAGAATCCCTTTCTCAAACCCAATACATTTTAAAATACGCTAATTTAGATGGAACAAATCTAAATTCTGTAGTTGTTGATAAAGCAAATTTTTGGGGAAAGCAGAGAGCTTATTTTAGTTTTGAATCTGCTTCGGTTTTGGATTTAGAACCTGATAATTGGGACTTGTTATTTACACGATATACTAGTCCAGTAGATGATGGGGAAGGAAATATTTTAAATTATATGGTCACCGGAGTATTGTCAGCTGCTGGTGTGGAGATAGCACAAGCTGATGATATTGATCCCATAAATGTAAATGCCTCAGATTTCGAGAATAATTTTAGCAACGATTCGGATGTTATTGGTTTTGATTGGAAAGAAATTAACATCAGCACATTTCAATGGAATGTTATTTTAGATAGGGTATATTTTGTTAAAACATTGGAGGGTAATTTATTTAAGTTATACTTTTTCGACTTTGAAGGATCTTCTACAGGTATAAGCACTATTGAAAAACTTGAACTTGAATCTTCTGCAAATGAAAATTTATTTGTGGATAAAAAAATACAAGTAGTGCCAAACCCTAACAATGGAAGTTTTACTATACTTAATAAATCATCTTTGTTGGATATCAAGAATGCAGTTATTTACGATTACGCAGGAAGAGTTGTCTTAAAATTAAATAAAGAACAAATCAATGGCAATAATCAATTAAATATTAAAGATTCCTTGTCTCCTGGCTTGTACTTTTTGAAAATAGAATTAGATAACGAAATTCAAACCTTAAGAATAATTATTAATTAAAGTAAGTCAATCATTGTTTCAAAGTTGTAATCAAAAGAAACATTGTCATCTGTTGAGGCTTTAAAATTTATAGTTATCGGCCCGTCTTCAACAGACATGGTTGAAATAAGCATGGTAGGAAAGCCAATAATAATTTCACAGAAATTTTTAACAGCGCAATCAGAAGTAACTTCAATACTTTGAAATTGGGATTCAGATAAAAGATTTGACCCTGCTTCATAAACAGTATTTCCAATTGAAATATTTTTTGAGAAACTAATCTCTGCTGTTGAATTAATAATTGAATTTGTAACAGAACTTTGGCAGTCTTGTCCATAAACCTGAGTGATGCTGCTTAAGTCAATATTAACAATATCAGTTTCTGGAAATAGTGTTAATCTAAATCCGGTTTTAATAACATCGTTATTGATAGCCTCTGGCATTACATCATAATCTGACAAAATAGCGGTTCTTATCTTACCGTTTAGAATAGATTGTTCGTCTACGCAACAAGCTGAAATCATAAGAATTGAATAGTATAGAACTGCAATGATCGAAAGTCTGTGTATATTTTTCATGAATCTATTTTTGCAAAATTGTAAATATAATAAGCCTAGTTCTTAGCTGATTTTGAAAACAACAGATTTAACTCTTTTGACAACATGACCGTTTTCAATGGATTCATAAACCAAAGCTTTTGACTTTGGGTCTTGAAATACTTCCTTAATATTTTTAATGTTTGCATGTGGCACCTTGTTGGTTATAAGTTTTGATCTAATATCATTGCTTTCAAATTCACTAAATAGTTGTCTGAGAGTTTTAATCAATTCTTTTCGATTAGCTACTCGCGCTTTGTTGTCTTTAAATCTTTCATCATTTATTAAGTGTAGTGCATTTAGACAAAGCATTAAATTGTTGAACTGATCTTGCGTTCCAATGGATAAAATAATCTCTTTATTGTCCTTTGTAAATACAATGTCTCCATAGGGAGCTATATTCGGATGAATAGTTCCAATTCTTTCAGCCACCGTCGATGCATTTAAATAATTTGAGGCTTGGTTTGCAAGTGAGGCGATACTGGTATCATAGAGAGAAACACTCACTTTCTGAGGTTTTTTAATTTTGATTTTGTTTAATAAAGCTATGAGAATACCTTCTTTTAATTGATGGGCTGTCAAGATATCAATAAGTGCAACTGGTAATTTTGCTGCTTGACTTTTCTTTGAGCCAGTCATCGATATCCAACCAGTTTCAGCTTGCATAACAACATCAAAACCAGGCCTAGGGTCCTTTTCACCATAACTGGAAACTTCAGCATATATCAAATTTTTATTGTGGATCTTTAAAGTTTCAAAGTCTAACTTTAATTTTTCTGCAGATCCTTGTTTGAAATTTGCAATAACAATATCTGCTTGTTTGATATAATTGAGCGCTTCTAAATAGTCATTGTTGTTTTTATAATCAAGAAATATTACTTCTTTGTTCCAATTAACTGATTGATAATAGGCGGATGTATTTAAATCTTCTCTTTCTGCTGGTAATTTCCAGGTACGTGTAACATCTCCATTTGTAGTCTTGTTTTCAATCTTGATGACTGAAGCGCCTAATTCAGCAAAAAATAATCCTACTGCAGGACCTGCTAATACGCTTGCAAGTTCTATAACTTTTAAATCTTTGAAAAAATCATTCATACTTAGTAAATAAATGAACTGCCATCGGGGCAATTTTTTGTAAAAAATGCTAAATCATTTCGACTGCAGACACCTGGGTAATCACCTACCTGATTTTGCAAATCCGCTATTATTTGAAAGTGCAAGTGAGGAGGCCAGTTTCCATTCTGATTTCGATCTCCTATTTCACAAAACTTATTTCCCTGTGTTAGGATATCATTTACCTTGAGTATTCCGATATGCGAATCATTAAGATGACCATAAAGTGAGTAAAACTTCAATCCTGATAAGTCATGCGATAATATAATTGTGTGGCCATAATCTAAGTTTTGTCCATTGTATTTCATCGAATGAATCTTTGCATGGATAGGGCAATAAACTGCGGTTTTTGCATGTGTCCAAAGGTCTATTCCCAAATGAATATTTCTTTGATTCTGCTTTTGGCCAAACAAGTTTTTATTTGAGTAAAAGAATCTTTGCTCTAAGTAGCCACCTACAAAAACTTTTGAAGGATACTTTTTGACTTGATCCTCAAGAAATTGTTCCCATTTTTCTTTGTTCTGTATAAAAATATTACCATCAATACTTAGATCAATTTTTTTGTATTCATAGTTGTTATTTCCTAATATTGGAAAATGATTTATTTCTTTGTTGAAAATGATAGCCATATTTGGATCAATTCTAGTTACAACACAACTTACAAACTTATCCTACTAATGTGGCAAATTGAATGAAAATTAATAGTTAATGCTCAAGACTTAGAAATTTGTAGATGCAAGATTCAGAAATAATATTTATAATGTGATAGGAAGAAAGTGGTATGAATTTATAGTAAGACCATTTCTGAAAAAATTAACAAAAGTCAAACATCTGACTTCTGAATATTAGCTTCTGAAATTGCAACTGCAAAAACAGAAAGGTTGTAAGATTTTTTAATCACAAAAATGAAATTAAATAACTGGAGTCGAGAAGAAGAAATAGGTGCTTTATTAAAAGAGATTCCAATGAAAAGATTTGCGGATAAGAAGGAAATTACATCTCATTTCTTGCTAGTCTTGCGGCTTGTTATATAATTGGAATTAGTATACTTGTTGATGGAGGAAAATAAAAGTATATAAAATCTTTCATAATAGTGTTTTCAAAGCTTTTAGTATCAGTCATTTTTTTATATTTGTTGAACCTCCTTTATAATCATCAGCTTGAATGAAAATTATTCAAATCATTATTTTTGTCTTTCTTAGTTTAAGTGTTCTTGCCCAAGAATTTACAAATCAAACAAGTAATTTGGGTATCAATGGTGCTTTTGGTTCAGGTTCTCCGATTGGTTCTGGAGGATTGAGCTTTGCTGATTTTAATGGTGATGGATTGGACGATTTGACTTTTGGTACAAAGTCAGGTTCTCCGATTGTTTTTTACGAGAATACAGGAGATGGATTTTCAAAGGTATTACCTCCATTTGTTGATAACAATTATGACCATAGACAATTGGTTTGGGTAGATTTTGATAATGATGGAGATAGAGATTTTTATGTCGTTGCATTAGATGGTCCAAACAAACTTTATGAAAATGATGGCACAATGAATTTTTCTGATGTCTCTTCATCTAAGGGTTTGTCTTCAATAAATGTTTATTCTGAAGGTGGTAATTTTTCAGATATAGATCAAGATGGTTTTTTGGATCTATATGTATGTAACTATGATGAGGAAGGAATAACTTTGGATGGATTTCAAAATGAAATGTATAGGTGGAATCCACAAGCAAATAGCTATGAGGACATAACGCTTTCATCAGGTACAGGAAATGGAAATCGAACTTCTTTTGCATCTGTCTTTTTTGACATTGATATGGATAATGATTTAGACTTGTATGTTATAAATGATTATGTTGCTTATGAGAATTCACTGTACATGAATATTGGTTCTAATCAATTTGTCGATATTTCAGTTCCTTCAGGATCAAATGTTGCCAATTTTTCAATGAATGCAGGCATTTTCGATTATGATAAAGATGGTGATTTTGATATTTATATCACCGATATTTATGAGGCGGTCTTGTTAAGAAATAATGGTGATAATACATTTGAAAATGTTGCGATCTCTGCTGGAGTTGCTGCTGATGAATGGAGTTGGACGGCTAATCTTTTTGATTATAATAATGACAAGTTCGATGATATTTATATTAACTCTCAAATAGATAATAAACCAAACTTCTTTTATGTAAATAATAAAAATGGAACGTTTTCAGAACCTTTGGCCGGAAGTGGGGGTATTACTGGCAATGATAATTTTAAATCAGTTAGTAATGCAATTGGTGATATTAACAATGATGGTAATTTAGATATAGCAGTACTTGGACTTGATGATAATGAATTTCGTTTATATGTCAACCATGAGGAGAATTCAAATAATTTTATAAAACTCAACTTGAAAGGGGTCAGTTCTAATATTGAAGGAATAGGTGCATTGGTTGAAGTTTGGTTAGATGGCGTAAAGTCTATTTATCATAAACATAATACAGTAGCTTTTCACTGTCAAAATTCAGATTACTTGCATGTAGGAATTGGTACAGCCTCTTCCGTTGATTCTGTTATCGTTAAATGGCCCTTTCCAAACAGTGAAGATGTTATACTAAGTGATGATATTTTGGTAAATGGTATGAATGAAATAGAAGAAGGGGTTGGAGTTGTGGATTCTTATTCACTCGAACTATGTTCAATCAATAGAAATATTGTTATCGATCCAGTTCCTAGTCAAATTTATGGTGCTGAATTGAATTTAAATTGTTCTACTAAAGTTAATGCTGGCAGTGATGTAATTTTTCAATCTGAAACAAGTGAAATTACATTAGGCATTGGATTTGAAGTTGCAACTGGAGCAATTTTTCAAGCGGAAATAGAGGTTTGTGGTAATTAAAAGCTATTCTTTAAAGAATTAATTTGTGACTCATAAAGTTCTAAAAAATCAATGATTGGAATCAGATAGCTATGATCAATACTTAAGTTATAACTATTTCTGATAAAGATTTGACGATCAATAATGTCACCACAATGCAAGTCTAATTGGTTCTCAGCCAATTGCTCGTAATTTTTCAACCAAATATTAATTTCTAAATATTGAAATTCAAGCAATGCTTTTTTACATGATCCTACATAACGATAAAGTAAAAAGTAATTTTTGAAGAAATACCTTATTCTTTGAAATTTGATTATACTAGGATGATTTTTCTTTAGTCTGCTAGGAGAGATAGCATACAATTGGATTTCTTTCTCAAGTTCTCTGGTTTCTAAAAACCAAAGTAATATTTCAGATGGACTCAGTCCATGATCTCTCGATTGTATTGATAGAAGAGCATCCCTAGACCGTATTGATAGTATATCTAATTTTGTGGATAAAAAAATCATATTACAAAAATAAGTAATATGAATGAAAAAGCGAAATTATTGTTTGAAGTATTACTGGCGTTCTAAATAAAGATCTATACTCAAATATCTATACTCAAATTGCAATAAAAAAAGCCCTCCAAAAATCAAATTGAAGAGCTTTTTAGTGATCGGTCTGGGGCTCGAACCCAGGACCCACGCCTTAAAAGGGCGTTGCTCTACCAACTGAGCTAACCGATCGACCTTTAATCGAAGCGCAAAGATAATTGCATTTTTTAACTATCTAAATTTTAAAT
>JAHDIE010000012.1 GCA_020630955.1 Saprospiraceae bacterium
GTCCTAGTGGGTCAACTTAAGAGCCTCTAACTTATTGATAGTTAGGGGCTTTTGTTATTTCGTTTCAAAAATTATTCAATCAAAACAAATCCTGCCCAAGAATAAGGGTCAATAAACCTTTCTTTCATTTCTCTTTGTGTTTTGATAAAGGCATCTTTAATTGCTAGTTTTTCTCCTAAAATGTTCTTATACAAGGTTTTCATGAATTCTCTTGTCTGTCTATCTGGTACTTTCCACAGGGACATTATTATATATCTAGCTCCTGCAATCTTAAAGGCTCTCTGCAATCCAAAAACACCTTCCAAATTTGAAATATCTCCTAAACCGCTTTCACATGCTGATAACACCACCAATTCAGTATCACTTAGGTCAAGTCCTAAAATTTCTTCAGCCATCAAAATATTGTCTTCACCATAATCATCATTAATTCCATTCCACCCAAAATTTCCATTGGATAAAATCAATCCAGATCTCATCATTGGATTCTTAATATTAACAAATTGAGTGTTTGTTGAATCAGCATCACCAATAAAAAATCCATGAGTAGCAAAATGAAGAATTTTTGGAGCACCATGCTGTATCACGGAGTAGAAATCATGCTCTTTTCCTTGATCACCCTTTAAAGTTTCTACTTCATAATTATTCATTTCAAGAGAATTTTTAATTTCTTCTACTTCTCTATATGTATTACTCAAATTTTTCCAAGTGAAAACTTCTTTGATTCTTGACTCTAAATCATTTGAAATTATTTCTTCCAGTCCAAAATCTAGTCCTCCCACTAAGACCGCATCTTTTTCTAAACTCGGATTATATTGAACTTTTTCAAGAATGTTTCGAGTACTCCCCATCAAATGAACATTGTATATATCACCAAATACATGTTCTTCATTAATATTTATAGCTGCGAAATTGATTCGGTGTAATAAACCTTCTGGAGAATAATAAATTGTTTTAACATTATCTAAATGAGGAAGCAAAGGTGCTACAATCAAATTATACAAATTAATATCCAACCCATCAGTAATCACTCCCCTATCAACATTAGTATACAAATTATTAACAAAAATTGCTTTGCGGTCAGAATTTTTAAATGCATTTATTATTTGCTCTTCATTAAACAAAGGAATCGCAAATACCTCATTCTTTTTTGCCAAAAAAGCTATATAAGATTTAACATTTTCATCTGCATTTGCATTGGTAAAATTTAATTCTTCCGAAACTTTGTAAAACTCAATTGCCACCTCATCTTCTAAAAGATGATCTTGTATGTCTTTTACCTTAACCCAACTATCATTCATCTCCTTAGAAAATCCTAAAACAAGCAACTCCTTATTCAATTCTTCAAACTTATTTTCTGCAATTTCTATTTCATCTGCCAATTTGCTATCATAAGCATTCTTCAAATTCACTCTAAGCTCTTTCCAATTTCTATACTTATCATTAAACTTGCCAGAACTATTTTTCAATGTCTTGTTTATCTTAATTTCTCGTTCTAAGCCATAACCTTTTTCCATCAATAAAACTTCGTAAATCAAAGACGGTAGCTTATTATTTGAGACATTAGCATTCAAACAAAACAAAGCTGCTCGCGAAACATCCCTTTCAAGATCTTTAAAGGAGTTTATCAGTTCATCTTGGGTAAGTATCTCAGTATTGTATTTAAAAAATTGAATATATTTTTTGAGAAATTTGACAAATTCATCATGAGCCAAATTAATTTTACCGAAATTATTGCTTGTGACTCCCAAATTTGCTCGGACCAATAATTCTAATGGTGAAGCAATACCTATACTATCAATATCAGCAATTATATTATTATAAATGTTATATGCATCTTCATATCGCTCTAGTCTATTTAAAGTTCCTCCAAGTCCATTGCAGGCAAACTTATACATTAACGAAGATTTATCATTTTGTTTTTCTAATGTCTTAGTTACCTTAGAAAAATACTCAAGAGCTTTTTCATTATTTTCTAATCGGTAATTAAGAGCTCCTAGATTATACAAATCCAACAATATGCTATAATCAGTATCTGGTACAATTTGAGAAGAAATACTATATCCAATTTGTTGATATTCTACTGCTTTTTCTAAAACTCCTAAAGTACTATAAGTAATACCTACATTGGTATAGGCATGGGCAACTTCCAAACTATTAGAGGGATACAATTTCTTTGCAAGATTTAATTGGAATATGCGCTTTTTTAAACTTTCTTCATGATTCTGAATTTCTTCATAAAAATTTCCCCAAACAGAAGATAAATAATATTCTTCTTGATTTCCAAAATCAGGGTGTTTGGTTATTTCTTTTTCTAAACTTCTTAATTCCTTTTCACAAGAAACGATGTCTCCACTATCCATTAAAAAGTAAATGTATCTTGTACTTACCTTTATTAGGTCCTTGAGAAGATCTTTTTTATAATAATAATCAGTCAATATTTTTTCTTGTTGACCAATAAGTCTTGTATCACCTAAAGTATAGGCTGCATTCAGTTTTTGCGTATTCCAAGAATGAAATAATGAATCATTTTCTATAGGAATTTGTAATTCTATCGAATCTAAAAATCGCAAACACTCAATTGCTTCAAGTTTATCACAGTTAGGTATGATAACTTCATTTTGCCCAAAACAAAATATTTTGCAAAAGAGGAAAATTATAAGATATAGTAGTGTTGAATATTTCACGATAATGGAGTTGAAATTAGTATACAGTCGTAAAACTAAAAACAAATCAAAATTTCCTCATGAATGATTAAATTATATTGCCGAATAAATCATTTTTTTTTGTGGCAAACTAACCATTTAAGCATTTATTTAACAATATCAAAGAACAGTGTAACGGTACCTAATTCATCTGGCTTCGGTTTGGTAATTATATTGCCTCTTGTATATTGAGAAATGTAGGAAGATTTTAAAATTTGCTCAAATGGATGGTCTGAACTTATAGCTCTTGTTGTATTACCCCGGGTAGCAATGATATTAGACAAGTCTAAGGCTTCATTACTTGCAATCAACTTGAATGTTTCCTCGCCTAAAGGTTCATAAATTTTTAGATTATAATCTGTTTCATATCGCTCACCAGGTTTTAAATAATATTCACTAGAAGTATATCCGAGATTCATAGCTGGAATAATTAAATTTATCATATTATCCGGTTGAATATCTAGTAGGCTAAAATAACCAGCTTTTGCTCCAATATTTTCAATGACTATCTTAATACATTCACCCACTTTCAACTTTAATTTTTCTCCAATATTTTTCCCTTCTTTTACAACAATACCTGTTTGACAATCTACAACATTCACTGTGAGGTTAAAATCAAAATCAGCACTATTGCTTTGATAGTGCTTAAGATATTTACCTTGAGTGAAGGCAAAAATAATTTTTTTTATCTCATGAATATGTCTTTTAAGGTTATCTTCTGAAAAAGTAACTTCATGGAGAATTTCTCCATTTTTTGTAAAAATTTGAAGCAAATTATTTGGAGAACAATCTTCAATATAAAGTTCTGTATTGGATTCGTTTAATACCCAACCCACTTTTTCTCTCAGATTGTCTAAAGACTTTTTCCAAGGGCTTTGTGACAAAAGATTAATAGAAACACTTGGTTTGATTAAAGGAAGAGTTTTTTCTCGAGGAGAAACATACGCCATTTCTTTTTTTGTAAATGTGGATTGATAAATTCGGATAGTCGATTTTGTTAAATCCGTATAAACGACGGTTCCAGAGCCAATTATCTTTTTCTCCTTATCAAAAATATCTATTGAAGAACCTTTAAAAACACCATCTATTGTTCCAAAATTAGCAATCAAATTTCCTTCATCCACAAACTCTTCTATGATCGACATGTTAGAAGAACGCTTCCTTCCGTTACCCATAAATACCGCGGCTCCTTCACATTCAAATTGCGGATTTTGATAAGGAGCCACAGATTTCATTTTATATTTCACTTCTGTAAAAAAGTCCTCAAATGATTTGTCACCTTTAGAATTTGCTAATACAGATGCGATTGAATAACTAAGACTTCCAACTCCCTTATTCTGATCATCGAGGGTTTCAAAATTTAATTCAGAAGCTTTAGAAGCAAATATTGAAACGAAAGGAGATAATTGTTTTGATGAATCATTTTGATTAAACTCAATCGCTTGATCACTACTTTCTATAATGTCAAATTGATTGGTTCCCATAATTTTTGTAGTGCCTCTTGAATTTCCAAATCCTCTTGTCCCTGTTCCTGAGTGACATGAATCAATTGTAAATACAACTTGACCATGCGACCCACACTTCGCTCTTAATTTTGATAAATATTTACCCAAGATATCATCTCTGATCAACCTTTCGCCTTCATAAACTCCAGGTATATAATCGATAGGAGAATCATAAGGAACAATTGCTTCATCTAATCCATCCAGTTCATCATTGTCATCATCTGTTACTTGTTGGCCATGCCCTGAAAAATGAAAGAAAACTATATCACCATCCTTTACTCTTTCCAAAAGATTATCAAATTCATTGATTATCGAATTATACGTGGCCTGACTATTAATCAGTATAGTGATATTATCTGAGTTAAACTCATTCCTAATTAATGCAGAGTATATATGATTTGCATCATTTTCACTAGATATCCAATGCCATCCATTATTTTGGGGGTAATCACCAACAGCAACAATCAATGCATGATTAACTGAATATCCGATGTTTGGAAGACATAATAAAAGGAGAATAAAATATTTCTTTATTTCTTTCAAATCAATAGAATTTATACAGAATAATAACAACAATTAATAAATTCATTTCCTAAGATTATGATTTTTATTTAAAATTTAATTGATAAGTTTATATATCAATAGTTAAAATGCAAGAATCTTCGATTGTAGAACATATTAATGGGAATCCAAATGAGCGCAGACAGGCTTTGGGCTTTTTGTACAGTTCAGACCAATACAAGAAACCCGTTCTTTCATTCCTTAACAAGAAAAATGTACCACAAGAAGATCAATTAACAATATGGACGGATGTCGTGCTTAAATTCTCAACACTCGTAATCAATGGAAAATATCAGCACCAAAACAAAATGCTTAGCTTCCTTCTAAATTTGGCAAATTTCATAAGCCTTAATTACTTCAGAGACAAGAAAAGACATATACAAGTCGAAGCTATGGACGAAGTTCATGAACAAATTGCCTCAAGTCAAAATTTCATCTATTCTTCGGGTCTAAATAACGCATTCAAATTAATTATGCAGAAGATGGATAATACATGTCAAAAGATTCTTAGTCTATGGGCACAGGGTTATAGTATGAAGGAAATCATGGATAAAAATCAACTTCCTAGTGTATCTTCTACAAGAAAAAGGAAACATGTCTGCATGAAAAAGTTATTATCTTTTGTAGAAAGTAGAAAAGATGTCTACAATCAATTATTAGAATATTACAACGACCGTCCTTAAACGATGATTATGAAAGGGGAAAAATTTGAAAATATTGCAAAAGATCTGATTAGAGAAGAAGAAGATAGAAAGTTCTTAATTAATGACACTATTACGTCTGAAGTATCAAAAAAAACTAAGTACAAACCATTCTATTTGGCGGGGCTAACCCTTGTCCTTTGTCTAATTTGCTATTTGTTTTATCAAAAAAAAATAACTGATAATACAAATCAAGAAACAACGATAGAAAATTTATCCCAGCAACTTGCTGCACATTACGAGTTCCCTATACTTCCAAGATCCAGAAACAATTCAATACATTCAAAATATCAAGATCAAATTATTTCAGGCAGATACGATCAACTTGAAAAAGAGTTATTACAGAATAAAGAAAACCTAATAACATCTGATCAATTGATACTATGTCATATTTGGCTTAAAAGAGGAAAATTCAATGAAATTTTAAATTACCTAGATTCCAATGTTGAACTCACCGGTCAATTTAAAGATGAATTTTTGTGGGTCAAATTTTGTGCCTTACATGAAGTAGGTTCTTCCAAAAAAGCATTAGACCAGGCCTTGCAGGAATTGTCCAATGAATATCGTCTCAAAGCCGACAAAGTTTTGAAATAAACATATAATAAACCCTTCTTTACGGTAACAACATATAATCGATTTGTTATTACTTGATAATAAATCGAGCAACATGTATAATCTCACAATCACTTATTGGTCTGAAGCAAGGATTTGCCCTATAGGCAAATCTAAAAATTCAATTATAGTTTATCCCAAAAGGGTCTAAACTAAATTACTATACAGCCAAATAAGACCTTAGAACATATTCCAATGAAAAATCATGGAACAACAACACTAGTACATGACTTGAGAGCAGGAGTCCAACGGGATTCTTTGCTCTCTTTTTCATTGCAACTTCCTGTCTTTAACACTTTCTAACTATTTGTTTTACGCTTTAACCATTAGTTAATAGTTTGAATCAAAAAATAATCATTCCTTTGATGTATTATAAGATTTCAAAATATTTGAAAGATGAAAAAATATTTATTTGCATTAATTGTATTAATATCTACCTCCTCAATATCCACTGGGCAAAGCTCAAGAAAATCTAATAGTTCAAGCAATAACCCACGATCTGAAAGAAAGATGGCCATAACTTCTGAAGGGGGTTTTAAAACAATGTCTGGAACAGGAATAAATTTCACCTATTATGCTTTGCCCCAATTAGCATTGGATGCAGGAGCTGGAATAAGTTTTCAAGGATTAAGAACAGGTGCAAGAGTAAGGTATTTATTTCTAAGCGAAAATCTTTCTCCAATTATTGGAGTTGGTATAAATCTTTCAAATGGAACTTTAGATCAAACCTTTGAACAAACAATAGAACCTTTTGAAATCGATGGTGAAATGTTTGAGGGTTTTGATGCTGACGTAAATATCAAATTGAGAAGAACCGTTGCAGCCCAATTATTAACTGGAGTGGAATACATGTCTGATTCTGGCTTTATCGCAGCTCTGCATCTCGGTTATAGACATAGACTTAATAAAAGTTGGGATACAGAATTTTCTATAGATGGACAAACTTTTGATATTGCAGACGATATTATTAATAGTCTAGATAGAGTTTTTGGTTCTGGTCTTTCCATTGCCATAAATTTAGGCTATGCATTTTAAGAATCGAATAGAATTTTATATTAAAAAGGTCGATTATATAATCGACCTTTTTATTTTTACATTTTAGATTTATTCTCAACCAATTGGTCTCATTTTAGGCCGAAATTTAAAAAGACTATTTATGAAAAAATCATTTTTTACCTTCCTTGCCATATTTACTTTCGCATTTTCATTAAGCGCTCAAAGATCTGGTTCATCTGAGAGATCACAAAAATCTAATGCTTCCGAAAATCCAAGAGAACAAAGGGTTATCGCAATCACTTCAGAAAGTGGTTTTAAAAGTATTACTGGCCTAGGTGTCATGGGCACCTATTACGTAACCCCTAAAATTGCACTAGATGCTGGTTTAGGAATTGGATTGCAAGCATTCAAAGGTGGAGTCAGAGCGAGGTACCTCTTTTTAGATAAAAAATTTACTCCATACGTGGGAGTTGGATTTATTGCTAACCCTACTGAATTAAACAACGTTGAAATCAATGATTCAAATGGTGGTTTGATTTTTATTAATTTAGAAAAGTCTAATTATGGACAACTTTCATTTGGTGTTGAATTTGTAGGTAAAAACGGTTTTGTGATAGGCGGAAACCTCGGCTATGCCATAAACTTCAATGAAAATAATTGGTCTTCTAACAGTGTAATTAGTTCGGAAACAGAGACAGTCATTGATATTCTTTATGGAAGTAGTATATCAACAGGCTTTCATATTGGCTATGCCTTTTAAAATAAAAAAAGCCTAGTGAAAATTCACTAGGCTTTTTTTATATATTTTAATGAAGATTAATTCTTCACAACTTGCTTGCTTACTTTTGAATTTTCATCCTGAACAAATACAAAATAAACACCTTGACTCCAGTCACTTGAATCGAAACCAATTGTAGATTTATTCTGTATAATTTCATGTGCGATTAACTGTCCATAAACATTTAAAACACATACATCCAATTGATTCCCATTGTCTGAATTAATATCTATCTGTAGATATTCTGATATGGGATTTGGAGAAATTGATATTGCACTTGCATCTAAATTTGAACTAACAGAACTAACCGTTGCAACATTAAAATCAGACTCATCTTCGGAGAAAGCACCATTATTTAAATATATTAATTTACCATCACCATCAGTTACTCTAACCTCTCCATTGATACCATCTCCACTTTGATCATATACCTTAAAAAAGTAACATCCACTTTCAGTTAGAAAATGAACCCTTTCAATAGATGTATTATTTTCATCAAGACCAACAGAATGGATCACATTTCCGGAAGGGTCAACAATCTCATATCTGTTCAAATCTGCCTCACTACTATTATCTGTCTGTACAGAAACATAAATGGCATTATTGGTGGCAAAGTTTATTTCAGATGTAGAGGTATAACTTAGGTTTGGATCGCCATTAATATTTTCAACTTTCAATTCAAAAAGAACATCATCTGATGTTAAGGAAGGTGAAATTTGAATTTCTGTAATTGGTTCAAATGGTTCAATCGATTCTGTTATCTCTTCTGAATAAATTAGCTCTCCATTTTCGTAAATATTCACTTCACAACTTGTAATTACTTCCTCTCCCATATTTGAAACCAAAAAATAAGGAGCTGATGGCCAAAGAGGATTACAAGTAGCTCCATTCTTCCCTCTAAATAGAATAACTTCAGGGTTAATCCCTTCTTTCAACATAGGAATTTCCTTCCTCGCCTCTAAGATGCCATCATAACTTTGTTGACCAAGTTCACGTACCATCCTGTTAGGGTAGATAATGTAGATTGTTGGGAAATAGGCAATATCATATAAACCATTGATCAGATTATCATCAACGATAGGATAAGGAACTCCTTCCGTCCAATCTCCAAAAGTGGTATTATTACAGCCGTTTGGTCCATAAAGACAAGCTTCATTGGTCTGCCCGTCAGCCTCAATTGCCATGACAAACATATCATTTTCACCATCAGGACCAAATTCATTGTAAATATCTGCAAGCGTATGCGTTTGATGATATGACCAACAAGGTCCACACCAAGTTGCAAAAACATCGAGAATTACTGTTTTACCTTCAGAGAGAATAGAATATAAGTTATATTCCTCACCATTTAGGTCCGTAACTGTAAAATCAGGCGCCAAACTATTATCAGCTAGCTGAGCATTTGTTTGTTGTAAACTAAACAAAAAACATAAAAAGAGTGTAAATTTTATTTTCATAGTGTTTTGGATTGTTTTTAAAAATAAATAAATGGATGATATAACTAACCAAATTCACCTATTTTTAGTTTGAATTCCTTCTTTTTCTTGATTTTTGTTGTTACACCGACGACTTAACATTTTATTAATTGACTTTCATGCCACGTTTAAACTCTTTTAAGCGTCATAATATTGAAAGTAGATTCAATCAAAAGAAAAAATTATGAACAACAAAAAAATCTTAACGGGTATCTTAATGATCTGCCTATCCACCTTTATCATGTCTTGCGCAAGCTCCAAAAAAGTGGGCTGTTACTACGGGAGTGATGAAACAAAGGAACATCCTACAGAGGAAATAATACCAAATTCCATTTACACGGTAGCAGAATAACTAAATTCCATTTTTTATTTAATTAATAATTAACAAGTTAAATTGATCTTTTAATACTGCCTTTCCTAATTTTGGATCTGATTTTATAATAATTCAAAATTGAAAAAATGAAAAAAAAAGGACATTTAACATTGTTTCTTCTTTGTATTGCTATAATATCGATTACCGATATCTTAAGTGCACAATGTGCAACAGCAAATTCACTACAACATAGAGGAGGAGCAATCACTTGCCAATTTCCATTCTTACATCAGGATGACATTAATCATTATGTTAATCGTTTGGAAACAACAGATCTTTCAAGTTGGCTTCAGGAAAAAAACGAAACAGCGTCTAGATCTAATTACCAATGGAAAACAAAAAACTTAAGAGTTCTATTACTGACAAACCATGCTGATATCATAAGTGTAGCTCAAATAGAAAAACTAAAATTAGCTATGAATCTACACTTAGTAGATATTGCAAAAGCCAATAATTCTAATCAGCTTAATTGGGCAAATATGCCTATTGTTGAAGAAATAATTATCAAGGAATACCCAAAAGAATTAGCCTCCATATTTGATTTTGTAGGATATCTGGTTTTTTCAGATCCAGACATAAGAAATGGAGATACCGAATTAAACAAACTTGTTAGGCAATGGTCAAAAGATTATGATATCAACACCATTATCAATCTAATGGATGCTCCCCTTGATATACCTTTTTCTGGATCCGCTCAAATCTATTGTAGTGAGCCAGGAGAATTTATGACGGTCAGTATCAAAAAAAACAACACCATCTCTCTTGCGGATAAATACCTGGTGCAATTTGCACAAGCTTGTGTTCATACAATCTCACATACTAATTATGCCAATCACCAAAAAACACAAAAAGAAGATGAAAAGAGCTTGATGTGTATCGAAAACAATAATGCTGACGGACAGGTATTTGAAACCATGATGTTTAATGGTACCAAAGATCAAAAATTGAGACCTAAAAAAACCAAACCTTTTGGTAAAGTTTGGAGCGAATCAAATGCAAACCAAATTATTGACACCTACATACAAAGGGGACTACTTCTTCCTCTTTTTGATTACGAAAATCAAACCGATACTGATCAACAAGAATTAATAATAGAAGAAGAAATCAATCTGTTTCCTAATCCTGTAGATGAGATCTTAACCATTGAAGTTGAAAATGATATCCAATATGATTTAAGTGTTTATAATACCAATGGAAAATTAATCCAGAAACAGACCATAGAATCATTTGTTACACAACTTGATGTATCCAATTATGATTCAGGTATTTACATTTTTGAATTTTATTGCGCTAACTCGGGAAAAAGGGTTACTAAAAAAATTGAAAAAATAAAATAGTATAATAAAAGAGTCAAGTCGAAATTCTCACTTGGCTCTTTTACATTTTCTAGATTTGTGCTTCAAACCATTTTGCTAACAATTCGCGATCAGTATCAGAAATTCTAGCTTCTGAATGGGCCAATAAATAACTCCGGATAGGCATCCATTTCTTCCTTACCTTTAATGCAGATTCTTCCAACTTATGTCTTCTCGTCTTTTCACTATAAGAATTCCATTCAGAATAATTTAAAGAAGAACGACCATCATTGACGTGTTTTTTAGTCCACCAAGAAATGGGTGCAATATCCATATACCAAGGATATTTAGTTTCATTTGAATGACAATCATAACATGCAGATTTCATCAAACCTTTAATTTTATCAGAAGAATTGCTGATGTTTAAAATATCATTTTCAGCTATAACTGGAGGATTTGTCTTATCTATTTTGATAAACTGTGATAAACCAAAAAATAAAATCACAGCTAAATAAATCCTTTTTTTCATATTCTCTCCTTTTAAATAGTAACACCTAATATTGTTTAAATGTACAAGGATATTTCATACATGTAAAACAATCAATTTACATTTCCAGTTAAATAAGAAAAAGAGTAAATTACATTTTGGTATCCATCTAGAACCAAAAATTAACTTAAGTCTTATGCATCCATTTGAATCTGATCACGAGTTGAGTAAAAACCTAATCGCATTGCTATTTAAACTTAGTAAAGAAGACAATGGATTAGCAAGCATTGAACGAAAGTATATTTATTACGTAGCTCAAGAACTTAAGTTAAATTCTTCCATCGTTGAAGAACTAGAAAACAGCTATGCTTCATATAAGCTAGAAATACCAACCAATGAATTCCAAAGAATGACTATTCTCTACTATCTTCTTTTTCTAATTAAAGTAGATGCTGAAGTTTCAGAAAAAGAAATTAAGATGGTAAAAGAATTTGGTTTTAAATTAGGTTTTAGATCAAGGTTAGTTGATGAACTGACAACCTTAATGAAAGAATATGAAGGGGAAAAAGTACCTCCATCTGTTATGTTGGAAAAAATTAAAAAATACCAAAATTGATGCAGCTTGCTGAAAAATTACACTTAACCCTTATACAAGCCGACTTATTTTGGGAAGACAAAGAAGCTAATATTTCTATGTTTGAAAAAAAAATAGTTGCCAGTCCTGACTCGGACATTTTTGTACTTCCTGAAATGTTTAATACTGGTTTTACCAATAATTCAGAATCCTTAGCAGAAGAAATGGATGGAGTAACCACCACTTGGATGTTAAAAATGGCAAGAGAACAGAACGCTGTTATTTGCGGAAGCATAATCATTCTCGAAAGCGAATTATTCTACAACCGATTTATTTGGGCAGACCCTAATGGATCTTTGAATTATTATGATAAGCGTCATCTTTTTGCAATGGCAGGGGAAGCAGATTACTTTTCACCCGGAAAGAACAAAACAATCTTAACATACAAAGGCTGGAAAATAAATCTTCAAATATGCTATGATCTTAGATTTCCAGTTTGGTCAAGAAGAACTTCACAGGAAGATTATGATGTTTTGATCTATGTTGCAAGCTGGCCAATTACCAGAGTACATGCATGGACAACGCTATTGAAAGCCAGGGCAATCGAAAATCAATGTTACACGGTTGGAGTCAATAGAATTGGAAAAGATGGTCAAGGTTTTGAATATTCCGGAGCAACTGCCTTATATGATCCACTAGGAGAAGATTTAGCAATCACCGAACCCGGTAAAGAAGAAACTCTACACTGTGTAATCAACTACAAAGATTTAATGACAATCAGAAAAAAGTTACCTTTCAGCAAAGACCAAGACCCTTTTTTACTTTCGTAAAATATGCCCATGCCAATTAGTTGCTTAAATTTTTATACCAATAAACTTATCTTTTCATTCACCTTTCTTATTGCTTTTTCAGGCATTACACATATGAATTCACAAGAAAATTTACCACCCTTAATAGACCGAGAAATACTATTTGGAAACCCAGAAATTTCTTCTGCAAAATTAAGCCCAACTGGAAAATTTATTTCCTTTATCAAACCTTACAAAGGTGTCAGAAATATTTGGGTCAAAGGAAGATATGATAGTTTTGATGCGGCCATTCCTATCACTGCAGATAAAGATCGACCCATCAGAGGTTATTTTTGGAGCAGAGATGAAAAATATGTTCTTTTTGTTCAAGACAAAGGAGGAAATGAAGATTTTCAAGTATATGCCGTTGATCCTGATGGTGAAATAAACGAAAGAACTGGTGTCCCTCAGGCAAGAAATATCACTGACCTATCGGGAGTACGTGCAATCATCATGTCAGTCCCAAAATCCAATAGTGAAATCATGTATGTCGGATTAAACGATAGAGATCCTGCTTGGCATGACCTATATGAAATTAATATATCTACAGGAAAGAGAAAATTAATCTATCTCAATGATCAAAAATTTACTGGTTTCTATTTTGACCTAAATGATGAATTGACACTCGCTAGTTCTTCTGACTCAGAGGGAGGAACAATAATCTATAAAAAAACCGATGATGGTTTTGTCAGATGTTACGAATGTTCTGTT
Source organism: Saprospiraceae bacterium (assembly GCA_020630955.1). GTDB lineage: Bacteria > Bacteroidota > Bacteroidia > Chitinophagales > Saprospiraceae > JAHDBF01. Next base: position 13,619 of record JAHDIE010000012.1, read on the forward strand.
GACGAAACTTGTTATCCAGTCAGGGCCAGCAAGGATAAAAATCAATTTTACTTTGTCAGCAATAAAGGTAATGTAGACTTAACAGGTCTGGGCATATTAAATCTAAAAACAAACAATTTTGAACTGTTAGAATCTGATCCAAGCAATCAAGTAGATTTTGATTCAGCATTATTTTCAGAGAAAACCAATGAACTTATATCAACACAGTACACAGGCGACAAAGTAAGAATCTATTGGAAAGACAAAGTATTCCAAACCGACTATAATTTTTTTAAGAGACAATTCCCTGATGCTGAATGTACCATCACATCCATGACTGACAATGAAGCGATGTGGATAGTCTATGTTAATTCCGATACAGATCCTGGTGCAGCATACCTATATAGAAGAGAAGATAAAAACATTGAATTTCTATATCGGCCGCGACCTAATCTACCAACAGAACATCTTGCCAAGATGATTCCAGTTAAATACAAATCTTCAGATGGTCTTGAAATTTCTGCTTATCTCACACTACCAAAGGGAGTAGTTCCAGAATATCTTCCTGCGATCATCAATCCGCATGGAGGACCATGGGCAAGAGATAATTGGGGATATAATTCGTTTGCACAATTTTTAGCCAATAGAGGATATGCAGTATTACAACCAAACTTCAGAGGATCAACTGGTTTTGGAAAGGCTTTTTTAAATGCAGGAAATAATGAGTGGGGACAACTTATGCAAGATGATTTGACAGCAGGTGTAGAATTCTTAATAAAAGAAGGTTATGCTAATCCCAATCGAATAGGAATTATGGGTGGCTCCTATGGAGGTTATGCAACTCTTGCTGGTTTGACATTCACACCAGATATTTATGCTGCAGGTGTTTCAATTGTTGGACCTTCAAATTTATTTACTTTGCTAGAAACCATCCCTGCATATTGGGAGTCTTTTAGAAAAGTGTTCCACAAGAGAATGGGCGATCCTTCTACAGAAGAAGGAAAAGAACAAATGAAAAGACAATCCCCTTTCTTTCATGCCAACAATATCAAAGTTCCGTTATTGGTCGCACAAGGCAATAATGATCCTAGAGTTAAAACAGCCGAATCTGATCAAATCGTTGTAGCCATGAGAGAACTCGGGCTCCCTGTCGAGTATATGAATTTCATGGATGAAGGACATGGTTTTGCCAACCCTGACAATAATATTGCCTTCCTTTCAGTGGCAGAAAAATTCCTAGCTGCCCATCTTGGGGGGAGGTATCAGGAAGAGACTACTGCAGAGATCGCTCGCATAGTCAAGGAAAATACAGTCGACATCAACACGGTAACCTTGCCCATAAAAATGACCGAAGAGATGAAGAATTCATCTCTACCACGAATTGTAAAACAACCAGAAATTGGAATTATCAAATACCAAAAAGTTATCGAATTAGGTCCTAAGAAAATACTGATCGAGCTTGATAGAGAAGTGAAAATTGAAGAAGAACAAATAATCATTAGCCATTTATCAAAATTTCATAATGGTGACGGTTCGGAAATAAGTTACTTGGATAAAAACAACATGGAAATTGTCAAAAAAATCCAAAAACAAGGACCTATGCATCTAGAGTTGGAAATAAAAGATAACTTGCTAGTAGGTCATATGAGCATGCAAGGAAACAAAACACCTTTCGATAAAAAACTTGATCAAAACACATTTGATAGTGGAGATGCCTTGTTTACAACACTAAGCTGTCTAGAAATCAAAGAATCCTACTCATCCATTATAAGAAGCTTAGATGCCACAAATCAACGAATAAATAACTACCAATTTGAAGTAATTAGCACTGAAAAAATCACAAGTGGAGACAAAATATATCAGTGCTATAAAGCGGAATTAAAGTCTTTGGATGGTGATGGAAATGACTACATTTTATGGTTCGAAAAAGATGGTTATAACACCCTTGTGAAAGCAACTGGAAAATTAAAAGAGATGAACGGCGCAAGTATAACCGTCACAAGACATTAAATTTCCAAGGAATAATTAACAAATGTAAAATACTTTACATTACAATTCTTAAAGCATTATAAAGTCAATAGAATAGACACTCTACAATACTTGTGAAACTTTAAAATGAGCATTATCGAAAACAATTTTTGGTATTTAACGAAAGTCAACGTAGGGGTATAGGGGAAGAACATTTTCTAGTTGTCTTATAAGAGACTATAAAAACGAGAATTACAATGTTACCATCCCTGACTGTTTTACAAGTGGTACTATTGTCATTATTTACACTCATGACTCCAATCTTTGGAGCAGTAGATTATGACAATACTAACCATACCGATTTAAGAGACAATAATTTCAATAATGATATTATTATAGATGATCCACAAATTACTGGAGCATACTGCGATCTCAACAATGGAACGATTACTTTAAATATCGTATCATCTACCACAAATTTAGTTTATTCAATAGATGGAGGTGCCACTTGGCAGGACACGCCATTTTTTGATAATTTGGGAGTAGATGATTATTTGATAATCATTAGAGATACCGTTACAAACTGTATACTCACAACAACCACACAGATACCAGATGCACCTGATCTTGATATCATCGATTTCAGTTTTAATTGTCAAGAAGGCGAAAACTCTGCGGACTTTATTATGACTGTAGATGGTGGTACGGCCGAGTACACCTTGTCCTATCAAATACCTGGTGGAGGTACCTATAGCACAAGTTCATTCAATGAAATGATACCATTTCAGATAGATGATATTGTTGAAGGGAATTATACCATCTTTGTTGAAGATCGACTAGGTTGTGTCAAAGACACCACCTTCTTTGTTCAGGAGTGTTGCACATTTGATTTTGTCTGCAACAACCCACCTATGATAATTGAATGCTTGGGAGATTATCCTGCTATCGATTCAATCTATACAGATGGCATTACAACAGGATACTCTGATCTTGACTCGTTGGTTGCTCAAAATATTATTGACATTAGTGCCAATTGTTTTGAGGCTGTAGTTTCAGCATCTGATACGCCATTAAATACACCAACCGATTGTATCTCAGACACATTAAAAATAAACAGGACTTATTTGATTGATCAAAATGGTACTGAATACGTATGTGTTCAGCCTATCTACGTGCTCAATCACCAAGAACCTTCAATCATTAATCCAGCTTCAAATTTAAACTTAGAATGTGATCCATTCAATAATCAAACTAATTTTGATGCTTGGATTAGCAATCGTGGTGGTACTGAATTAAGTACTTGTAACTCAGATATCATTTGGGAAACCATTCCAGAGAATCCAGCGTTACCACAGAATTGTGGTGAGTCTTTGACCATCCAATTTCATTTTGTTGATGGATGTGGATTTAGAGACACAACCGAAGCAATTGTTACCTTAGAAGACACAACTGCTCCTTCCATCATATGTCCAGATGACCTTATCATGGATTGTGGTTTTGATGATCTAATATTGGCAGATTGGTTGACCAATGGTACATCGGCATCAGATTTTTGCTCTGAAGCAATCGTAACCCATGATTATAATGGTTTTGCGCCATCTTGTGGAATGTCAGGAGAACAGTTGGTAACATTTACAGCTACCGATGAATGCGGATTAACTTCATCTTGTCAAGCCAGGATAGTTGTTGTTGACCCAAATGCCTTTCAAGTTTTGTGTCCATCTGATTTAGAAGTTGATCTTGATGATCCAAATCTCGAAACGACAGTTAACACATGGTTAGATTTGGCAACAACCGATGATCCATGTTACGACGTTGATTATGTTGTCACGAATGATTTTGATCCAGCACAATTGGAAGTTGAGTGTGATTACTTGTCCATCTTGGTAACTTTCACTTCCGTAAATAATTGTGGCGTGGAAAAATCATGTAGTGCTCAGATAGTAGCATCGCAATCAATAGGTGGAACCATTAATTGCCCGGACCCAATTTATTTACAATGCGGAGATCCAAATAATGAGGATTTAGTAAATGCATGGATTGGAACCGCATCTGCTCAAGATCATGATGGAAACAATATACCTTTAGATAACAATTTCAATTTTGTAGAAACTGTTTGTGGAACAACAGACATTACCTTTTCAGGAATGGACAATTGTGGACAAAGTGTTAATTGTGCATCACAAATAATAATTGAAGATTTATCAAAACCAACAATAAATTGTCCTCAAGATTTAAATCTTTCTTGTGGAGAAGATCAAGCTGCGATCAATGCTTGGTTGAGCTCAGTCACAGCAGAAGATGAATGCGGTGTAGCTTTTATAAGCAACAATTTTGAAGATGTAGATTTTACATTTACCTGCGGAGATTCTGGTCATTTTGAAGTGAGCTTTGAAGCGACAGATATTTGTGGAAACATCGAAACTTGTATAGCGAGAATCAATATTTTTGATGACTCTAGTATAGATATCATGTGCCCACCAAACTTACTCTTAGATGATTCTGTAACAGATGTTGATGCTGAGATACAGGCATGGTTGGAAATGGCTCAGGTAATTGATCCATGTGATTTGGGTTTACAAATAACCAATGATTATGGAACTGAGACTATTAATTTTGATTGCGGATTTATTTCTGGCGAAGTAACTTTTGAGATAGAATCATCTTGCGGTGCGGTGGCCACTTGTACTGCAACGGTATCAGGAAATGTTGATGTAACACCGAGTATTGTCTGTCCAGAAGATATCACATTAAATTGTGGTGATCCAACCAATACAGGAACAATAACAGACTGGATAGAATCTGTGACAGCTGTTGATTTTGCAGGTAATGATCTGATAGTAAATAATGACTTACCTGAGGACTTAGGATCAATATGTGGAGTTGTTGAGGTAGTTTTTGAATCAGAAGACCTATGTGACAATGTTCTTACCTGCGTTCACACCATTACCATTGAAGATAATATTACTCCAGAGATCGTTTGTCAATTAGAAAGAACTGTTGATCTTTCATTAGGTTCTGCGGAATCTCAAGTTGAAAACATCATAGCAAATACTTCATTGCTGGACAATTGTTCTTCTGAAGTCTCTTTAACTTATGAAATGGAAAAGAGCATTGATGAAATTGGATGCGGTGATGTTGAGATGTTAACTTTAATTGCAACGGATGATTGCGGTAACGAAACCGTATGTGAAACTGAGATTACATTTATTGATTATAATGAGATCTATATTGACTGTCCAGATCCGCTATCAGTATCTTGTTTGGAAGAAAACTTAGAGGCCTTTATTGAAGATTATCTTTTATCAGTTAATGTTCAAACCTCTAGATTACCAGCAGAGCTAACGCATGATTATGACCCAAGTATAGTAAATGCAGATTGTAATGATTTTATATCCTTTGATGTAGAATTTGTGGCAATAGACGATTGTGGAAATTCGCAAACCTGCATTGTGCCTATAGAGATTCTTCCAGAAATGAAAACATACGTACCTAACATTTTCACTCCTGATGGAGACGGTATCAATGACATGGTTACTGTGTATGCCAACAAGAATGTTGTTATTGTAAAAGAATGGTTTATTTATGATAGATGGGGAGAAGTAGTCTTTAGAGCAAATGACATTAGACCAAATTCAGAAGATCTTGGTTGGGATGGAATGTTCAAAGGAAGAGTCGCTGATCTAAATGTATATACATATATCTTGACCGTTGTAGATGACTTTGGAAGAGAAGAGACAAGCACAGGTTCTATTACATTAATGAACTAATCACCTTGATGCATTCCCAAATTAAGTAGTGGAACTTAAGGCGTAATGTAATTTATCCTTAAATTTGCCGCTCTTAAATAAATTAAAAAATGTACAGAAGTCATAATTGTGGTGAATTACGAATTGATCACATTAATCAAGGTGTTACCTTAAGTGGTTGGGTCCAAATAAGTAGAGATCTAGGAGGCATGACCTTCGTTGACCTAAGGGATCGTTATGGAATTACCCAATTGGTATTCAATATGGAAGACAATTCAGACCTTTGCACCAAAGCAAGAAGTCTGGGGAGGGAATATGTTATAACGATTACCGGGGTTGTGAATGAACGATCAAGTAAAAACCCTAACAGACCCACAGGTGATATAGAAGTTAAAGTTGAAAAATTAGAGATTCTTAATGAATCAAAAACACCTCCATTTACGATTGAAGACGAATCTGATGGAGGTGACGATATCAGAATGAAATACAGATATCTAGATATCAGGAGAAAACCTGTGCAAGAAAATTTGATTTTTAGAGGTAAACTTGCTGTGGAGACAAGAAAATATCTTTCTGGACAAGATTTTATTGAAGTAGAAACTCCTGTTTTGATAAAAAGTACTCCCGAAGGTGCAAGAGATTTTGTTGTACCAAGTAGAATGAATCCAGGACAATTTTATGCATTACCACAATCACCTCAAACATTTAAACAAATTTTAATGGTCGCAGGTTTGGACAAATATTTCCAAATCGTCAAGTGCTTTAGGGATGAAGATTTACGTGCCGATAGGCAACCAGAATTTACTCAGATAGATTGTGAAATGTCATTCGTATCTCGAGATCAAATTCTTGAAACTTTTGAAGGTCTTACAAAATATCTATTCAAAGAAATGAAAGGAATTGATCTCCCAAAGTTTCCGTGGATGAGTTATGATGAAGCAATCAAAAGATATGGAAGTGACAAACCTGACCTAAGATTTGGAATGGAGCTTATTGAATTGATAGATGAAGCTAAAGGACACGATTTTGCAGTGTTTGATAGTGCAGAATACATCGGAGCTATCACCACAAAAGGAATAGCAGAAAATTATTCTAATAAAGATTTAAAAAAATTGACAGAATGGGTCATGAGACCTCAAATTGGAGCAAAGGGACTAGTCTACATTAAATATTATGAAGATGGCACGACCAAGTCAAGCATAGGAAAGTTTTATAGTGATGAGGTTTTAAATACTTGGAAACAAAAACTAGGGGCAGAGGCTGGCGATCTTGTCTTTATATTGAGTGGGGAAACAGATAAAACACGAAAGCAATTAAATGAATTGCGACTTGAAATGGGTAGAAGATTAGGACTGATGGAGGGTAAGGAATTTAAACCATTATGGGTGATTGATTTTCCATTATTAGAGTGGGACGAAGAATCAGAAAGATTCCATGCAATGCACCATCCTTTCACCGCTCCGAAAAAAGAAGATGTTGACAAAATGCTAAATGGCGATCACGAAACAATGAAAGCATTGAGAGCTGATGCCTATGATCTTGTGATCAATGGAGTTGAAATCGGAGGAGGATCGATTAGAATCCATAACAGAGAACTACAGCAGAAAAATTTTGACCTACTAGGTTTTACCAAAGAAGAAGCAGAAGATCAGTTTGGCTTTTTAATGGGTGCCTTTGAATATGGTGCACCACCACATGGTGGTATTGCCTTTGGTTTTGATAGACTTTGTGCTGTCATGAATGGTCAAGATTCTATTCGTGATTTTATCGCTTTCCCTAAAAACAATTCGGGAAGAGATATGATGATTGATGCTCCATCTTTAATTGATAAAACTCAATTAAATGAATTAAATATTGATTTAACTGTAAAAGCGGAATAATAAAGCATGACATTCAAAACAAATCCTAATTTAGAGGTGTTGACAATGTCAAAGAGCAAAAAAATTAAGAAAATGGATACAGTTACAAAAAGTCCGGTAATGATATATACAGAGCAGACCCCTAATCCTGAGTCGCTCAAATTTGTTACCAACAAAATGCTTTATAGAGGAACCGCCGATTTTAGAAAAGAAGAATTGGCCGAAGAATGGTCACCTTTAGCATCAGAGTTATTTCAGTTACCCTATGTTAAAGGGGTTTACATCTGTAATAACTTCGTAACCTTGACAAAGGAAATGAACTATCAGTGGGAAGATGTGATGCTGAAAGGAAAAGAATTCATTAAGAAATATGTTGAAGATGGGAAAACCATCATCAATGAAGGCTTTGAGGAAGCTCAAGCCAAACTAGAAGCTGAATCATCCAATTATGAATATACTGGAGATGAAGCAGAACTAGTTGCAAAGATTAAAGAATTGATAAATACCTATGTAAAGCCAGCAGTAGAAATGGATGGTGGCAATATCGAATTTAAGTCATTTAAAGAAGGTGTCGTTAGCGTTGTCCTCCAAGGATCATGTAGCGGATGTCCTTCTTCTACAGTTACACTTAAATCTGGCATTGAAGGTATGTTAAAGAGAATGGTACCTGAAGTCAAAGAAGTTGTGGCTGAAATGGGCTAAAGACTAAACAGTTCAGGTTATGTAGTAGGCTCGGCATTTAATTATGTCGGGTCTCTATTTTTTTAAAGGATATCCTATACCTTTGAATTTCATGAATAAGGAGTACGATTATTTGATTATCGGTGGTGGCTGCGCTGGTTTAAGTCTTGCATATAGAATGTCCATGGACCCATTCTTTGATTCCAAATTAATTCTTATCGTAGAGCCGCAAACAAAATCCCAAAATGATCGGACTTGGTCGTTTTGGTCAAAAGATCAACATTTCTATAATAAATGGGCAATAAAATCATGGAAAGAATTAGCATTTAAAGGCAAAAAGAAAGCAACTACATTAAATATTGCTCCTTATAAATATTTCACCATCCGTGGTATTGATTTTTACAATAATACGCTTCCGCAAATATCTTCCTGCAAAAATATCGATCAGATTCATTCAAAAATAATTTCGATTTCCCAAAATGAAAAAGTAATTGTTGCTAAATTAGAAAACGGTCAAAGCATCAAAACTAAATTTTGTTTTGATAGCCGAATACCTGAATCCTACAATATCAAAAATTCTAATTTTGTTTGGCAACACTTTAAAGGTTGGATTGTAAAAGCAGAACAGGACTATTTTGATGATCAAAAGGCCCTCTTCATGGATTTTAGCATTGATCAACATGATGACACAAGATTTTTCTATATTCTACCCTACTCTAAAAGAAAAGCCCTTATTCAATTGGCTATTTTTTCTAATAAAATTCTTAGTAGCAAATCTTATGATGGTTTAATAAATAATTACATTCACCAAAATCATCCAAATTTAAAATATAAAATATTAGAAGAAGAATATGATAAAATCCCAATGACAGATTATCATTTCTCTCCTACTGCTGGTAAAAATCATATGTTCATCGGTACTGCTGCCGGCATGGTGAAAGCTTCAAGTGGTTTTGCTTTTAAAAGAATTCAAGATCATTCTGACTTTATAATTGATTTATTAAAAGAGGGAAGAAATCCCATTGCAGCAACTAAGATTATTGCAAATAAAAAATATTTACATCTTGATGGAACTCTTTTACATGTTATTCTAAGTAAATCAGAAACAGGACAAGAAATTTTTACTAAACTGATGGAAAGAAATAAAGCTAAAAATGTTTTTGATTTTTTAGATCAAAAATCATCACTTGGTCAAGAAATTAGAATTATGTTATCCCTACCATTTTTCTCATTCTTGAAATCCTTTATCAGGGTTTGGATGAAAAAATAAGCATTACTTAAGCTCTTTTAAATAATATTCAATCTTAATTTCAAAGCAGATTTTGCTAAAAGGTATATTTTCTTGCGATTGCGAACTCTGATTCTTTTTTCCTTAACCTCCTGAATAGGTGCGCTTTTAATTTTATTAAATAAATTCACATAATAAATGTATGCAAGATAAACACCAAATTTTGAACCTGAAGGCAAATTTCTAATTCCTCTTAGACCATTATCAAAATCAATAGCTATATCACTCTCAATTTCTTGTTTGTCTTTTTCAGTAAAATTATTGTAATCAATATTAGGAAAATAAACTCTTCCTCTATCAAGATAATCTGATTTTATATCTCTAAGAAAATTAATTTTTTGAAATGCAGAACCCAATGATCTTGCATCATGCTTTAGAGCATGATACAATTCATCGTTATTTAAGCAGAAAATTTTCAAACACATTAATCCTACGACTTCAGCACTTCCATAGATATATTCATTATACATTGTAGAATCATAGACAATGTTATCTAGATCCATTTCCATACTTTTAAGAAAAGCCTCAATAAGGTCTGTACCAATTTCATACTTATTTACTACTTCCTGAAATGATTGTAATACAGGGTTTAGACTTATACCTTGATCTATGGCCTCATAGGTGTCTTTTTTAAATTTGCCAAGAAGATATGATTTATCCTTGTTATGAAAAGTATCAACTATTTCATCAGCAAATCTTACAAATCCATAAATAGAATAAATGGGCATTCTAAATTTCTTATGAAACAATCTAATACCCATTGAAAACGAAGTACTATATCGATTGGTAATCAATTTACTACACTCGTTCGAAGTCTGGCTGAAAAGCTTGTCCATTTACTTTGATGTTGTTGTTTTTTAAAAATTGATCAGCCACCAATTGACCCGAAATAATAGCTGGTGGCATACCAGGTCCTGGAACAGTTAGTTGTCCAGTGTAATATAAATTCTTTAAGTGTCTGTTGTAAAATTTAGGTTTTAGGATGGCTGTTTGTTTTAATGTATTTGCCAGCCCGTAAGCATTTCCTTTGAAAGCGTTATATCGAGATTTGAAATCACTAATACTAAAGCTTTTATTATAAACAAGATTTTGTTTTATTTCTGTTCCTGTTTTAAGCTCTATCCGTTCTATTATTTCGTTTAAATATTTTTGGTGTAAATCTTCATTTTCCTTTATACCTGGTGCTAAAGGAATTAAAGCAAAGAGATTTTCATGCCCTTTTGGAGCTACACTAGTATCCGTCTTACTTGGGGCACAAATATAAAATAAAGGATTTTCTGGCCATTTTGGATTTTCATATATCGCAGATGCGTGTTCGTCAAAATCTGTATCAAAGAAAAGATTATGATGTTCAAGTCCTTTTAGCTCCTTGTTAAATCCTAAAAAAAACAATAGTGATGAAGGTGCCATTTCCCTTTTATCCCAATAGGAGTCAGAATAATTAGAATAATTATTTGGTAATACACTTCTATCAAAATGTTGATAGTCTGCACCTGTAATCACGAAATCAACATCAAAAGATTTATCGTTGCTTATTAATCTTGATATCTTTTTTTCGTTGATTTTCACACCTGTGATCTCACAATTGAATTTGAAATTTACTCCAAGTGACAATGCCAAATGATAAAAAGCTTCAGTAACTTTATACATCCCACCTTTCGGATACCAAGTTCCGAGAGTCAAATCTGCATGGTTCATTAATGTATAAAGAGCTGGAATCCTATTGGGCATTGACCCCAAAAACAAAACAGGAAATTCTAGAATCTGTTGAAGACGTTTATCTTTGAAAAGAGCTTTGACATTAGAAGAGACGGATGATAGCATTTGTAACTTCAGAAAACTTTTAAACACCTTTAAATCAACAAATTCAAATATAGATTTTCCAGGTTTCCAAACATACTCATCTATTCCAACTCGATATTTATATTCAGCCTCTGATAAAAACTTTTCAAGTTTTTCAGCTGCTCCCATCTCTATAGACTCAAAGAGATTTAATAATTCTTTTTTGTCTGATGGTATCGACATTTTTTGTCCACCTCCAAAGAATACTTGATATCCAGGATCTAGTCTTTCTAGATTGTAGAAGTCAGCGCTTTTTTTTCCAAAACGATTAAAAAAGTTTTCAAAAACCTCAGGCATCCAATACCATGATGGTCCCATATCAAATGTGAAGCCTTGAGCTTCAAACTTTGAAGCCCTTCCACCAGGCATTTCATTTTTTTCATAAATAGTTACATTAATTCCTTTTTCCGCAAGGCAACAAGCTGCAACCATGCTAGAATATCCAGAACCGATAATGCCTACTTTATTTATCATCTTCAACAAAATAAAAATTTATAACAACTCCATTTGCGGATTGTTTAAAATCAATTTTGTTAAAGCTCGCACTAATTGCAGCAATCTATTGAGAAGGCATAAAAAAAATGGGTAGCTCAAAAGAACTACCCATTTTTATATGATTAAGTTATAAGAAAGTTATTTCCCTCCGTCTAACTCATCTTGCCATTGCTTTAACTCATCCCATTTTCCTGCGGCTGCAAGCTCTGCTTGCTTTGGCCAAGTTGTTGGGTCATGCATTTGATATCTAGAACCGGCTTCTGTAAGGATGGCCTTAATAGCATCCGCATCAGTTGCTGCTACTTTTGCAAAAGTTTCTAGACCTGCGTTTATTAACAATTCAGCAATTTTTGGCCCTACTCCTTCAATCTTTTTTAAATCATCCGGAGTTTCTGTTGAAGCAGGTGCTTCCTCTGCTTGAACAGGCGCTTCTTCTGTAGCTGCAGTCTCTTCAACAGCTGGTTCTTCTACTACTGGAGTTTCATCCTTTACTTCTTCAACTGGTGCAGCTTCTTCTTTGACTGGAGTAGGCGCTTCCTCACCTGATAACTGAGCTTTTAATTGAGAAAATGCCTCCAATTCACCTAAAGTAGTCATCTCAACTTTTGATTGAGCTTTGCTAACTTGTTTTCTAGTCTCTTTCTGCTGCTTTTCTTTTTCTGCAATAACTTCTCCTTCAGCTTCTCTTCTAATATCATCAAGGTATCTCAAGTGAGAAACAATGATTCTCTTATCATCTCTATTAAATTCAATAACCTTCATTGTCAAAGTTTCTTCAACTTTGGCCATGCTGTTATCTTCTTTCTTCAAGTGTTTTGCTGGAGCAAAGGCTTCTAATCCGTAAGGCATTTGAACTATTGCACCTCGATCATCTTTTTTCAAGATAGTCGCTTCATGATAGGATCCTACAGGGAATACTTTTTCGAAAGTGTCCCATGGATTTTCTTCCAACTGCTTGTGCCCAAGGGATAATTTTCTGTTATTCATATCGACTTCTAGAATTTGAACGTCGATTTTCTCCCCCACTTTAGTAAATTCTGATGGGTGTGAGAATCTCTTAATCCAACTTAAATCTGATATATGAACCATTCCTCCAATTCCAGAATCTAGTTCTACAAATACACCATATGGAGTAAGGTTTTTCACCTCCCCAGTATGTTTTGTATCGATTGGGAATTTAGTTGCAATATCTTCCCAAGGATCTTTACTTAACTGCTTGATGCTTAGAGACATTTTTCTATCATCCCTATCAATGGTAACTACTTTTGATTCGAACTCTTGGTTCAGTGTAAAGTATTCTCTAGCGTTTACTGGTTGAGAACTCCATGATACCTCAGAAACGTGGATCAAACCTTCTACTCCAGGTATAATTTCTAAGAATGCACCGTAATCCTCTATGTTTACAATCTTTCCTTTCACTACAGAACCAACATTTACATCTGCTGGTAGTACATCCCACGGATGTGGTTGCAATTGCTTAAGACCCAATGAGATTCTTTTCTTGTCTTCATCAAAATCTAATACAACTACATTTAGTTTCTGATTCAACTCAAGCACTTCTTCTGGGTGATTGATTCTTCCCCATGAAATATCCGTGATATAAAGTAGACCATCAACGCCACCAAGATCCATAAATGCACCAAAGTCTGTAATGTTTTTGACAACACCTTCCAATACTTGTCCTTTTTCAAGTCCATGTATGATTGCCTCTCTTTGTTCAGCCAAATCACTTTCGATAAGAGCTTTATGAGAAACAACCGCATTTTTGATTTTCTCGTTGATCTTAACAACTTTAAACTCCATTGTTTTACCAACGTAAGCATCGTAATCAGTTATTGGCTTGATATCAATCTGAGAACCTGGTAAGAATGTTTCTAGACCACCAGCATCTACAATTAGACCACCTTTTGTTTTTGAAATGATTAAACCTTTGATGATGGTTCCATTTTCGTAGGAATCAACCAACATCTCCCAAGCTCTAAGCAACTTCGCTTTTCTTCTTGACAGAACAAGGTGTCCTTTTTCATCTTCTTTGTTTTCAACATAAACATCTACTAGATCACCAACCTTAAGTTCGGTATCCATGCCTCTAAATTCAGAAAGAGGAACAAGACCATCTGCCTTGTAATTGATATCTAAAATAACATCGCCACCGTTGATTGAAGAAACCTTACCTTGTACTATCTCATACTCAGCAAGACTTCCAAAAGTCTCATCGTAGCTTTTTAGCTGAGCTTCACGCTCATCTTCAGTATAATGAACAGTATTTCTATTAGAAATGGACCAATCGAAATCGTCATGAGCTCCTCTTGTTGTCTCATCATCCCAAGTTTCTTTGGGTTCTTGCTTTGGAGCTTCTTTTTCCGTTTCGTTTTGAACTTCCGTAGCTACTTCCGTTATCGTTTCTTGAACTTCATTTGCGGCAGTTTCTTCAACTTTGCCGTCTTCTACAGGATTCTTGTCTTCTGACATAATTAGAATCAGGTTTGTATCATGATATATGTGTAATCATGAGAGGTTAATTAATAGAGCGCGAAATTAATCATTTTATTGATATTATGCAGCTTATCCCTTAATAATCAAGCACTTAATTAAAATTTGCCAAAATGAATTACACATATTTTGATTCTGCATTTCTTTAGATTTTTAAAATTATCTTATTATTGTTTATGTCTAAACAATAGAAATAGTAGAAATGGAAAATAAACCCTGGTTAGCAAATTATCCTGCAGGAGTACCTGCAAACATCAATACTGAAGAATATTCAACTCTTTTGGAGTTTGTTTTAGAATGTTTTGATAAATACAAAAAAAGAGTTGCTTATGAGAATTTTGGCAAAAAGCTCAAATATGGAGAACTTGACAAGTTAAGTACTCAATTTGCTGGATATCTAGCTGCAAGAGGCCTAAAACCAGGCAACAAAATTGCGCTAATGATGCCCAATTTACTACAATATCCCATTGCCCTTTTTGGAGCATTAAAAGCTGGACTTATTGTCGTCAATACAAATCCTTTGTACACACCAAGGGAGATGGAACACCAGTTTAAAGATAGTGATGTTGAGGCAATTGTAATTGCAGAAAATTTTGCTCATAATTTGGAAAAAATAATTGACAAACTTCAGATAGGGGTCATCATTACTACTTCAATCGGAGAATTACTTGGTACAGTCAAGGGTGGAATGATCAACTTTGTAATAAAATCGATTAAAAGAGGAGTACCAAAATACAATCTAAAAAACACAGTCAATTTCAAAACAGCCTTGACCGAAGGCAAAAAATTTGAGTTACCGCAAATCAAAGGAAGACCCGATGATGTTATTCTTCATCAATATACTGGAGGTACCACTGGTGTGTCCAAAGGAGCTATGTTGACAAATGCCAATATGATTGCAAATATGTTACAAATGAAACACTGGATGAGTGGTACCATTTCGACAGAAAATGAAATTGCCTTATCTCCTTTACCTATGTATCACATTTTTGCATTTTCATTAAATTCTCTTGCTCTGATGGCACTTGGTTGTACAACGGTACTGGTCACAAACCCAAGAGACCTAAAATCAGTCACCAAAGAATTTACCAAAAACAATATTACAATCATGACGGGCATCAATACATTATTCAATGCCCTACTAAACAATAAAGATTTCAAGGAATTAGACTTTTCTCACCTAAAAGTGACTGTTGGAGGTGGAATGGCCGTACAAGTATCCGTGGCAGAGGAATGGAAAAAGGTAACTGGTGTTACACTTACCGAAGGTTATGGAATGACCGAAGCATCTCCTGTTGTTTCAGTGAATCCAATCGATGGAACTGCAAGGTTAGGAACCATTGGAATGCCTGTTCCTTCGACAGATATCAAAATAATAGACGACAATGGAAATGATTTGGAAGAAGCTGGAAGTATAGGTGAATTATTAGTCAAAGGACCACAAGTCATGAGAGGTTATTACAAAAGACCTGAAGAGACTGCCAAAACAATTGTAGATGGATGGTTGCACACTGGTGATATAGCCAGCATGCAAAAAGATGGTTATCTTAAAATTGTAGATCGTAAAAAGGATATGATTTTAGTTTCTGGATTTAATGTGTTTCCAAACGAAATAGAAGAAGTTGTGGTTTCTCATCCAAAGGTCTCTGAAGTTGCAGCTGTAGGAAAACCCGATGACAAGTCTGGTGAGGTTGTTAGGGTTTGTGTGGTTAAAAAAGATAAATCCTTAACTGAAAGAGAACTAATAGAATATTGCAGAGAAAACCTGACTGGATACAAGGTTCCAAAGGTAGTTGACTTCATGGATGAACTTCCAAAAAGTAATGTAGGTAAAATTCTAAGGAAAGAATTAAGATAAAATACTTCCGTAAATATAGAACGATGAAAATAAAGAATTTCATACTAGTACTTTTCATTCTTTTGAGTATAAATCTGAGTGCACAGACTGGTCAAAATGTTAGAGGCTTTGTAGTTGATAAAGAATCACAATTTCCACTTATTGGAGTAAATGTGATTGTAGGTGAATCTGGTACTTTAGGAACAAGTTCGGATATTGATGGTTCATTTAAAATTACTCAAGTCCCAATCGGTAGACAAACTATCAAATTCAGTTACCTTGGATATGAGGATGTAATCTTATCAGATATAATTATTAATTCTGGAAAAGAAACAATTCTCAATATTGAAATGGAGGAATCTGTTGTTGAAATCAAAGAAGTTGTTATATCTGCGAGAAGAAATGGTGATGTAGCAAACGAAATGGCAACCGTAAGTGCAAGAGAATTCTCTGTCCAAGAAACCAATAGATATGCCGGAAGTAGAGGAGAACCTGCAAGAATGGCTTCAAATTTTGCTGGCGTGCAAGGTGCCGATGATTCTAGAAACGATGTTGTCATTAGAGGAAATACACCAGCAGGAGTCCTTTGGAGACTGGATGGTGTAAATATTCCGAATCCAAATCATTTTACCATCCCTGGTACGGGTGGTGGATCAGTAACCATACTCAACAATAAGTTTTTAAAAAATTCTGACTTTTTCACCGGAGCATTCCCTGCTGAATATGCCAATGGAATTGCGGGAGTATTTGATTTGAAGATGAGAAATGGCAATAATGAAAATCATGAATTTAGCGGTCAGTTAGGGTTTTTGGGAACGGAATTGATGGCGGAAGGGCCATTGTCAAAAACTTCAAAATCCTCCTACTTAGCAACCTATCGTTATTCAAGTCTTCAACTATTTACTGGATTAGGAATTGATGTGGGCACAGATGCCATTCCAAAATATCAAGATGCTTCTTTTCGGATAAATTTCCCTCGCCAAAATGGAGGAAATATTGCTTTGTTTGGGATCGGAGGCGTGAGTGATATAGACATTCTGATCAGTGAAGAAGAAGCTCCAAGTACAGAGACTCTAATCTATGGCTCCAATGATAGAGATCAATACTTTGGTAGTAAGATGGGCATGTTAGGACTTACTTACTCACAACCGCTGGATGAAAGTAGTTACATCAAAGCAACAATTGCAGCCTCTCACTCAAGTGTGACAGCTTATCATGAATATATTGATCGATCTGTTGTAGAAGGATTGTTTGTTGTCAACGATAAGATACCAATTTTAGATTACACATTTAATGAAAATAAATATTCTGCATACTTCAATTATGTCAAGAAATTAAATAAAAAGACTAGTTTAAAAATAGGACTGAATGCTGACTTATTGGGTGTAGATTATCAAGATAAAGGAAAGTCGATTAACATAGACTTATCTAATCCTGATACAGTAAGTTTTGGAGAGTGGAGGAATCGTTGGAATGCGCAGGATTTAATTCCATTACTTCAGCCATTTGCTCAAGCTAAATTTAGGTTTAATGAGAATCTATCTATGGTTGCTGGCTTCACAGCATTATATTTTGGAATAAACAATATTAGTTTGTCTCCTGTCGAACCAAGACTTGGATTCTCCTACAAACTGGATGATAAACAAAAGTTAGGTTTAGGAATTGGTCTACACTCTCAAATTCAAGCACCATATCTATATTATTACGGTAGCCAAGTAGACAATGATGGGCAAGCTATAGCGAGTAATTTGAACAATATTGGCTTGGTAAAAAGCCTGCATCTGGTGGGATCATATGATAGATTATTAGGACCAGTAAGTAGATTGAAAGCTGAAATTTATTATCAGCATTTATATGATCTACCTGTAGCTGCCTCCGGCTCCTCATTTTCTCTCATTAATTCTGGTGCAGGATTTTCTCGATTCTTTCCAGAGGAATTAACAGTTGGTGGAAATGGCCGTAATTATGGGCTAGAACTTACCGTTGAGCGATTTTTCACCAAAGGTTATTACTTTTTAGTTACAACCTCATTATTCGATTCTAAATACAAAACATTAGAAAATGTTTGGAGAAACACCTCTTTCAATGGCCGCTATGCTATCAATGCTTTAATTGCCAAAGAATGGGTATTTAAAAAAGGATCAAGTCTAAATCTGGGAACCAAGATAACCAATGTTGGTGGTGGATGGTACGGAGAAGTAGATTTGGATCAATCAAGATTACAGCAGGATGTGATCTATCAGGATGCAACGGTCAACACACTTAAGTTCAGACCCTATTTTAGGCAGGATGTGAAAGTGGCCTATAAAATAAACACACAAAAAATTACCCATGAAATTGCTATCGATATTGTCAATGTTTTTGATACAGAAAATATCTTAAAGAAAACTTTTGCTCCTGATCATCCCGAAGGTCCAGTTGTCGACGAATTTCAATTGGGGAGATTACCATTATTTTATTATCGAATTGATTTTTAATCTTTAATAAGGCGACTGTCAAAACATAAAAAATGGCATCTCAATTTTCGAATCATTATATTTATTAAAAAATATACAGGTATGAGTAAAATTAACATTGGATTATTAACACTTTTAGCATTATTGGCATTTACTGCATGCGATCCCGATGAGGACCCAGTAGATCTTTGTTCTACTGATGGAGTAACTTATAACAGTGATGTCAAATCTATTTTTGACAATTCCTGTGCCTTTGCTGGTTGTCATGATGCTGATGCCGCTACTTCAATAGGTAGTTTATCCAATTATGAAAATGCGGTTGCCTTTGTTGCATTTGGAAGAATCATTGGGGCAATTAACCATCAAGATGATTTCAAGCCTATGCCTTATCCGGCAGGTAGTGCAAAGATGGATCAATGTAGCATTGATATTATTGAAGCTTGGATTGCAGATGGCACTCCAGAATAAAGGGATACATTTACCGAAAGGTTAAAAATAATGAAGGGTGGTATTGGTAGACTGCCCTTTTTTAATTCTTGCTATAGTTTTATTTGAAAACTCTTTTTGACCCAAAGAATATGGCCGCAAATATTCCCAACATGAGAATAATTACATATTGAAAAGGAACAAATGTTATCGCAAAAATATGAGTCTTTTCTAAGATCCAAAGTAAAGACATAACTACCGTGATCACCAGCATCAATGAAGATATTCTACCAAAGCCAGGAATAGATTTAAATTCTACATTAAGCTTAATAATCCAAAGCGTAATAACCATGCTTAACAAAGGAAGAATTTGAAGATAGACATCCGTATCGAAAATACTTTTTCGTTCAAAAAGAAAAAGATAAGCACTTAGTGTTATTGCAAATATTCCAGGAATGCATACCAAATAAATAAGTAAGCTATAAATATAAGTCCATGGTGCTTTGTCACCCTCCTCTTTAACCCACATGTACATTAAAAATGCGATTGCGGGAATAGCAATAAAATAGAAAAGTATGATAGACGGACTGTCACCAACTTTTACAAAAAATTCTCCTAAGGTCATGCTTTAAGTATTGCGATTATATCCCCATCATTAGGGTCATCGGATCTTCAAGAAGTTCTTTTACTCTTACTAAAAATGTAACTGAAGTACTACCATCAATGATTCGATGATCGTATGAAAGGGCAACATACATCATTGGTCTTGCAACAATCTCGCCATTTACTACAATTGGTCTTTCAATGATATTATGCATTCCTAAGATCGCTGACTGAGGCTTATTTAAAATCGGGGTACTAAGCATTGAGCCAAAGATTCCTCCATTTGTAATGGTAAATGTTCCTCCTTTCATTTCATCCAAGCTCAATTTTCCTTCTCTTGCTTTGCCAGCTAATTCTTTGATTGCATATTCAATTTCTGCAAAACCTAATGACTCACAATTTTTAACTGGAGGAACCACCAAACCTGTCGGTGTTGAAATCGCAATTGAGATATCTGCAAAGTCATTATAAATAACATGATCGCCATCGAGATAAGCATTGACCATCGGCATTTCCATCAAAGCTGTGGCGCATGCTTTGGTAAACAAAGACATATAGCCTAGCTTGATTCCATGTTTTTCTATGAATTTTTCTTGATAAGTTTTTCTTAATGCCTTTATTTGAGACAAGTCGACTTCATTGAAGGTAGTCAACATGGCAGAATCATTTTTAGCAGATACTAATCTAGATGCTATGGTTCTTCGCATTCTACTCAATTTCTCCCTCCTCTGTTCTCTAGAGAATGAACCACTATTAACTGCAGATTTTGCGGCAGGTGTAGAATCAGTGTTTGATTCAGTACTTTTTTGCTGAGGAGTGGCTGCCATTGCATCAGCCTTGGTTATTCTTCCATCTTTACCTGTACCAGATACAGTGGATGCATCAACGCCCTTTTCTCTCATTATCTTAGCTGCTGCTGGGCTTGGATGCCCTCCTGGAGCAACCGAATCATTTGAAACTTTTGGTGCTGCCTCAGTAGTTTCAGTCATAGCTGCAGGAGTAGCTGCATCAGCTGGAGCTGAAACACTTGTATCGATTTTAGCAACTACAGCGCCTATTTCCAAATCATCTCCCTCGGCGGCCACATAAATTAATTTTCCTGCTGCCTCAGATGGAAATTCCAAAGTAGCTTTGTCAGATTCAAATTCACAAATGGGCTCATCAAGGTTTACATAATCACCATCACCTTTTAACCATTGAGAAAGTGTGACTTCAGTAATTGACTCCCCAATTGTTGGGACTTTCATTTCTACGACGCTCATATTATGTGAATTTTTTACGAAGATAAGGACATATTCTGAAAAATTCTAATTTGTTTAAGCTTGCCTAATTTATTTTTTAGGTTTGTCTAAATATTATATATGCTTTGTTGGTCGCAATGGTTTATAATTTGTTGGTATTCAATGATTTCTACGACATGTAAATTGCCAATTTACAGCTATCTTGCCTTCAGCAAATAATTAGAAAACCGGAAATATTAGAATGAGGAATATCATAACTATAGTTGGCCTATTAGGATATCTATTGTCCAACGTGAGTGCACAAAATCAAGAGACCCTTTCAGTCTCTCAAAGCAAGCTTATCAATCACGGTAAAACCAAAAAGCTATCAACGCTTATGGAATTACCGGTTTCAGCACCAGAAAAGAAAGAACAGTACAAAAAAGACAAATTAGCACCCAATAATTTTTTCAACAGACCTGAAAGGAAGGTGGCCAGACCGGACCTAGAACATCAAGGACCGGACTTACTTAGAAAATTAGGTAGATCTGCGTCTTCGACAGCAGAATTAGAAGTTTTTACAAATAATAATGCTTTGAGCAATGGCTCTGTTTTTCCACTCGACCCTACTGGATCCATAGGCTTGGAATATTATCTTCAAGCTATCAATGCAACAATCATCGGAGTGTACCGAAAAGATGGAAGCATCTTGGGTAGCTTTTCCGGGAACACCTTATGGTCCGACTTAAACCTTACTTCAAGAGGTGATCCCATCATTATGTATGATCAAGAATTATCCAGATGGATCATTACAGAGTTTACCAGACCAGCAAGTTTATTGATTGCAGTATCAGAAACTACAGATCCTTTAGGCTCATATTATACTTATGAGTTTGTTGCTCCGAATTTTCCAGATTATCCAAAATATGGAATTTGGAATGATCATTTTGTAGTCACAACGAATGAGCAAGGTCCTGGTCAACTTCACAATTATTTTATTGATCGACATGCACTAATGAGTGGTGCTGAAGAAGTAGCCTTCCAAAGAGCATCTGTCAATGGTGTACCTGGGTTTCAAATAGAATCACCTATTCTCATCACTGTTCCAGTGGACTGGGAAGGTCAATTAAAACCAACTGACCCAAGACCTATGATTCTTCGACTTAATGATTCTTCTTGGGGTCAATCTCTTGAAGATGGGATTAACATCTATCAATACAACGTTGATTATGATAATCCAAACAATACCGACTTTGAACTGACCTTTATTCCTACATCACCTTATGATGGATATCCTTGTTGGGGAGATGCTACTTTTAGTTGCTTACCCCAAAGAGATGGTGATTATATTGCCGCTATTCCTGAGACTATCATGAACACTGTCCAATATAGAAATTTTGGAACGCATGAAGCTGTGGTTTTGGCATTCATCACAGACGTAACCAATGGGAATAATCATTCTGGAATCAGATGGATTGAATTAAGAAAAAATAATGCTGACGAACCGTGGTATTTATTTCAAGAAGGAACATACTCGCCTGACGATGAACTTCACAGATTTATGCCATCGATAGCCATCGATAGATTGGGTTGTATATCAATCGCATACAGCGTTACGAGTGAAAATGATTTTGTCGGTTTAAGAATGACAGGAAGATGTCCTGATGACCCTCCTGGAGAAATGACTGTTCCCGAATACAGCATCGCGAATGGAGGTTCTGCCTTAGAAACAGAAGGAAATGCTCAAAACGGAAATCGCTACGGTGACTACAGTCATCTTTCCGTTGATCCAAAAGATGAATTGACAATGTGGTTTACAGCAGAATATGCTGGAGGTGGAAATCGATCCATCACCAGATTGATTTCATATCGATTGACTAGGGATAGTGTTGACATTGGCATGAATGGCTTGGTTAATCAAGAATCCGGAGTTGGGTTTACGGAAACTGAAGAAATTGAAGTTTCAATAACCAACTTTGGAAAGACGGATATTCCCAATTATAAAATTGGATATATGGTGAATGGAATTGAAATGGAAAATGTACAAATTAATGACACCATTGCAAGTAAAGAAGAAGTTCTACATACTTTCTCTGTACCAGCTGATCTTTCTGAAAGAGGGGAATATGAAATTACCACTTACGTAAATTACATTTCAGATTTGGTAGTTACCAATGATACTACGAGAACTACAATTATACATTATAATGATCATGATGTAGCAATTAATTTAATACCTATGTTTTCAGACTGTGGTATCTCAAGAGAATTTGAACTAGAGATTACCAATTTAGGTGCAATAACCATTGATAGCGCTATTGTTGAAATCTTATACAATGGTGCTCCAGTTGATACACTTTATACTGAAGATAGTTTCAGCGAGATACTTTTTTTCGATTCTAAAAACATTCCATATTTCTTTGAACATGAAGTTGAAGATGAAAATATACTAGAAGCAAGGGTCACCAATCTATTTACAAATGAAGACAGTGACCCCAGCAACAACATATCTAGGTACCAATTTGAAAAAGATTTTCTATCTCTACAAGTAATATTGACCATTGCATTGGATAACTCTCCAAATGAAACAACATGGGAAGTTGTAGACCAAGAAACAGGGGTAATCACAGCAAGTGGCGGACCATACCTTGGGGGAGAAGGCGTAACCATTGAAGAAAAGTTTTGTGTGAATCCAGACAAATGTTATGTCTTCACCATGTTCGATGCCGGTGGAGATGGAATATGTTGTGGTAATGGATTTGGTATTTACAATGTCAGTTTATTTGAAGAAGGAGTATTATTCAATGGAAATACTTTTTTCGCATCTGAAGATGTTCATAGTTTTTGTCCAGGCAACCCTGATTGTTCTTTGATTGCCGACTTTAACGTTGGTTATGAAAGTAGTTCTGATTTGGGCAGTATTTTGATAACTGCGAATAGTGGAATAGGACCATATTCTTATAGCATAGATGGTGGTGAAACATTTCAGGAAGAAAATCTATTTATAGACTTACCATCCGGCGAATATAATATTATCGTTCTGGACGCAGATGGTTTTTGTTCATATACAGAGACTGTTACTATCAGTCTTGAAACGAACACAACAGATCTTCTTATAAACGATCTAAGTATTTTGGTAAAACCAAATCCAACTGATGGATTTTTTAATGTTGAAATTCATGGATATAAAGGATCTGAAAATTGGTTTACTTTTCAGATTCTTGATAATACAGGAAAATTGGTTCAAGAAAGAAAAATTTTAAAATATGATGATATTTTCATGACTCAAGTTTCTTTACTAGCATATCCAGATGGTCTCTATTATTTTAGAATTGTAAACGATCAAAACAATCAACTTACTAGGATTATTAAACAATAAGTATAAAATTATATTGGCAATGTAGAAATTACACTGCGATTTATTAAATCATGATATAACTTGTATAAAATACTACTAAATGAAATCAAACTTATTATGGATGGGTTTAGCCATCATTCTTGTTCTATCAATAATTGGCTGCAAGGCTAAAAAAAATCTGAATGACCCCACGGTGTTAGAAGTACATGTTCTTGCTGAGTTGAAACAAGGAATTCCTGCTAATAAAGTTCAAGAAGAATTAAAGCAGTTTAAAATTATTGATATAAAAGCAACCAATAAGACACTCAACCAATATATATATAAGGTAGTTCTCGAAGGCCAAAGTGCTGATGAACTATTGAGGGCTTTTAATGAAAAGCCTTATATAAAATCAGCAATAATTGCACCATCTGGTGATGGACCTGCAGAAAATTTACCACCTGGCAAACCATCAAGAACAAATCCTGTTAAAGGATAATACAAAAAGAAAAACAATATTATGAAACAAGTATTAATGCTCATCCTATTTTTATATTACCTACCTGTTAGTAATGCACAAAATAAAGTCGAATCAAAAAAGCTTGACAATATAATTGTAACTTCATCGAAAGCGATATTTCTTGGAAAAACTAAGCCCGTTAGAGACCTTCCTGAAGTTCCTTTGATTAGCAAAGAAAAGAAGGACAAAGTCAAAAAAGATCGAAAGAAGCCAGACAACTTTAAAAATAGACTAAATCATAACAAAGTTGTGAAACCTGAATTAGAACATCAAGGAATTGATCCAGTTTGGCAATCAAGTCATTCTAAAAGAAATATTCAAGGTGTTGAACCAATCGTAAATGTAAATGGAATAGGAAGTGGCTCACCAACTGACCCAACAGGATCGATAGGATTGGATTATTATCTTCAAGCTGTCAACGCAACACCAGTTGGCGTATGGGATAAGGATGGCAATATGATTACTCAATTTAACATGAGTTCATTATGGACGGAACTTGGTTTTGGTTCTACAGGTGATCCAATCATTTTATTCGACCAAGAAGCTTCTAGATGGATTTTAACGGAGTTTGCATTTCCTGGTAGTTTATTGATTGGCGTTTCCGAAACTTCAGATCCATTGGGAAGTTATTATGCTTATAATTTTGTAACACCTTCATTTCCTGATTATCCAAAATTTGGTATTTGGTCCGACCACTTGGTTGTTTCAACAAACGAAGGTGGATTTGGTAGGTTAGATCAATATTTTATCGAAAGGGAAGCTCTGCTTAATGGAACTGATGCAAGAATGCAAAGAGTTGTGATTGATGGACCTCAAAATCCAGAACAAGGATTTATTGTTTCCACACCAGTTGATTGGGAAGGAAAAACAAGACCAGAAGATCCTCGTCCAATTGTCTTGAAGTTAAATGATTCCTCTTGGGGTCAAGTAGCTGAAGATGCGGTTGAGTTAATTAGATTCAACATCAATTATGATGACGAATCACTAACTGAAGTCGAATCATTACTTATCAATACAAGTCCTTATGATAGTTTTCCTTGCTGGCCAGGTCCAGGATTTTCCTGCTGTCCACAACCAAATGGAGATCCTTTGGATGCAATTCCTGAAGTCATCATGAATGCACCACAATACAGAAATTTTGACTCACATGAATCACTTGTTCTATCATTTGTAACTGATGTAAGCGATGGTGAAAATCACGCTGGAGTAAGATGGATGGAGTTGAGAAGAACATCCGATCAAGACTGGAATGTATATCAAGAAGGATCCTATGCTCCAGATGCAAACCATCGTTTTATGTCTGGAATAGGTATTGATAGAAAAGGGAATATAGGTCTTGCATATAATATATCGAGCGATAGTGTCTTTGTTGGAATGAGATATACTGGAAGGTATGCCAATGACCCGCTTGGTCAAATGACGATACCAGAAGTTTCTGTAATAGAAGGAAATTCAACCATTAATACAGGAGGCAGATTTTCAGACTATTCGCATTTATCAGTTGACCCAGTCGA
Organism: Saprospiraceae bacterium; assembly: GCA_020630955.1. Taxonomy (GTDB): domain Bacteria; phylum Bacteroidota; class Bacteroidia; order Chitinophagales; family Saprospiraceae; genus JAHDBF01. The sequence goes on from JAHDIE010000012.1 coordinate 39,886, forward strand.
TGAATCTACTTTTTGGTTTACCTCTGAATATTCTATTGCTGGAACTACAAGAACAAGACTTGTTTCGTGGCAACTTTTACAAGATACCTTTGACATGGCTGTGAGAGCCATCACAAGTCCAAGTTCAAGTTTCGACCTCACAGAGGCTGAAACAGTTGAAGTTGAAGTTTCAAATAATGGTATTGAAACCGCAAACAGCTATGACATTGCATATAGTTTAGAAGATATAGAAATAGAAAGAAAAACGATCATGGATCCTTTGACATCGGGTGCAAGAAGATTTCACACATTTGAAACCACTCAAGATATGAGCATGATTGGTCAATACAATCTTTCAGCTAAAATTTATTTTGAAAATGATGAAAACCCAAATAATGACGAAGTCTCAAAAATTGTTGAACAAAGACCAGAAACAAACACAGCTTTAGAAATAACTGGAAATCCTACCACTTGTAATATCGTATCCATAATAAACATCACCATTACAAATCATGGTGCTGAAACCTTGACTGAAGCGGTCATTGATATTGAGACTGGAGGAGAAATTGTTGATAGTTATGAATGGACTGGAAGTCTTGATTTTGGAGATAGTGAAAATTTCGATTATCTGCTTACCAATATTCCAGATGGAACAAATGATTACATTTTTACAATCTCAGGTGGTAATTCTACAGATTTTGATTTATCTGACAATACAGTTATTTATCAGTTAACAAATTCAGGTACTGCAGGAATAGTTGTACTAAATATTCTTACCGATGAATTTCCAGAAGAAACCAGTTGGGAACTAACGGATCAATCAACAGGAAATGTTATTACTTCGGGTGGAGGATATGGACAGGAGTTCACGCTTTATACTGAAGAATTATGTCTTGACCCTGATGGATGCTATGTATTCACAATGTTTGACACGTATGGGGATGGTATTTGTTGTGGTTTTGGAGAAGGAAACTTTTCTCTTTTCAACAATCAAGGACAAACGATATTTGCAAATTCTGGAGAATTTGGCGCAGAAAGTACAACTCAATTTTGCACAAGTGATATAGATTGTACAATCAACGCTGAAGCCGATGTTCAAAATGCGATTACAGACGGTACTTTAGGATCAGTTATGCTCAATGTTACCGGAAGTCAAGGTCCATTTGCATATAGTATTGATGGTGGTGCGACCGTTCAAGAATCAAATCTATTTGAAAATTTAGAAAGCGGTGATTATACTATTATTATCTATTCTTCTGTGGAAGGTTGTGAAACTGAAATTGAAGTAACCGTAGCACTATTGTCAAATGTACATGAAGTACATAATTCTGATTTGAAAATTTTCGCGACACCAAATCCGAATGAAGGATTCTTTGATCTTAGATTAAAAAATTATAAAGGCAACGACAACTATATAAAATTTGAAATTCTAAACGCGGGAGGAAAAATAGTCCAGAGTAGAAAAATGATCAAATATAGTGGAGAGTTTGTAACCCAAGTATCACTACTTGAGTATCCAGATGGAAATTATTTTATCAGATTTTTAAATAAAGATATCAACCAATTGGTAAAAATTATCAAGATGTAGATTACAGACAATCTAAGGCTTTTGAGAATCAAATTGTCGTGGAATATGAGTCTTAAAACTGAACAAGTATATTAAAAGAGGAGAGGCCGACGGTCTCTCCTCTTTTAATATTTGAGTTACAAAATCATCTTTAACTTGCTGTTCTTTTAATCAATCGACGAGATATACCAATAAAGTCTTTCTCTGTTATCATGCCTATCAATTCATCATGTTGCACAACAGGAAGACAGTCAACATTATGTTCATTCATTAATTTCATGGCATCTTGTATTGTTGCTTCAGGGTCAATACAAATTGGATTCTTTATCATAATTTCTTCGACAGTCACGAATGTATCAGGATTACTTTTCTTAGCGAATTCCCTAATTAGTTTATCACTTGCAACCAAGCCTACCAGATTTGCTTTAGAATCTTCTACAGGTGTAAATTTCACATTCTGCCAATCCATCAACTCTGCAACAAATTCTATAATATCTCCTTTTTGAACTGTTTGGAAATCTGTTTGCATAAATTCTGAAACAATCAGATCTTGCGGATGCCAATGTTCTGTATTATCGATGGTTGGTAATTCCCAAAGATGCCCAGGAATTTGTGATTTTTGATTGATATGGATAGAATGTGCAAGTATGGTTAATGCTTCCGCCTGTGTTGTTTCTTCTTTTAATTTTGTAAATGAACGCAGCTGCCAACGTGCTCCATTCATGTGCTTCTCAGCACGCTCTATTATGACATTCATATACTTATCAATATCCGCTTGATTTACTTTCATATATTGCAAGCCTTGGATTGCAGCAGGGACCAATTCTTCTAGAATCAAATCACATGCTGATATTTTTTTATCATTAAACCAAGTAAATTTTGAATCAATACCATACTTAGCAGCTTTGATGAAATTATCTCTAGCATCTGCAAAGCTCAACTTTGTTCTTATATCCTCCAAGCTTTGATCCATCCCTTTCATTGCCCCTAACCAAAGTGCGGCATTGGCCATCTCATCCAATACCGTAGGACCTGATGGGATCACTCTATTTTCTATTCTGAGATGTGGTTTTCCGTTTGGACTAATTCCATAACATGGTCTATTCCATCTGTATACCGTGGAGTTATGAACTTGTAAAGCCCTTAAGTTTGGCGTTACCTCTTTTTTGATCATTTCTAAAGAGTCCTCTGTGACATCCGAACTTAACAAAACCCTAAATCTGGAAATATCTTCTTTATAAATTTCTAAAATGGAATCATCCAACCATTTATTTCCAAAGTTTACCCTAGGGCTTCTTTCACGCATGTGATTGTGTGTTGTTCTGGTATCGATGGCTTGTTGAAACATGGCAATCCTTGATTCGTGCCACAGTCTTTTTCCAAACACGATTGGGGAGTTGGCGGCAATGGCCATCACAGGAGCGGTGAGTGCTTGAGAAATATTGTACATCTTGACAAATTCAGATGCGGTAACCTGAAGATGTACTTGAAAACTAGTATTGACAGCCTCTAATAATGGACTATCATGCTTCAACATAAGTTCATCAATACCTTCCAATCGCAATTCAAACGCACTACCTATTAGCTGGCGGTTCATCCCTTCCATTAAAGCATAATATCTTTTCTTTGGGGTGAGATGATCAAGTTCCAAATTTCTTTTACGAAGTGTAGGGAGTATACCAGTTAATAGAATATCAGCATCAAATTGTTTCAGATTACCAGAAATGACATCAAGGCGGGTACTGATTTCTTTGTGCATGTTTGATAGACAATCACCTTCAAATTTTTGGGGAGTAAGGCATATTTCTAAATTAAACTTTGCCAATTCAGTTTCCAACCATTTATGTTCAGTCATGGTTTCCATTGCTTCCATGGCAATGGTTGCTGGCTTATAGTTCTTTAGATCCACCAGTGCCATTTCCTGTTCTGCTCCAATATGCATCACATCTTTGTTAAACCATTCATTTTCAAGCATGTGTTCTAATGCACGGACATCATTAAGCAATGCTCTAATGAAATAATTCATCTGCTGACTATCCTCGACCAGTGATACCTTTTGCTCCCCCATCGTAAAGTTTTTTTCTAAATATATGTTTTTATTCTGAATTATATGAATGTCTACAAAATCAGGATTACCGTAACTTTTTAACGCCAAGAAACATTAGGATTTATTAAACTCAAGATCTTTTCTATATTTATAATCAAATCATCAAGTTGTTCGTTAACTATTCATGAGATTTAAATCATTTTGTTTCCTTCTGCTTATTGTTACCACATTCTTTTCTTGTAAGAAAGACCAAGCTCCTCTATTTGAATTGGATATTTTCTTTGAATTAGATATACCTGCTGGTCTTAATACATTGGAGTCCCACTTTTTTATCATTGAAGATGTTCCAACCTTTGCACTCAATGCCCTTGCAAGCAATAATCTAAATATTTCGGATATAAGTCACGCCAATGCCATCACTGCAACTTTAGAAACCAGATTTAGCGACTTAAATTTGGACTTTATAGAAAACATTGGAGTTCATGTCCTGGATGAAAATGATTTTAGTATGCGGGATGAAGCATTTTACATTTTCAATGATTTTGTACAATTTGGAGACAAGATTGAAATTCAGATGATACCTACTTTATTAGATCTAAAAAACGATCTGCTAAAAGAGACCGTCGATCTCGAATTCAAGATTAACCTTAGAAGTTTTCTTCCTCAAGAGCTAGACGCCAGAGTAAATATGAAATTCCATGTCTTTCCAACAGAATAAAATCACTAAAGAAGCCTGTGTTGGCAATTTAGAGCAAGCTATGAATGCTCAAAAAAATGGTGCAGATAGAATTGAGTTATGCGCTCGGCTCGATTTAGGAGGAACCACACCTAGCCCTGAATTAATCATCGCATGTCATAAACATTTAACAATTCCAATCAAAGTAATGATACGGCCTAGAGGGGGTAATTTTGTGTATAGTGAACAAGAAATTAAATCCATGCTCAAGGATATCGAAATATGCAAGTCACTAAATGTTGCTGAATATGTTTTGGGTGCTTTAGATTCTCAAGGACAAATAGATCTACCAACCATGAAGCGCCTTTCGGCAAATGTCAATGATGCCCCAATTACTTTTCACAAAGCCATAGATGAAGTCTCCAATATAGAAAAGTCCATCTCTGATTTAAAAGAAATTCCTCAGATAAAATCAGTTCTGACTTCTGGCCTTGCTAATACAGCACTAGAAGGTCGTGAAAATTTAAAAAAGATGCTAGAATATTGCGGCGACCAAATAACAGTTATTGTTGCCGGCAAAGTTACCAACGAAAACATCAATGAGTTGCACAACTATATTAATGCAAGAGAATATCATGGAAAGAAAATAGTTGGAAACCTATAAAATCACCAACTACTCGAATGGATATTTCATCTTGATTTGCTGTCTAATTTGATCACAAATTAAAATCAAGTCAAGACTATTTTTATGACTCCACAAGTTGCTTTGTATTTCTCCTTTTCTTATGCAATCTAAACATTCTTGAATTTCGTAAACAAAGCCTCGCCCTTTCAAAGGTAATTGAATATCTTTCTGATCATTATCTGTAATTATTTTCAATTCAGAACTATGATGCCAAGGTGCTTGCATTTCTATTCGCCCTTTCTTGCCATGTATTTTAGCAATCATATCTGTTTTAGAACCAAAGCCGGATCCAAGATTTGCCAATGCATTTTTATATTTCAATATTATACTTGTTTGCAAGTCGGCTCCTGTTTCATGAAATATTGCATTTGAATGAATTTGTTCTGGAAAACCAAATATTTGATACGCTAAAAATATTGGATACACTCCGACATCAAGCAAAGAACCTCCTGCTAAATCCATGTTGAACATTCTATGCTCAGAACTAGCTTCTTTATAAAAACAAAAATCAGCATTGATATAATTTACTTCTCCTAACTCACCTTCATCTATCAAACTGATTACTCTTTTCATGGATGGCATAAATCGAGTCCAAAATGCCTCCATTAAAAATACTTTGTTTCTTTCTGAAGCGTTAATCATTTTTTGAACTTGAAACTCATTTACGGCAAGTGGTTTCTCACATAGTACATGCTTACCAGCATTCATGGCAGAAATACTATATTCCATATGAGAACTGTGCGGTGTAGCAATATAAATAATGTCCACTTCCATATCTTCAAAAAGCGATTGGTAATCACTATAATAAGTCTTTGATTTTGTCGCTTCCGCAAATGACTTAGCTCTTTCCAAATTTCGAGAGGCAACCGCATGTAAGTGACACCCATCAAGCAATTGTAAATCAGCCGCAAACCTATTGGCTATTTTACCAGTTCCGACTATTCCCCAGGAAATACTTTTCACAATTTTTTATCTTTTATAATCAATTAAATTTATTAAATCTTTCTTCCAAAGTTGATATGCCGATTTGTACTCATCTTGTTTATTGGAAGGTTTATATTTATTTTCAATTTTTAATGACTGGAATGCTTCTATCGCGTTGCTAAAAACACCTACTGCAATTCCACTAGCTTTTGCAGCCCCAGTTGCACCATTGGTATCATAAAGATCAATCTCTGCATCGATCATACTTGCCACCGTCATCGAAAATATTTTTGATTGAAACAAGTTATCATTACCTACTCTTACCACACTAGGATTCAAACCCATATTTTTTAAAATTTCAAATCCATATACAAATGAAAAGGCAACACCTTCTAAAGATGCACGAAAAAAATGACCTTTTTTATGTCTATTAAATTGTAGATTATTGATCTGGGCACTCGTATTTAAGTTCTGAATCATCCTTTCTGCTCCATTTCCAAATGGAATAATTCTTAAACCTTCAGATCCAATCGGAATATTGTTCGCCAATTCTTCCATTTTATTATAATCAAGATCTTTATTTCCAAGGACACTTCTTATCCAAGCATATTGTATACCTGCGCCATTGATGCACAACAAATTTCCAATACGAGGGTTTGATGAACTATGATTGACATGTGCAAAACCATTCACTCTTGAGTGGCTTTCATATTTTGGTGTAGCCATAACGGCATATATCACCCCAGATGTCCCACCTGTTGCTGCAACTTGATTCGGAGATACCACTCCGAGAGATAGTGCATTATTTGGTTGATCACCTGCCCGGTATGTAATTGGTGTTCCCGCATTAATGCCAAGTTCAGCAGCAGCTTTGCTTGACAATTTAGCTTGAATAGAAAAACAGTCCACAAGGTCAGGAATAATATCTTTGTCGATTCCATATTCTTCCAAAATGAGATCCGCAATACTCTCCTCTTTAAAATCCCATAAGATCATTTCTGAAAGTCCAGAAATAGTTGTGGTGATCTGATTAGACATTTTCATGGCAATGAAATCACCGGGCAACATCATTTTATACAACCGCCTGTAATTTTCAGGTTCATTCTCTTTTACCCACTTCAATTTAGAAGCGGTAAAATTACCCGGAGAATTAAGCATATGACTCAAGCATTTGTTTTTGCCAATATTTTGAAATGCTTTCTCCCCAATATCTATAGCTCGTGAGTCACACCAAATAATAGAAGGACGGATAACTTTTAAGTCCTGATCCACCATAACAAGCCCATGCATTTGGTAAGCAATTCCTATGGCGCGAATATCATCTTTCGAAACATTTGATTGCTTTAAAACCAATTTAGTTACAGTTACTAGGTTAGTCCACCAATCTTCTGGATTTTGTTCTGCCCAGCCAGCTTGATGTGCAAGTATTTTCATTTCTAAATGTGGATATTGAGCAGATGCAATTGTGCAACCATTACTTCCATCTACGATGCTTGCTTTTATTGAAGAACTACCTAAATCATATCCAATCAAGTACATAGATACAAGATACGTATTTCATTAAATTCACTTGGAAAGTAACATATTTCAAAAAATAAATATTTGCCGAAAGGCCTATAAACAAAGAGATTTGGAAGAAAAATAGAAAATATTGTATGGACTTGTAACTTTAACTGTAATTAAGCGTGATATCAATACAAAACAACGAAACAACTTTAATTGAAAACGGCTGAATATAATATAATCGTAAATGAGGTGTCGGACAGACTGTATCGATACGCCTTGAAGCTTACAGCAGACACAGAGTCAGCAAAAGATCTCGTTCAAGAGAGTTTTATGAAGCTTTGGAAGAATGTAGAAAAAATTGACACTGACCACGCAAAACCATTTTTGTATCGGGTTTTATTTAATAAGATGGTTGATGACAAAAGAAAAATGAAAAGAATTACCCACATGGAGGTGATGCCAGAGAGAGTAATAGAAAAAAATGTTTACAATGAAGAAAGAGAAATCATTGACCAAGCATTCGAACAATTAGAAGAAAAACAAAAGAAGATTATCATGCTTAGAGATTGGGATGGATATAGTTATGAAGAAATCGCCGATATCTTAGAAATCAATCTGAATCAGGTAAAAGTAAATTTATTCAGAGCAAGAAAGAAAATGAAAACTGTCGTGACCTCTATTGATCAAAATATAATGAGCAGAAAACTATGAAAATAAATAAACTAAACTACGAGAATTACGTCATTGACTATATTGAAGGAACACTTTCTGCAGAATTGAAAAAAGATTTCGATTTATTTTTAGAAAAAAACAAAGAAGTCTACGATGAGATTAAAGATTATATGTCTGCTCCAATACTTGAAGAACCAGAGGTGATTTTTGACAACAAAAAAGCGATAAGACAAAGTAGTAATAAAAAATATGCACTTTTAGTTTTACTACCCCTTTTATTAATAGGAGTGTATTTCATATTATCAGATGACAGTAGAAAAACTGAAAGTTCTGAAACCAAAATAGAATCAATCATCACTCCAAACTCTGATAAACAAGTTGAAGTAGTTAACGAAGTTGAAGCTGAAATACTAAATATAGAACAAGAAGATGTTAATCTAATAGAACAAAATAAACCATTGGTTGAGCCGATAGTAAAGCAAAAAAAAGTAAACAATAAATCAAAGCAGGAAGGAATTAAAAAGTTTGTGCCAAGTAACAAGGTAGATCTTAAAAAGGCAAATGAAGTTCAATCAGCACAAATCAAGCCAATGAATTTCGCATCAATTGAAGTTCCTACACCAATTCAACAAGTTGTTGAACAAAGAGAATTAATCAGGAATCCAAGTCAAATTGGCGCAATAGAAATAAACTTTGATTTATCAAGTGATGCCATAACCAGTGATAAAATGATACTCGCTAAGGTGGAGAAAGTTAACAATTCTGAAGCACCGCTTAAGAATAAAAATTGGTTGGAAATGATAACTCCAGCTTCGTTTGACGACATAGATCTTAAAGAAAGTCTTGCCATCCAAACGAATGTAGATGTTAACTCAACAAGAAAAATATTAAATGCATTTATACCAGAAACATTTGTAAAGTAACCGTAATAAAAATTAAAACACAACAATATGAAAATTATACAAATATTAACAATAGTTCTTTTGTTTACAGGATTTCAGCTTAATGCTCAAGATGAGCCAAAAAATGAAAACAAAAGCAAAGGAAAAAGCATTAACATCACCTTTGGTGAAGACGATGAAGAAGATTCAGATCACGATCATGATCATGACCATGATTATGACCACGACCATGACGAAGATGATTACAAAAGGAAAAGAGCAAAAATGAGATTCGGAATGATGGATCTTGGTATAAGCACTTACCTAACAGAGGATAATGAAATCAATATGCCAGAAGAATTATCTTATCTGGATCAAAGATTAGGCAAATCAATTAATGTTGGAATTCATTTTATTGATCTAAAGTTGGGATTAAGTGGAAGAAAAAGACCTCAATATTTAGGAATATCAACTGGACTTAGAATGAATATGGTTCATTACAGCTTCGAAAATGATTTCGAACTTGCACAGAATCAAGAAACATTTGAGGCTGCTATAGTTGATGCTTCAAAAGATATCTCAAAGCACAGAATTTTTGGAAATTATATGATGGTACCGGCAATGTTGGAAATCAATACAAATCCAGCAAATCCGTCAAAGTCTTTCAACATCGCTTTTGGATATGTTCACAACTTTTTACTCTGGAGTAACCATAAGATCAAGTTTGATGATAGCGAAAAAATAAAAGTAAAGGATGATTTTAATCTGAACAAAAGTTATGGAATGGTAGAAGGAAGAATAGGATATGGAGCACTTAACTTTTATGTACAGTATGGCCTTGATGGATTATTTCAAGCCAATGCAGGACCAAATGTAACACCAATTAACTTTGGCGTAAACATCATCCCTAGATAGTCATTACATTTTCAGTTATAAGTTGATGGCCCTGGCATTTTGGAAGCACAAATGTCAGGGTTTTTTAATTCATTATTTCCTCTACTCTTCTGATCATCTTTTCACTAGTACTATATCCTCTTGCTATGGCCGAAACATTTCCCTGGTATTCGATTAGGATTGTTGGAAAACTATTTACACCAAGTTCCGTTGCCCTAGTGAAATCAAGTTTAATTTTTTCCTTAAACTCCTTTGACTCAAATAACTTTTTAAATTCATTTTGATCAATTCCAAATTGATCCAGCAATGGATAATAACTTTCAGTCAGATGCATATTTTTATTTTCCTTATAAAATAGTTTTTGCACCTCTTTAAAAAACGAAATCTCATTTTCTGGATTGAGCTGACGAACAACAATGGTTGCTCTTGAAGGTGGTTCAGTGTCATAGCTAATTTGATTACTGTCCAAAATTCCATAATTAAACTCTTGGCCACTCCTTTCATGCACTTCATGCCAATGTGTAGTTAAAAAATCTTTTAACTCAATCATTTTTTGTTCATTATAAGGTCTTAATCCCCCCATCACCAATTCAAACTCAAATTTACCTTTATATGCATCCTCCAATTTCGAAAACTCTGGCGCTATGCCATAACACCAAGAGCACATCGGATCTCCAACATATATGATTTTAGCCTCTTTTTGAGCCATCACTGAAATATTTAAGCTTATAAATAAAAAGATTAATAGTTGTTTCATATCACAATATAAGATCTTCTAGAATTTAATTGAAACCAACTAAAGTCCTATAGACTAAAAGTCCAAAAGTCAACATTACGAATGTCCAAAAGTCAAGTCCTCAAAAAGTCTAGCCCTCAAAAAAAGCCTAACCCCACAACCCTGCTTTTTTATTATCTTAGACACAAATTCTCAACCATGAAATACATTCTTTCCATTCTTTTTTTCTTCTTTGTTACCATCCTATTTTCACAAGTGAAAGAAGCACCCATTGTTTCCGAAGGTGAAGGACCATACAATCAATTAATCATTCGTGGAGTAACTTTAATCAACGGCGCTGGAGCTCCGCCAATAGGTCCAGTAGATATCGTTGTAGAAAATAATATTATTAAAAACATTAAAGTTGTTGGTTATCCAGGAGTTGAGATTGAAGACAAGAGACGTCCTAAATTAGAAGAAGGAGGAAAAGAACTCAATGCAGAGGGGATGTATATGTTACCTGGGTTAATTGACATGCATGGACATATTGGTGGCAGTTCGCAAGGAGCAGATGCAGAGTATGTTTTTAAACTCTGGATGGCACATGGAATAACCACCATAAGAGATCCTTCTTGCGGCAATGGATTAGATTGGGTATTAAAACACAAGAAATTAAGTGAAGAAAACAAAATCACCGCCCCAAGAATTATGGCTTATACCGTCTTTGGCCAAGGAAGCGATAAACCAATTAGCACCCCTGAACAAGCGATTGCATGGGTGCAAGAAAATAAAAAAAATGGAGCGGATGGAATTAAATTTTTCGGACTTCCACCAAAACTTTTTGATGCTGCTTTAAAAGAAAACAAACGACTAGGTCTACGGTCTGCTTGCCATCATGCACAACTGGAAGTTGCTAGATGGAATGTGGTAAACTCTGCGCAAGCTGGTTTAACATCTATGGAGCATTGGTATGGGCTTCCAGAGGCTTTATTTGAAAACAAACGGATTCAAGATTACCCAGTAGATTACAATTATCAAAATGAACAACACCGTTTTGGCGAAGCAGGAAGATTGTGGAAACAAGCAGCAGAACCATTTTCAGATCATTGGAATAAAGTAATGGATGATCTGATTGCAGCAGACTTTACACTCAATCCTACGTTTAATATTTATGAAGCTAGTAGAGACTTGCATCGCGCAAGGAGGGCAGAATGGCATGAACTATATACACTACCTAGTCTCTGGAGATTCTATATGCCGAGTAAAATATCGCATGGTTCTTACTGGCATTATTGGGGTACTGAAGAGGAAGTTGATTGGAGAGATAATTATAAGCTTTGGATGACTTTTGTCAATGAATATAAAAACAGGGGAGGTAGAGTAACCGCTGGCTCAGACTCTGGTTTTATTTTTCAATTATACGGTTTCGGCTATATTCGCGAATTAGAACTATTGAGAGAAGCTGGCTTTCATCCTTTGGAAGTTATACAATCTGCTACCTATAATTCAGCAGAGGCATTGGGTTTGGAAGATGAGATTGGAAGTATAGAAGTAGGAAAGAAAGCAGATATGATCTTAATTGACGCCAATCCACTACAAAACTTGAAAGCATTGTATGGAACAGGCGCTATCAAGCTCACGGAAGATAACGAAATCATAAGAGCAGGAGGAGTAAAATATACCATTAAAGATGGAATTATTTATGATGCAAAACAATTATTGGAAGATGTCAAAAACATTACGGACAAAGCAAAAGAGGCAGAAGGATTTAAAATTAATCAACCTGGGATGGATGAATTCTTCAAGAAATATGAAAGACCATAACTCATCACTTAAAAAATCAGAAAGTTAAACTCCAAAACAATTTCAAGGCTAACTTTGTAGTATACAAAAGAAACAATGGATATGAAACGTCGTGAATTCATCAAAGGCTCAGCAATATTAGGAATGACCGTTGCAAACAGTAATCTTATTACCGCCAATTCTGGAATGTATCACGATAAATCTGAGAGAAAAATATATAGAATTTTAAGTGCAGACCGAGTAAATGTTGGGACACTTCCTGTTATGAGAGCATTTGCTGGAAACCATTTAGATTATGTTTCTCCATATGTTCTGTTTGATGAATTTGGGCCAGTTAATGTCAATCCAGGAGATGATCCACTTCGTGTAGATGCGCACCCTCATGCAGGCGTATCTCCTACGACCTATTTCCTTGAAGGAACAGGACATCATAAAGACAGCTTAAATTATGACTTCCAAATAGGAAAGGGTGATTTTATGATGTTTAACTCTGGCAAAGGGGCTATCCATATGGAAGAATCGGGCGAAGAACTTTATAAAAATGGAGGGTCTTATCATGGCTTTCAAATTTGGTTAAATACACCATCTAAGTACAAATTCATGGACCCTACTACGCTGGTGCATCGGACCAATGAGATGGGGAAAATCAAAAATCCAAAGTATAGCATCAATGTTGTATTGGGCGAATTGGGAGAAGCAAAATCTAAAATAGAATTACTTACTCCTGCCTTTTTCTATCACGTAAAAATGAAGGAAGATAGTAGACTGGATATTCCAACTGACCCTACTCACAATGCTTTTATTTATCAAATTAAAGGAGCAATTGAATTAGAAGGTGCTAGAAAGCTTGATACCAATCAAGTTGTGTTATTTCAGAGAGGAGATAGTCTTATCAATATCTATTCAGAATGTGAGTCAGAATTTTTAGTATTGGGAGGATTACCACTGGATGAAGTAGTTTACTCTTATGGGCCATTCGTCATGAATACTGAGGAACAAATCAAACAATGTATGAAAAACTATCATGCAGGATTAATGGGAAATCCTGAATTGGTTAATTTGTAATTAGACATTAATGATAACATTACCTGTTTTTTTACCCTCAATTACATAATGGTATGCCTTTGAAATTTCATCTAAATCATACTCCTTATCTACAACTGGATTAAACTCTTTTGCTTTTAACCGATTGATGATATAAGGAATTGAGTTTTTGGTTGAATATGGAATAGGAAATACAACCTTCTTTTTTACAGGAAGCAAGCTTACTAAAGAATAAAATAAATTTTGCGCATAAGGTCCTAATTCAGACGAAATATACACTCCACGGTCTTTTAGGAGAACCTTGCACTTACCAAAGGTACTTTTACCAACAGCATCAAAAAAATAATCATACTTTTCATGATCTTTTGTAAAATCTTCTTTGGTATAATCATAAATTTTATCAGCCCCTAAGTCAGCAATCCGTTCAATATTTTTTGAATCACTAGTTACTGTTACCTTGACTCCATAACATTTTACAAACTGTAACAAAGCAGACCCTATTCCTCCTGAAGCACCATTAATGAAGATTGCCTGACCCGGTTTTATTTTAACTTTTTTAATAAATGTATAGGCATAATGTGCGCCTTCCAGACTAGCTACCGCAGTTTTGAAGTTTACCTTATTTGGAATTTGGAATAAATCGCCTTCAGAAATGCATGCATATTCTGCTTGAGTTTCAATTCCTGTATCACTAAATCCAAATACACGATCTCCAGTTTTAAAATTATTTACATTTGTTCCTACTGCTTCTATGATCCCTGAAAAATCTGTACCTAGAATAACTTTTTTAGGTTTTGAAAAACCCAATACAAATCTCATTATGAATGGTTTTGCAGTAAGATTGGCACAATCAGTTCTATTGACTGTTGTAGCTTTAATTCGAACCAACACCTCATTATCCTTTGGTATTGGCTTATTTAAATTTTCAATTTTTATTTCATTCGGAAGACAATATTTCCTGCGGATGGCTGCTCTCATTTTCATTTTATGATCATATTAAAGCAAAGTTATTTCAAGATAAGGAGATACCAATTAGAGATTGTTTTAATTATACTAAACCAATGGATGTTATGATCAATCAATATTATATTAAGATTGAATCCTACACCTCTATACTTGTTTTGCTCTTTCAATTACTTTTTAACAAAAACATAAGATTTATTAAGATACTTAACAACATAATAACCTATTCCATATACTTTATAACAATTTTATAACCGTCCACTTGATTTCGAAAAGGTAATTTGGCATTAGTAAAATTTCTGATCATGAGACTACTTTCCATATTCCTAGGAATCCTTTTAATATTTGGTTGTTCGACTCCCTCAGAATTAATCATCGAAGGAAAATTAAATCAAGCTTTCAATAAAGCAACAAAGCAAATAAAAAGAGGAAAAGATATTCCTTCTAATACAGATGCTTTAAAAATTGCAAGCGAGAAAATATCTACCATAACCATACAATATGCAAAGCAATACGAACAATCCAATCGATTAAAAGATTGGACCTATGCTCAAAAAGTTTACGACAAAGCATTAAAAAATATCCACAATGCAAATCAACTTATAGAAGGTCAGTTGCAAAGCTCCTATGATAAACTATGTGATAAAAAAATTGATCTCGATTTTAAAATAACGAATCACTTTTACCAAAAGGGAGAAGAAATGCTAGCTGCTCATTACGAACAACTTTCCAAACAATTTGCTAGAGACGCATATTCCAACTACAAAGAATGTCTTTCTTTTGGTGGTGATCGATTCTTTCAAGACATCAATGAGAAAATTGAGGAATCTATTCTTCAAGGAACAACTTATTTTATCAGTTACAATTTCCAACCAACTTCACGTTTGTTTTTCCAACCGCAAAATCAGGAATCAATCGAATCACCTGATTGCGAAATTTCTGCAGATTTTGGAGGTATTCGTTTTTCTGAAAATTCAAGATCATGTACAAATCATTATAGTGAAACCATAAAAGTTGGTACAAGAACAGAAGTTGACACTTCAGGCAAAACTCAATATTATCCTATCTACAAAGATGTTCATGGATCTGTAACCACCACTATTGTGACAGTGCAGGCAAGTGCTACCACTTATGTAAATGTTAGAAATGTGACTGGAGAATGCTTTAAGAATTCTGACTTCTTTAATAACTCTGTAGAAGATTGCTATGAGATTGTTAGTTTTAGTGGAGATAGAAGGGCAATTCCATCGTGCTATGCCATTAAAAATGATAGTCATAAAGTAAATAAATGGGACCTGGAAAGAAGACTAAACTCTGAGATTGATTTTGATTTATTTGCTTGGTAAATGTTTAGCAACAATGATCTATACTTATTGTTTTTTTATTTTAACAAACTGCAAATAATCATTGTTTTTGGCAACAATAATATAGTCTTTCCCATGTATGGTAATTTCAGCTAAATCCTTTACATCCCCGGGAGCATAAAAACCACTTTTCCGACCAACTGTAGGTTCAAAATTTCCATTTCCATCACCAATTAGTAATAAACCATTGCTTGCATCATTTCTAGGTGTCTCTACTTCAGAGCTATATAGATTACCAGCTACGACCAGATCCAAATGTGCATCTTTGTTGAAATCATTTACGATTATCTGGTTAATGCTTGATAGTTGTGCCAAATTAGGCAATTGATGTGTTTCAAAGTGATCGGTTTTATTTTCTAGATATACACTCGCAAAAGATTTAACTGAATAGTGCAATGATTTTTCTAAATCACCTTCAGTATAAATATCAACCAAAGTAGCATTTGCGAATGATTCATAGTTTTTATATTTCACTTGTAGAACTGGCATTTGTTCTGAAGAGCATTGCCGGCCTCTAACAGGGAATTTTTTCCCTTCATTAAAATAGCTTAAAACGATATCATTGGTTTTATTCTTGTCGAAATCATTAAAATATATATCAAAGGTTTCATCTTCATTCGCTTTGTATTTATAATTGAGACCAAGATTACCTACTATATAATCCAAATCTCCATCTTCATCAAAGTCCCCTTCTCTCAAACTAAACCACCATCCAGTTGTATTTTCTAATCCCAAATCTGCAGTAATGTTCTCAAATTTATTGTCGACATTTTTAAATACAGTAATTGGCATCCATTCACCCGCAATAATTAAATCAATTGCTCCATCATCGTTAAAATCAGACCAACTTGCACTGGTTACCATACCAATATTTTTTAAACCTGGAGCTATCTCTTCCGTAACATCGATAAATTTCGCACCGTCGCTTGTGCTTACATTCTCGAGAATATAGCTATCTGTGGGAGAAGGATAATTGCCAGGAACCAATCTTCCTCCGACAAATAAATCCAAGTCTCCGTCTTTGTCAAAATCTGCGCTTTGTACTCTAGAGCCACTGGTTAACATTTTTGGCAAAGAAGATTCATCCTTTGTAAACTCACCATTTCCATTGTTTATATAGAGTCGATCTTGTAACATATGCGTTGCATTCGCAAACTCATTCCCTCCACTAACCATATAAATATCCAGATCCCCATCTCCATCGGCATCAAAAATTAAACTTCCCAAATCCTCATGATATTTATCTGCTGTGAGTGCAGGAAAATCTTGCTTTTTAAATCCTTCGTCGGTTTGAAAATAAACTCCTGTTTCACTATTCATTGCACCACCTATAACAAAATCATCCAATTGATCCCCATTCAAATCGCCGACTGAAATACCTGGGCCAAACATTGAGGTTTTATGAGGAAGTAATATCTCATTGACAAAGTCATCAAAGCGGTTTTCAACATGCTTATGTTCGATCGAAATGTTTTTATCCTTCTCTGTTTCAAATAGGAGCTCTGAAACTTCTTCATTCGATCGGGCTAATGAATTGGCGTCTTGATAATCAATTGTTATAGCTTGGTTCGCTAAAACATTTTCAAGAACACTAATTTTACCATCTGGCCAATTTACTTTTATGGATTCAATGGTATCAATTCTACCCAATCCAAAGTGCAGCTGAGGTGCTACAGAAGATTGAAATCCACGTGAAAGTGTCAGCTCTTGATATTGTGTGGTACCTGAGGCAAATAAACTAACTTTGACGCCAACCCCAAATACATTTTTGTCAGTGCCATTAAAATTTAGGATAAGGTAATTGTTTACATTAGAAGCATTATTTTCAAAAATAGAAGCATGATCATCAATATTGTTTGTTACAATATCCATATCACCATCATTGTCTAAGTCCACATACACACAACCGTTAGACCATCCTTCAAACTTTAGATTCCACGCCTCATTAACTTGCTCGAAGGTGAGATCCCCTTTATTTCTATATACAAAATTGTCTATTCTTTCCTCAGGTATTGCAAGGCTGCGATGTAAAGAACTATCCGCTTTGTTTTTTAATTTCTTCCATGCATTAAAGTAATCTTTGTTATTAATTTCTCTTCTTGTTCCATTGGAAATAAATAAATCTTTCCATCCATCATTATCCAGATCCACCAACAATGGGCCCCAACTCCAATCCGTTGAAGAGACACCTGCTAATCTTGAAATATTACTAAAATCTGGCATATTCTCATTGATTGTACCATTGTTCAGCTGTAGGCTATTTTGCATATATTGATAGTGAAAACCTGAATTAACCGTATTCCAAAATAAGGATGGATTCATGCTTGCCATATTTGCTTTGGATCTTCGGTTATTTTGAGCAGTCATATCAACTTGAAAGATATCGAGTAATTGATCATTGTTGATATCTGCAATATCTACACCCATACCGTAAAAAGAAGTATTCTTTAGTATAGTGCGGCTTTGTTCTGAAAAGGTACCATCTTGATTATTTATATAAAAGAAGTCAGGTGTACTAAAATCGTTTGATACATAAAGGTCGGGCCAGCCATCTTGATTTAAATCTCCTACCGTGGCACTTAGTGAAAGACCGAATGTTTTTAAACCTGCTTCTTCTGTTACTTTCGTAAATTTTTCTCCGTCGTTTCTGTATAAATTATCTGTTTCTAAATCTTTTACATTTGTTCTTTTGGCTTGATAATAACTATTTGGTGCATCGAAACGAGTAGGAGGATAATTGGCAACATAAAGGTCTAAATCTCCATCTAAATCATAATCGAAAAAAGTACCTTGGACACTATTACCTAAATCGTTAATACCATATTCTCTTGCCTTATTTGTAAAAGTATTGTCTTTATTATTTATGAACAGCATATTTTCTTTTGGGTCGAATTTTCCACCCACGGAACAGTAAATATCTAAGTAACCATCATTATTAACGTCAGCCATGGTGACTCCAGTGAACCATCGATTATCCCCTGCTACTCCTGCCGTCTCAGAAATATCTTCGAATTCCATGTTGCCTTTGTTCAGATACAATTTATTAGGCACCATGTTACCTGTAAAATATAAATCAATCAATCCATCATTATTTATATCACCTGCAGAAACTCCACCGCCCATATATAAATATGAAAAAGTAAAGTAATTCAAACTGTCATTTTCTGTTAGAGTATTGGCAAATTGAATATTGGATTTTGCTGGGCTAATTGAATCAAAAAGGGCTGTATTTTCTGCAAGTTTATCATTACTACAAGACACATGGAGTAATGTTAATAGAAATAGAGTAATCTTAAATTTTTGCATATGTTCATACTTTACTCAGCGTATCACTGATTCCCAATTACAAATTTAGAGAATATAATCAACCATCTAAATGTCTGGTTCTGTTAGAATTCAAAATTCTATTTTTTTATTCTTTAAATATTAATTCATATTGAAAAAATACGTTTGTTCAGCCGGTTCAAATTTGCGGAAGCATAAAAAGTGAAATAAATAATTTAGACCTTACTATAAAAACAGAATCCATTAAAAATTAATTCAATGGATTCTGAAATTTAGTTACTATGGGTGTTAGAAATCCACATGCTTAAAGTTGTGGCTTCATTATGAAAATCAATAATTTTTAATACCCAGGATTTTGCGTTAAAACTCCACCACTTAAATCAATTGCCTCAAGTGGTATTGGGAATAAATCATGCTTATCTTCATAAGGGCTTACTTTTTCACCAAAGTTTGTGATAGTTCTTGCTTCATTAGAAAAATAATCGGTCAAAACTTGTTTAGCATTACCCCATCTTCTAAGGTCATACAATCTATGTCCTTCCATTCCTAATTCTACTCTTCTTTCAAATCTAACAGCTTTTCTTGCCATGTCAGCATCTGAAAAAGAAGGATAAAGATCGATAACGTAGTTAGCAGCATCACCACTACCATCAACAGCTTGCATATAACTAGAGTTCATTGCTCTTTCTCTAACTCTATTTACATTCGCCAAAGCAGTTCCTAAATCACCAGTTTCAACTGCAGCTTCAGCAGCCATTAATAATACATCTGCAAATCTAATCACATTGTAATTAACTCCAGATAATTGCTGACCCCAGCCTCCTGTAGCTTGAGTATTACTAGCATCATCTGCCCAGTAAACATTTTTCTTTGGCAAATAAGGTCCAGAAATATCCGCAAATGTTGCACGAATCCAATCGGATCCAACATGAGGGCCGTAACCATTGTAATCAATTCCTCGACGACCAACAGTATAATCAGCTCTTGGGTCAAGATTTCCAGTATGAAGAGTAAATGGCTCAGATGATAGAACACCGTAATCACTTGCTACATCTTGATTATTGTAAGTATCTAACAATGGTAAACCAGAATCATCCGTTTGGAAAGAATTCAATAAATCTTGAGTCGGTTGGTAAAACCCACAGCAAGAACCAAATGGACCTGGGTTAGGAAAATTCAGTGCACCTGTTGAATTAGCATTGAAAGATTGTCCTCCATCAGTTGTAAATTGAATTGCAAACAAAGACTCTACACCATTTTCTCCATTTGATCTGAAGTTATGAACGTATTCAGGAAGAAGGTCATAAGGACCATTATCCACTACATCATTTAATAAAGAAGAAGCGTCACTCCACTTAGATTGATACAAGTAGGTTTTACCTAAATATGCTTTTGCAACCCAAGAATTTGGTCTTCCTGGTTCAGCCTGACTATCTGGAAGGCTATTCATTGCAAAATCAAAATCAGCTTCAATCTGAGCCCAAATATCACCTGGATTTGGCTGATTAAATTCAGTATTAGAATAATTTTCATCTGAGATATAAGGAACATTTCCAAACATCGTTTGAAGTTGGAAATTCCAGTGAGCTCTTAAGAATCTTGCTTCAGCCAATTGAGATGACAAATCAGCTCCTTCGACTTTATTGATTAAATCAATAACAGCATTAGCTCTGTTGATACCAGCAAATAAAACACCCCACTTGGCTGACCAGTAACCATTACCAGTAGCCCAGTTCATCAATTCAATCTCTTTAAGATCGGCTTGATCATCATCGGTACTTCCTTTGTGAGCATCATCAGACAATACATCACTAACCCAATTATCTGCGGCCAATCCCCAGCCGTTTCCAAAACCATTTGCTCTTTGAGCATTTAATGAAGAGTATGCACCTGTTAACAACAGATTTACACCGGTTTCATTTTGTAAGGCATCATCGCTTAACGCCCCGATTGCAGGAGTAGTAGTAAATTCATCTGAACAAGAAACTACACCAAGCAATACCAATAAGACAATAAATATATTTCTCATTATCATTAAATTTTTATTTTATTAAAACCTGATATTAGTTCCAAATGTAACCACTTTGGATACAGGATAAATTCTACTATCAATACCTAAACTTAAGTTATCATAAGAAATGATTTCAGGGTCATAACCTTGGTAATCAGTAATTGTGATTAGGTTAGTTCCTTGAACATAAAATCTTAATGATTCCATTCTTGCTCTGTCAGAAATAGCTGCTGGCAAAGTATATCCTACTTGTAAATTCTTTAATCTAAAGTAAGAACCATCTTCTACAAAGTAAGAATTTGCTGATGCTTCTTCTAGAGGATATGAAAGAGTTAGTGCAGGAACATCTGTATCTGTATTACTTGGCGTCCAAGCATCTAATACTCTATCACTTCTATTGCCATTAAAGAATAATCCAAAGTCAGTAAATACTTTGTTATAATTGTATATCTCATTTCCTTTCGAACCTGTAAAGAATAAAGATGCATCAAATCCTTTAAAGTCCATTTTCAAGTTAATACCATATGTAAAGTCTGGGTGTGGAGATCCTAGTTTTGTTCTATCGTCATCATTAATCACTCCATCTCCATTGATGTCCTCGTATGTAAAACGACCATTTTCATCAAAACCATTAACTTGTCTTCCATAAAAATAAGACATTTCATCTCCTACTTCAGTCCTAGTTACAGCACCATTTCTGATATCGCCACGACCTGCAACAGGTGCATCGTTGATTAGAGCAGTTACTTCGTTTTTGTACTTAGAAATATTAAATGAAAGATCATAGCCAAATCCACCTGAAGTTCTGTCACCATATCCAATTCCTAAATCGAATCCAGTGTTTTTCACATCACCTAAGTTTACAAGAGGAGCTCCTGCATCAATGGCTGTTGTGCTAATCAAACTAAAATCTCTAGTAATCAAGTCTTGAGTAGTAATATTAAACAACTCAAAATTAACTTGGAATCTATGGTCTAACATCGATAGATCTGCACCAATGTTTCTACTTGTTGATGTTTCCCATTTCAAGTTTGGATTACCAACTTGAGCCAATAAAGCACCAGTTGTTATTGTACTTCCATCAAAAGAATAATTTGCTAAACCTTCATTTAAGTTAGAAATGTTGATGGTAGGATTGTTAGCAGGTAAAGTTTGGTTACCTAACTGTCCCCAAGAAGCTTTTAACTTAATTCTGTCAAAAATGCCACTGTTAGCAAAAAAGCCTTCTTTGGTTACATCCCATCCCACGCTGAACGATGGGAAGATATCTGATTTGTTATCTCCTAAAAATCGTGAAGATTCATCTTGACGTAAAGTTGCTGTTGCAAAGTATTTATCTGCAAATGAATAATTTACGCTACCAAATATAGAAAATAGAGAACTAGCACCATCAAATGCAAAATCAACATTTGGAGCTCCAGAACCATTTCCTAATAAGTAAAAATTTGGATCTTCAAATAGGTAACCTTGTCTTGATACACCAAATCCTTTTGATTGCTCTCTTAATGCCTCAACACCAGCTAGAATATTGAAATAATGGTCAGCTACTGTTTTTTGATAATTTAAAGTATTTGTCCAATTCCAGTTCGAACCAGTTACATTACTCTCTCTTAAAGTGTTTGTAGAAATTGGCTCACCATGCTCAGGGTCAAGCGCAGTAAACGATCTAGTATCACCAGTACGTATACCACCTCCTAAAACAGTTTTAAATTCTAATCCATCAATCAATCCTATAGACATATAAGCATCACCAAAAAGAGAGAATCTTCTATCAAAATTATCTCTAGTTCTGTACAGCTGAGCTGCTGGATTTCTAGTATTACTTAGTCCAGGACCTGCAACACCAGTAAATTCTCCATTATCGTCCGTGACAGGTAGCAAAGGAGTCATCCTCAAAGCTCCTTCGATGGCCTCACTATCTCCAGCATTTTGATCTGTATATGCAATGTTTAAGTGCTCTCCAACTTTTATTCTATCACCAAATTTGAATTCAGAATTTACTTTCATATTAGCTCTTTCAAAACCAGTATGATTCAAAATTCCATCTCGTGTTAAGTAATTAGCACCTAAATAATACTTACCCATTTTCTCACCGTTAGCTATCGAAAATCCAACATTAGAAATTGGTGCAGTTTGAGTTATGGCATCTATCCAATTTGTTCCGCCTGCATCAACGGTTGCATTATATACTCCTGGTGCAGCGAAGGTAATTGGATCATAGGATTGAACTCTTGTATAACCAACTATTGAGGATGGCACAACAGGAGAATCTCCAGAACCATATTGAGGATGCTCTGGAGTTAAGCCATCATTTATTTGACTTTGCCATATCATATCGGCATGCTGTTGAGCATTCAATAATCCTGGCTGACTAGCAAGGGTCGAGCTTCCTGTGTATGCATTTAATGTTATGATTGGTTTAGGCATGTCATACCCACCACCTTTAGTAGTAATAATTACAACACCATTAGATGCTCTAGCACCATATATTGCAGCAGCTCCATCTTTCAAAACGTTCATCTGATCGATATCGTCTGGATTAATGTAGTTTAAAGCATTTGGGTCATCAGTTTGGATTCCATCGATAATATAGAGTGGGTTGGTATTATTACTTGTACCAAATCCTCTAATATTTATTTTTGGAGCATCTCCTGGAGCTCCGCTTGAAACCACTTGAACCCCAGTTACACGACCTTGTAATACTTCAGCAACATTTACAACTGGTGCCTTGATTGCCTCAACCATGTCTACTGAAGCCACAGAACCAGTAATGTCTCCTCTAGTTTGAGAAGCATATCCAACAACTACAACTTCATCCAAGGCTAAGCCTTCGGTAAGATTGATGACAAGATTTTGCTCTGATCCAACTGTAATAGACTGATTGTTATATCCAGTATAAGAAATAACAAGAACATCGCCCTGATTCGCATTAAGGCTAAAATTCCCATCAATATCTGTAATAGTCCCATTTGTCGTTCCTTGTTGGATGACCGATGCCCCAATTAAAGGGTCTCCACTGGAGGCATCATACACGGTTCCGGAAATTTGGCTGTATGCCGCATGACCGAAAAACAATAGTGATAATACCAGAAAAACATTCCTAGCATTGAAAATCATACGTTTTTTCATATTTCATTTTTATTTGATAAATTGGTTTACGTCGTAGTTTTGGTTCGAAACTACAGAGTGTAGAACTTATTGTACGTTTAACAATAATACAATTTATATAAAAATTAACTATTTTTAGAAAAAACAACGACATTCCCAAAGTGATTTATAAGAATTCTTTTCGAATCACAGTATTTATTGAATACCTAACCAGTTAAAAGAATTGAAGTCGTAGGAAGAAATTATTTTTTTGAGGGAAATCAACATTCTTCTTTATTATGAGAAATTTAGAAACCTTTACTTACAGTATAGTATAGATTTTCTATTATTATAAATGTCATCTCTTTTTCTGAAAATGTTGTTCATCAAGAATTAACTCATCAAAAAATGTGGTTATATTAAAACTTGAAGTGTAGGTAGAAAACCATTCCTCGATAATATTTTTTAAAAAAAATGGATTTCAAAAAATTGCAAAGTTGACTTTCGCATAAAACACAACAGTTATGATAATTAGATAAAGACAAAGCACTTAGATTAACTTTGATTAGAAGATTAGATGCTAATAACTTTAGTATAATTCTTGGCAGGATAAATTGGTTATATAAGAATCCGACTATATCTTCGATTAAAATCAATCAACTAACTGGATTAATCCAAGTATACAATTTACTCTTTAAAATGAATTTATTCTTACAGCGGTGAAGTATAAAAAATCCATCATAGGTAGCTCAATTGCATTTATTATAGCTACAAGTTGTTGCTGGCTACCCGCTTTATTGATTGCTCTAGGTGGTGGAACTACAATTATTTCTTTGAGTAAAGGATTAGAAAAATTTAGTGGCTTGTTTTTCCTTTTGGGAATAGCTTTATTAGGATATGGTCTTTACCATTTTTATAAACAGATAGAAGCTCCTAATACAGTAATCTTACAATCAAACATTACTTGTCCGAATTGCAACCATCAAAAAGAAGAAACAATGCCAACCAATGCTTGCCAATACTTCTACGAATGCGAAAACTGCCATGTCTTGTTAAAACCGATAAATAATGATTGCTGTGTTTTTTGCAGTTATGGTTCAGTGGTCTGCCCTCCCATTCAGCTCAATGAAAATTGTTGCTAATATTCAATCGATGACTTCAATATATAATTAATAACCTAGCTTCAACTTAAAATCAAAGCTTTCATAAAACATCTAATGTTTGCCATGTATTTAATTCATTATTAAAATAATAGATAAAACATATTATAAATTATCATAATATGTTTTATCTTTGACATTACCCCAATTTCCATCCCCAGCAGTTTCATAATAATTCTATAGTTATGAACATAATGGTCCGGTTTTCTATTGCTTTCGCAATTTTATTTGGTTTTTCATCATTAGCACTTTCACAGCAGCATCAGTGCATCTCTGAACATCATCTTGAACACAATCATGATTTTAGTAAGCAATATCAACAGAAAGTTGATAAAATTCTTGCAAACAAAAGAGAAAATAAGTCCTTTGATAATTTAGGAAATATAACCATTCCGATTGTAGTGCATGTAGTCTATAATACCGATCAACAGAATATATCAGACGCACAGATCGAGTCACAGATTGATGTGCTCAACGTAGCTTTCAATATGGAAGCGCCTTGGATTACTGGCATCTACCCTCAAGCAACAGATACCGATATACACTTTGTACTAGCTAATGTTGATCCTAATGGAAACTCGACCAATGGAATAACCAGAACAAATACATCGGTGAGCATCTTTTCGATAGCACCTGGTCAGCCACTAGACTGGGAACAAAATACCTATATGAAGTTGGACGAACACGGAGGCAAGGATGCATGGCCGTCTGAAGATTATTTGAATATTTGGGTTATCAACTGCCAATATTATATCAAAGGATTTGGAACCTTTCCTGGCAGTATAGATTCCAATCTTGATGGAATTGTTATGAATTATAAATACTTTGGAAATATTGGAACCGGAATAACCTATACAAATTACACGGGCGGTAAATCATGTGTCCACGAGGTAGGTCATTGGCTGGATCTAAGGCATCTTTTCGCCAATGATTGCGAAGTAAACGACGGTTTAGATGACACACCCGCTCAAGATGATTATTATTATAGTTGCGCAGAACCCATTGAAGAATGTGGCAACACGTTAATGTTAGAAAACTACATGCAGTACACCTATGATCAATGCCAAATGGTCTATACCGAAGATCAAAAGACCGTGATGAGAAGTAATTTCTTAGACGGTGGATTAAGAGAATCTATATTAAATAGCAATGGATTTGATAACAGTAATAGCGCAAGAATTTTTGGTAACTTCTACCACGATATCGATCAAGATGAAGAAATAGATAGCAATGAACCTATGTATGCTGACATTAATATCAGTCTTTATAATTGTAACCATCAGCTCCTGCAAACCAAAACTTCAGACAGTGATGGTTTCTATGAGTTTACCAATCTTTCTGAAGGGCAGTATTATATCTTAGTAGATCCAAATAGTTTGCCTTCTGACAAAGGCCCAGATCCAATCTTCTTAAGTACTGGCTCATGTGCTGATATTCAAAACGGTTTTGATTATTTGCAAAGCTTTGGTTTGCTAAGCTATGCTTCGGTTGGTGGTAAAGTTTGGGAAGACACAAATGCAAACGGAATAATGCAATCCACTGAACCAAGTATTGATGCTGCAACCATTTTATTGCGAAAACCAAATGGTAGCATTATTCAACAGACCTACCCTTCAGCAGACGGTACATACATATTTACGGAAGTATATCCAGATGAATATTATTTAGAATTTATACTTAGCAGTGATTACCATCAAACATTAATGGCCGAAGGAAACAACTATGAAGACAATGATGTTGCCAATTTTTATGGCAATAATACGACTCAGATTCATAATCTGTCCCAAGGTCAAATCATTTCTAATATAGGAGCTGGATTCTACCTCATGGCTGAAGTCAACGGTCACGTATGGAATGATTACAACTATAATGGACTATTTGACAATGGTGAGTCAGGAATGGAATCTATAGTTGTAAATCTCTACAATGATCAATTTCAAGTAGTCAAAAGTACAGTTACAAATACAGATGGACTATACGTCATTGAGGATATAAGTCCTAGTCAATATTATCTAAGTATTGACCCTGTGGATAATATGTCTATCATTCCTCAGCCCTTACAGGCATATTATTTCGATCAATCAAATGGGCCAAACACTAGTCCATTTTTCAGTTTCATGTCTGGAACAAGCATTGACAATCTTAATGCTGGATTAGGTTTTGGAACAGTAGCATTACAAGACTTAAGACTCAGTGGCAGAGCTGAGCCAGATTACATTTTACTGGAATGGGACAATCTAACTGGAGAAGAGTTCCAACATTTTAATTTACAAAAGAAAAAAAATGGGAATTGGGTCAATATATTTGAAGGAAGTGATTTCAATATAAATCATTTCAGAGATGATCAAATTGATAAAAGAACAAACTATTATAGAATACAACTAACAGGACAAGCTAGTAATACGATTACAAGTAATGTTGTTGCTATTGAGTATGAAGGTATCGAAACCTTGTTGGTCTTTCAAAACCCAGTTAGTGAGAAAGTACATATAACATTTAACAATAAAGAATTTGCCAAAATAAGGTTAAATGTTTTTGATAATCAAAGATGTTTAGAGCAGATAGACATTTACGGAAGTGAACTGGATAGTCATGACCAATATGAGTTGAATTTTAGCAATTATCCACCAGGTATGTACTTCATCAACTACCAAATTGGTAATTTGACACACACTAAAAAGCTTATTAAAATATAGAAAATATGATTCAAAATTAATATCATAATTTCTTACCATACATAAGATATTCTTTATCAAGCAAGTTAAGCTTTGGCAAAAAGAATATGTCTAAAATACCCTAAATAAAAAACGACCTAGCATAGAATTTGGTACTACTGCCACTAGAGGAACCATTTCAAATCCATTAGTGGGTCGAGTGGTATCATTATTAACCATAATTTATATTCTATGCTAGCCTTAGCAAGAGCTGTGCATTATTGCACATCTAAATCAACACAAAAGAAAATCGAAATGAAGTATTTCAAACTTCTTTTCTCAACTGTTTTCTTACTTTTTTCTAGTCATATAATAGTACCAACCTTTGGTCAGGTAGACTGTGATAGCACATCACCTCCTGGTTGTTATAACTCATTGAATATTGCTATAGATGGGGAGTGTCATGCTTATGCAAATGTGTCTGCGCTGATCTCCAATTATAATGCAGATTTGAGTTACACTGTTACTTTTACTGACGAAAATGGAGAAAGTACCACCAATAATGATCTTGGCGCATTCTTAGGACAGACATTAGAGTTTCTTGTTCAAGATGAATGTGGCAATGGTTGTTGGGGAAACATCACAGTAGAAGATAAGACAGGAGCAATCCTCAATGGTTGCGATGATATCATCCTAAGCTGCGCCGAATATGAATTAGGCACTTCTGAAGAAGATTATGCACCCACATTCCATGCTAATTGCAGTATGATCGAAGCAGAATTTAGTTTTGAAGATGACACATTAAATGTCATGTGCCAGAATGGATTTTCTAATTCTATAGTAAGATCGTGGATTGCAACCGATTCCCTAGGTAATCTAATTGCTATGTGCGATCAAGTTATAAACATCGAAATATTGGATGTTTTATCCGTTGTTTTCCCTGGTGATACGACTTTAAATTACTCACAGAATTCTAGTTGTGATATTTTTTCTGATGCGCAGATGCATCCTGATAGTTTAGGCTATCCTGAAGGCATTTTTTGTCCTAATTTCAATTGGTATTATCAAGATACTGAATTTGACATTTGTGGTGCAAGTAGAAAGTTGTTGAGAAAATGGACAGTTATAGATTGGTGTACAGGAGAGATTGCAAGAGGAGAACAAATCATCAAGGTACTCGATGATGAGCCTCCAATTAAAGTTTGTCCTCCTGATACGCTTAAGTTCCCGGCACAATATGGATGTACTGCCAAAATAAACTTAGATCCATTTCATTTAGATCATGGAATTGGAGCGCTGCAAAGTTTTGTAGAGTGTTCAAGCTTTGAAATTTTTGTAGAATTCCTACCAGCTGAACCTGGAACAAACCAACCTGCTGAGGGAGGATTGTATAGCAGTTATGGCGTAGTCCAAGAAGACAACGGCACCTACACTTTGCCTATGATAGAAGAAGGGTTGGCGTGGGTAAGA
Organism: Saprospiraceae bacterium; assembly: GCA_020630955.1. Classification (GTDB taxonomy): domain Bacteria; phylum Bacteroidota; class Bacteroidia; order Chitinophagales; family Saprospiraceae; genus JAHDBF01. The sequence goes on from JAHDIE010000012.1 coordinate 69,273, forward strand.
TATAGATTTGTTGATGCCTGTAACAACGGCTCACCGTTGACCAATGCTGGCACAGATGACTCTGGAAGTTGTTATTTCGAAGTACAAGTTGTAGATGGAACAGCTCCAACTGCAATCTGTGAAGGATATACCAATGTCAATCTTGATCACTATGGATATGCAACCTTACACGCTATCGATGTAGATGATCATAGCAATGATTATTGCGGCACAGTAGAACAATATGAAATAAAAAGACAAGGTCATTGTGAAGGACATGAAGATGATGAAGAGTTTGGACCATCCGTTCATTTCTGTTGTGATGATATAGGTCAAACCATTTGGGTAACATTAAAAGTGTACGACGAAATGGGGAATCACTCTATCTGCGAAAGCCAAGTTGTGGTTTCTGACGGAGGATATGGCGGCACAGGTGCATATCATGTCGTTTGTCCAGACGATGTCTATTTAGATTGCGACGATGACTACCATTACTATAATTTTCCAGATATTAAGGTGACGGCTCATGGAGATTGTTCGTCTTCGGATCCTGGTCATTATTATACTGATATCAGCTTCGATGATGGGAATGTGACGGGTTGTGGAACAGGTTACATATTAAGAACCGTTGAAGTTACCTTCTTGGACGGAACGGTAAAAGAGTGTTCACATAAAATATACATAGATGCAGCGGATCCAATCGATGCGTCGGATATCTTCGTAGAAGATGAAATTCATTTAGCATCTTGTAATGCAGCTGGAGGATCTTTGGATCCAGATATTATCGGTGGCAAACCAATAATTTCTAATAATACGACCTGCTCTAGTATTACTATTGAGTATGATGATGAGATTCTTCCTGCAACTTATGATGATTGTCAAGTAATTGAAAGAACATGGACGATTACAGACTTTTGTGCTGATTACGGGACTCAGGTGTATACCTACATTCAAGTGATAAAATTGTCCGATTACCTCAAGCCAACTTTCTTAGATTGTGCCAATGAAATGTACAATGTCTACGATGGAGATTGTGATCTGCATGTATTATACACAGCAAATGTAAAAGACAATTGTACTCCTGATGATCTTATTGAAATAAGTTGGACCATGGATGTTCTATCTGATGGTTATGCGGGTAATGACCTTTCTGGAAATGGTAAAACAATTTCAGAAGTGCTTCAAATTGGTAATCATACAGTTACATTCATTGCTACAGATGCTTGTGGAAATTCCAATGATTGTGAGATTGAAATCATGGTCAAGGGAGGCTCAGGCGCTGGACCTAATCCAGTTTGTCTAACAGAAATAGAATGGACACTGGACAATAATGGTAATGCAATAATCTGGGCATCAGATTTTAATTTTGCAAGCAGTGGAGGTTGTCTTGGAGATGGAAGCAGTCTTACTTATTCCTTTTCAGATCCTTTGTATGGATTTACACCAGTAACCACATTTACTTGTGACAATATTCCCAATGGAATTACAGCGACAATTCCTGTACAGATTTGGGTTATTGATGAAGCTGGAAATTCTGCAAGTTGTACTTCTACACTTATTCTAACTGATAATCTTGATGTTTGCCCTAATCTTGGCTACGGACCGATGATCTATGGAAGACTAAGCTCTGAAGACGGTATGGCAGTATCTGATATTGCAGTTACCCTTGAGGACATGACCATGAATGAAATGAATTATGGCATGACGCAGGAAGAAGGAGAGTACATGTTTGACAACATGAACTACAACAGTGACTATATGGTTAAACCATCAAATGATGAAAATCACTTACTGGGTGTAACTACCCTTGATATAGTGAAAATACAACAGCATATTTTGAATATCAAAAACTTGGATTCACCGTACAAAATAATTGCTGCGGATGTTAATAATTCTGGAGGAATCACGGGTGTGGATTTGATCCAAATTAGAAAATTAATATTAGGACAATATGATAAGTTTCCTTCACATACATCATGGACTTTTGTCAAAGAAGATCATGTATTTACAGATGAAGAAAATCCATGGAATTACTCGGCTGATTCATACATACAAAATTTAGTTGGGGAAGAAAGCGAGAACAATTTTACGGCCATTAAGGTAGGAGATGTCAATGGATCCGCTATTTCGAACCTCATGGGAGAGAACACATCGGAAAGAAGTGCCTTCATTCTTAGTATAGATGAAATAAGTTATACCGCAGGGGAAGAAATTAGAATACCGATTTATAGTAATCAATTTGATGAAGTTTTTGGAATTCAATTTGCGTTGGAAAGTGCTGCTCTGGAGTTTTTAAGAATTGAAGATGGTAGATTACCGATTAAGGAATACAATTACGCTATTGATAAGAATATTTTAAACTTTAGCTGGAACGATATTTCACCCATTACATTGGATGATAGTGTCTTATTCTATATTGTTGCTTCTGCAAAAGAGAATGGCAAATTGAGCAAACAATTAAATATCAGTAATGATTTTAATAACGAAGTTTATCAAGGAGATGGATTTGAAACAAAAGAGATCTTTTTGCAAGCGGGAGAAAACGGAATTTTTTCAAACGAATTAGGACAAAACAAGCCAAATCCATTTGACAATAGTTCTGAAATAAGTTTTACTTTAAGTGATGCTCAGACTGCAAGTTTGATATTCTATGATGCTACAGGTAAAGAGTTAAAGAGAGTAAATGGTAATTATCCAAAAGGAAAAAGCACCATTATCATTAGCGCAGATTGGTTTACTACAACTGGCGTTATTTATTACAAATTGGAGGCAGGACAATTTGCTGCCATCAAGAAAATGATATTGGTCAAATAGATCAAAATCATGACAAAATTGAAAAGTTTTAATCAGACTCATATTCAGAGGTAAAGCTCTGATTTTGCGAACTTTTACTTCAACTAGCCCGTCGGTATCCCCCGACGGGCTTTTAATATTTCCATAAAAATAATCTAGATATCAAATTATAAAAATTTGTAATTCATTGAATAGCAAATACTTATAAGACTAAAAATATAAAATCAAGTGTCGGACACTATGCAGATATGTTAAGGTTTATGGCATAGTTTATGCAATTAATAAGGTAGTTATGAATATTGAAGAAATAAATAGAAAGCACTTTATTGAGACTGATATGTACTATCGGGTTGGATATGGTCTATCCTCAAAATTACTCAATTTTAAGTCAGGTATCATCACCATTGAGGTAGTCATTTCACGCAAGTGGGATAAAGACTACAATACTACTGCTTTGGAAATGGCCAATATCTGGAAAACAAATCACTCCGAACTGAAGTATGCAATAGGTTGCAAAATATTCATCATCGACACCAAGAAAAACGCCTACAAAAAATCACTTATCCACACTGGAATTAAGCCTGGGTATGATGCTAAGAAAGGTATTCTTTTTGCTAAGGGATATATGAATTAAGCAGGTAAGATGTCCAAGTGACTTGATTGTTTGATGATCTGAGGATCAGATGGTCTGAAAGTTGGAATTTTAAATTAAGGGGGAAATCATTTAATTTGTAAAAATTTCAAGTTCGAAACTACTTCACTCTCATTGCTCTATCGGCATCTCGTTTAAGATCTTTGTCCTTGATTGAACTCCGTTTATCATATGATTTTTTTCCTTGCGCAAGTACGATTTGAATTTTAATAAAGCCTCGTTCTGAAAAGTATATTTTGTAGGGGACTATGGTGAGTCCTTTTTCTTTAACTCCTCTGTTAAGTTTTTTAAGCTCAGATTTTCTCAACAATAATTTTCTATCTCGTCTTGTTTCATGGTTATTGATATTTCCATGTGTATATTCTCCAATGTACATGCTCTTAATCCAAAGTGCATCATTTTTAAAATGACAATAGGCATCTTTCAGGTTGGCATTACCTGCTCTTAATGCTTTGACTTCAGTACCCACAAGCATTACTCCTGCTTCAAATTCATTGAGAAATTGATATTCGAATTTAGCTTTCTTATTTACTATTTCTTTTGTCTTGCTCTTTGTCATTATAGTTTTTCCAACAGGAAGTTTGTCATTTTAGTATATAAGTGCAATCGTGTTGGGCCACCGAATATGCCATGATTCCGGTTTGGATAGTAATACGTATCAAACTGCTTATTCGCTGCTATAAGTGCATTGGCCATTTCAACAGAATTTTGCCAATGAACATTATCGTCCCCCATGCCATGAACCAAAAGGTAGTTTCCTTTCAATTGGTCTGCAAAGTATATTGGAGAATTATCTTCATAACCTTCTTTATTTTCCTCAAGGGTCCTCATATATCTTTCTGTATACACGGTATCGTACCATTTCCAACTTGTCACAGGAGCAACAGCAATGGCAGCTTTAAAAACATCATTTCCTTTGAGAATACAAAGCGAGGACATATAGCCACCATAGCTCCATCCGAAAATTCCAATCCTTGAGGCATCGGTGTATGGCAAAGATCCAAGATATTTAGCAGCATCGATCTGATCAATGGTTTCGTAATGCCCCAATTTCAAATAGGTCATTTTTTTAAATTCTTGGCCTCTTGCGCCTGTACCTCTATTGTCAACGCATGCCACAATGTATCCTTCTTGCGCCAACATTTGAAACCACCAATAATTTTGTCCTTTCCATCCATCTGTGACTTGTTGACTTCCAGGTCCTCCGTACAGATACATAAATACTGGATATTTCTTATTTGGATCAAAATCTGCTGGTTTTAGAATCCATGCATTCAGATTAACTCCTTTTTCAGTGTCAAAATTGATAAATTCGATCGGTGCGACTCCCCTTCCTACCATACTCTTACTGAGTCTTTTGTTCTCTTCAATTCTTCTTATCTCCTTACCATTTTTGTTATAGACAATATAACTTGGAGGATTGTTTACTGTGCTATGATTCAAAACATAATAATCAAAGGTTGCGCTAAATTGTGCTGAGTTTGTTCCTGCTTCTTTGGATAATTCTTTTATTTCCCTTCCGGTAAATGAGCTAGCGTACACTTCCTTTTGCATCGCATTAATTTTAGCAGCTTGGTAGTATACCATTTCGTTTTCTTCATCTACACCATAAAAGGAGGTCACGTCGAAAGCTCCTTTCGTAATCTGGCTTTTTTGCTTACCATTCATATCATACAAATAGATGTGATTGTATCCATCCATCTCACTTGTCCAAACAAAATGTTTTCCATCTTTTAAGAAAGTTAGATTATCTGTGATATCAATGTAATATGGATTGGTTTCCTGGTACATTATTTCTGCAGAACCGTCATTTGCGGAAGCTAAGAAAAGATCCAATTGATTTTGGTGTCTGTTCATTTTGAAGACGCAAAGTTTATCATTGTCTTGTGTCCATTTTATTCTAGGGATGTACATATCGTCCATGTCCCCTAAGTCTACTTTTTTAGTTTTCTTTGTATCAAGATTATAAAGATGTACAGAAACGACAGCATTCTTCTCGCCTACTTTCGGATATTTCCAAGTAACGTACTCAGGATATAATTCGTCCCTAAAGTTAACCATGGTGAATTCAGGCACTTCGGACTCATCAAATTTAATATAGGCAAGATACTTTCCATCAGGGCTCCACTCAAAGGCTTTTACAAAAGCAAATTCTTCTTCATACACCCAATCCGTTATTCCATTGATGATTTTATTTTTTTCACCATCTTTGGTTATTTGCTGGGTCTCCCCCGACTTAATATTTTTAACATATAGATTGTTTTCAAACCCAAAAACAACATTGTCCTTTGTAGGTGACAAGCTGGCATTCATAATGGGTTTGTCAGAAACAGGAATTAAGCTTTTTGTCTGTGTATCGTAAAGGTGAACATTCGAAAGATAGGATCTTCTATAAATGGATGTTTTATTGGATTCAATCATGATATAAGATTCATCATCATTAAATTTATAGCTGGCCATCTCTCCTTCAAATCCCTCATTGGTTTTTAAAAATGTACTATCGATGATATCTTCCACAAATTCTCCATTGGTGATATCATATTTCTTGATGGCCTTATCTTCCAATCTAGCGTAATGTTTCCCATCTTTCATAAAATTGAAACCAGGAACTCTTTTGGCGATAAATTTATAATCCTTCCAAATATCTTCAACGGTAATTTTACTTTGCGTAAATGAGCTTGAGGTAAATAAGAAAATCAAAGGTAAAATGAGAACGAGCCTTTTCATCAATTTGTAATTTTTTGTAAATATAAGAAAGTGGATACCATAAACGAACAAAGCCTGATCACATTGAAGACATATGATCAGGCTTTTAATATTAAAATTCTACATTTGGTTTATATTTTGTAACCACAAGTAATCATGGCTTTAAAACTATTCTGCTCTTTGTTGACCAATTGGTTTCTACCATCTGTAAGCACTAAATAAGGGTAATAACCTTCTACATCACTGTAACTAAAAGCTGCAAAATCAATGTAGAATCTATCACCTCTATATCCTAATCCTGCTGATAATGTATTTCTAATAAAATCATTATTGTCAATACTGTAAGGAGAGCCTTGCCCGTTGATTCCTGCTCTTGCCCTAAACTTTTTGTAGGCTAATTCTGCTCCTAAGCGAACACTCAATGCAGAAGCAAGTTCAGCATTGATATCATCATTAACTTCACGTTCGTAATCTACGGTCGAGCTTGAATTATCATTGATGGTAAAATTGAAATTTGCTGCTTGATAATTTTGGAACTCTACATCAGCATTTACAAAGCCTTTCAATTCACCAAAATTAAATAAGGTACCTGCACTTGCCACAACTTTGCTTGTTGTTTTTAAAAGGTAATTAAATCTTCCCTCCGGGGATTCAGAGTTTAATGTAACATTTTGATCCATGGTATTAAAGTACTCATATTGCATCTCTGTACTATAATCATCTTGCAGACGCAACCAATTTGGGCTGTGGTAGGCAAGACCTACTCTTACAAGCTTGCCTAATTTTGCAGTCGCTCCTGCTTTGAAATTGAGTCCAAATCCAGAGGTGCTTAGATATTCTCTATAATCTAATCGATTAAACGGATTGATCGTACCTGCATTGGGCCCCATATTTTCTTTGTACGTTTTATTTTCTTCATAAGATACAAAAGGCACAGCTGCAGACACCCCAATATTTACAACATTTGAAATGTTTCCGGCCCAGGCAAATTTGAATTCATTCATTTTTCCTGATCTTTCTACAAATTGATCTTTAAAAACCACTGTCGTAGTATCATAAATGTCGGTTTCATAATTAAGGTCACTGTCGGTATCAAAAATAGCTCCAGCATCATAAGCAACTCCTCCTTCAAAAGGGTCCAATTCATTAAGGTCATTTCCATTGGCAAGTTCTACAAATCTCTCAGTAATACTTCCTTTGGTAGCTCCTGTATACTGGAATTCTTCAGAAAGATTTTTAGTCTGAGTCATACCAATTGCAAAATTAGAAGTAATTAGATTACTCGATCTTGGTCTCCTATTGATTACAAAACCAATATTAGAAATATTGAAATTTGTATCATTGATATTGTTTATCGGATTATCTGATCCTGGTCTTACAATAAAAGAATTATTATGAATTCTATTGATAGCGATTCCGAAGTTAAATTCTGATTTACGGAAGTCTCCCAATCCTGCTGGATTGATTAATAAAGAACCAAAATCACCACCCATGGCACCAAAGCTACCCCCCACTCCTGCTGTTCTAGCGGTTCCTATGGTTTGAACATCTGAATATCTCACAGCATCAGTTAATGATTGTGCGTTTAAGCTTAATGCTGCAAGCCAAATTATAATAATTATACTTAGTTGTTTCATATCCTTGTTTTTTGGTTTTATATGGAAGTTTTAGGTATAAAAATGGTGGACTAAATTACAACAACTTATGTCCACCACCTTGTTTTATACCTTTACCGATGAATCGGTTATCTATACTTAATTCCCTCTTCCTCCTTTTCCTGATGAGCTTCTGCTTGATGAGCTTCTCGTGGAAGAACTTCTACTTGAAGAAGATCTACTAGAACCGCTATTGTATGAACCTCT
>JAHDIE010000061.1 GCA_020630955.1 Saprospiraceae bacterium
TGTTGGTGCAGGTGTGATAGGTTTAGAATTGGGTTCTGTGTTTGCAAGACTAGGTACAGAGATAGAAGTGGTAGAGTTTCAGAACAGCTTACTTCCTGGTATGGATAAGGATGTAGTTAAAGAGCTTAAACGGTCATTGAAAAAGCTGGGCATGAAATTCCACCTTAGTCATATGGTTACTGATGTAAACGCGACTAAAACTTCTGCTAAAGTAACTGTCCAAAAAAGAGAGACAGAAGATACTTTTGAACTAGAAGCAGATTATTGCCTAATTGCAATAGGTAGAAGGCCCTATACAGATAATCTAGGATTGGAAAACGTAGGCATCGAGAAAGATGACAGAGGTAGAATTTTGGTCAATGATCATTTGGAAACTTCAGTTCCTGGTATTTTTGCAATTGGGGATGTAATCAAAGGAGCTATGTTGGCACACAAAGCTGAAGAGGAAGGAATATTTGTTGCTGAATATATGACAGGCCAAAAACCACATATTGATTATAACTTGATTCCTGGTGTAGTGTATACTTGGCCAGAAGTTTCTGCTGTTGGAAAGACGGAAGCACAGTTGAAGGAGGCAGGTACGCCTTACAAATCAGGTAAATTCCCTTTTAAAGCTTTAGGAAGAGCTAGAGCAAGCATGGACCTAGATGGTGTGGTGAAGGTGTTGGCACATAAGGACACAGATGAAATTTTAGGAGTACACATTTGTGGAGCAAGAGCAGCAGATATGATTATGGAAGCGGTTGCCTTAATGGAATTCAAAGCATCTGCAGAGGATATGGCGAGAATTTCACATCCGCATCCAACCTATACAGAAGCTACGAAAGAGGCAGCACTTGCAGCAACTGAGAACCGGCCTTTGCATATATAGCCAACTCTTTTATTTTTGAGCTAATAATTTCTCCACCATCTCTAGTGCTTTCCTTACTCTTTGTTCGGTTGGATCTAGGTTGATGGAATTTTGAAAATCTTCTTTTGCGGATTCTAGTTGATTTAATCCTTGATTGGCCAATCCTCTGTAATAATGGCCTAGTGGATTGTTAGGGACGTATTCATTAGAATGCAAAAGCACATCAGGTTTCTCAATATTATATTTTGTAAATATGTGTTAATTGCGAAGTTAAATCTAAGTATTTAAGGAAATATACAAAATATATTGCTCAAATTGACTATCAAAGAAATTATCATGAAATTCCTTCCTTCCTTCCTTCCTTGCAATTATATTGTTTAATAATTTGACTTATAGTCAAGAACATGAATCAAATTGCTTTAATTGTCCAGATTTAATCACGAATGGAAATTTTGAAAACCATATCGCTGGTTGCCCTACAGGACCATTTGGAATAGATGTTTGGTCTGGCATTTCAGCGGGTTGTATGTTAGATTGGAATTGTAGCAACGGAACTGCTGACTTTTTTATCCAAGGCGGAACTAGCTGGTATGGTTTTCCTAGTGATTATGGTTCAACAGTTGCGCATATTGGCTACGGGAAATATCCAAACAATGCTGAATCATTTTTTCAATTTGTTAATATTTTAAATGACCCAGATATTGCATATTGTGCAGCTCTCGATGTAAGGAAAGATTGTACTGTGCCTAATAACACACCTGGTGAATTAGAAATTAGAGGACATGCAGGATTTCTACCCTGCGATCCTGTTGCCCAATTTAACACAGTTGGCGAAGTATTTCACAAATTAGTAGTTACAGGAGATGCATTGCAATCAATTGGTTTTTATTTTAAACCAAATGCAAATATGGACAAAATAATTTTTTCTTCAAATACCTTAGATATCATGCAGGATCCTTCTGGGTGGTGTGGTTTAATAGTTGATAATGTTGAACTCCATTGTGAAACATTTGCTTTGGTAGGAATTGATGTAACTTGTAATGGGAATGGATGTTATGATTTCCAACCCAAATTTAATGCTACACTAAATATTGTCGAGTCATTTTGGACTGTTGATGGTGTTCCAATAGTAACCATCAATGGCCCTAGCTTTAGTGATTGCTTTGATGAAAACGAAACATTTGAAGTTTGTTTTAATCTTACTGATGACAGAAGATGTTGCGCTCAAGAATGTATAACTGTAGGTGCACAAAAGGGAGTTTGTTCATATAGGCATTGTATGGATTGTGGCGAAACAGGCACTCAATATCTTCAAATTGTTCACACTAATATAGGAGACTATTATCATCCAACAGATAACAACGCTTATCCTGTAGAGGATATACTTGGTACAAATTTTATAGTAGACTTAGAAGCTTGGATTGAATCAAAAAATTACGTTGGAACTGTTTCTTTAGAAGTAATAACTCCAACAATGGCGGATGGTTGTAGAGGTTTGTGGATTTATATTGAAGGATCTGATATAGAATTTTTGGGTATATCGTATGAACAAAGGGATCCAGATTGGGGTTTAGGCTCAATAAATTATTGTGATTTTGAAGAAATAGGATGTATTGATTAAATTTAAATTGATATGAACTTTCTAAGAATTTTTGGTTGTTTCATTTTTGTTTTGATTGTAAATAAATCTTTTGCTCAATGTATTGAATATGAAAAACTGCTTGAATATTCAAATTATTGGGTTTATCAAAACTTCGAATACAATGAGAAATTTTTTGGTATTGGTTTATCATCAATTGAAAGAGAATCATATTCGGTTTTTCGAAAGTCAGATTTGCAAAGATTCGATATTGAAACAGGAGATCTCGACTCTTATTGGAGGAGAACAGAAATTATAGGAAACCATTTTTATGGTATAAATGCCATTTCTTCCGATTCGTCTGTATTAATTTCTCAACATCTTGACAATATGGAATCAGCTTCCCCTCTTATAATTTATGAAAAAGAAAATGAAAGTATAAATGGATTTTATGTCCTCGATGAAAATATAACTCTAGTTACCCGAGATATTTTAACCAACGAAAATAAAATTATTTTATACAATAAAAGTGATGAAAGTTATCAAACGATTAGAGAGACTTCATTTGTTTTGGAATATTGCGTGATGACTAAAAAGTATTTGGTTTGGTCAGAAGGAAATCAAATTTTTCTTTATGAAAGAAACTCAAACAATACATACATATTTACTTTGCAAGACCAACTTGCGTTCGCATTTATTGCAGGAGAATCTTTGTTTGCATATTCTGCAGACAAAATATATAGATTAAATCAAGATTCAGTTTTTGAACTTGTAAATGAAAATTTATCAGGAAATATCCAATTGCCTTATTCGCAAAACGAAATTTATCAAATATATAATGATGATTTTTTTATTTGGGTGCAAAATGATAAACTGTATCTATATGATATCCTCCAAGCCAAAATTACGGAACTATCCCAGGACTTAGAATACACAAATACAAGCTATATTATTTCAAATGATCACATATGTTGGATGAATTTTGACTCGTCTAATAATTACTTAACTGATAAACATATTTATTATTACAATTTAAATAGTCATGAAAGATTTGAAGTGATGAAAATTAATAAAGATGATTTGGTAAGTGGTCCAGCGATTGAAATGAAAATTGTAGATAGCATCATGGGTCTTCATTTATTAAAAATTACTGATGTAACAGGTGTTTCTAAAATTGAAGTTTATGAATTTGATTTAGCTTGTATTAATTCTACTTCCATTTATGAAAATGAATTTGTTAAAACTTGGAAGTTGGTAAATACTTTAGATTCTGATCTTATCATTTTAGAATCAGAAGGGCATAAAAATTACCAGATTATGGATAATCAAGGAAATATTGTAGAAACTTTTATTTCGCATGATAAAAATTACCATATTGATATAAATAATTTTCGACCTGGTATTTATTTTCTTCGAGATGAAAATAATGCTATTGAAAAATTTATTAAACTTTAGTTCTTTTCCAATAATTTCTCCACCATCTCTAGTGCTTTCCTTACTCTTTGTTCGGTTGGATCTAGGTTGATGGAATTTTGAAAATCTTCTTTTGCGGATTCTAGTTGATTTAATCCTTGATTGGCCAATCCTCTGTAATAATGGCCTAGTGGATTTTGTGGAACATTAGCTATCACCAAGTTAAATTGGTCTTTTGCTTTTTCAAAATTTTCTGCTTCTAGGTATAAAATACCTGAATTAATGGGTGCTTGAATGTACTTTCTATCTGATAGAATGATTTGTTCATACAATTTTTGCGCTTCATCAATTTTTCCATTATTCTGAAGATAAAATGCCTTTGAGTGCTTTGCAAGAATGCTGTTAGGGTCTGCTGTAAGAGCACCGTTATAATAATCGATGGCGATTGGGTTATTTTCTGCGTAGTACATATCACCAAGAATTAACCAAGCATCAATTAATTCTGGATCATTTTCAACAGCAGCTTGAAAACTATTTATTGCTTTAATACTGTCTTGCATAGCTCGAAAATTCATTCCCATCATGAAATAGCCTTCGGCATTGGAGGGTTCTCTTTCTAATAAGCTACCGGCCAACTGAATAGACTTTTCATATTGTTTAAGAATTAGATAATATTCGGATAATTTCAACTGCGTTGGAGTGCTAGATGGAAAACGATCCAAACAGTCCTCCAATACTTTGACCGCATCTCTAGATTTGTAGTTGTCTAAATAAGAATCTGCCAAAAGATGATAGAAATTAATATTAGAGGAATCGATAGCTAAGGCATTTTGGAGGTCTTCAATTGCTTCATTGTATCCTTCATTATCATAGAATACTTTTGCTCGCTCAAATAGAAGATTAGCATTTGAAGGATCATTTACAATTAGATCATCTAATTGCTTTATTTCAGGAATACCATCTTTATTATGTCTTTCTACCTTTGGCGATTTTTTTTCTTCTCCACAAGAAGAAAACAATACCACTGTAGTTATAGTTAATGCCAATAATCTAAACATGTAATTACTTTTCATAGTTTGCTTGTGGATCAAAGATATAAGCTGCCTTTGATTATTGTCCTTGCATGCGCTGAAATATTTACTATTTCGCCTTTAAGCTGACAAGTCATTTCGCCTCCTCTTTTTGATAACTGTCTTGCGAATAGATTGTTTTTGCTAAGCCTTCTACTCCAGTAAGGAGTAAGCAAGGTATGAGCAGAACCTGTAACAGGATCTTCATCAATTCCATATGCTGGATAAAAGCAGCGACTAACGAAGTCTGCTTCATTACCTTTTGCTGTTATAATAACTCCTCTTTTGTCAAGTTTACCAATTGCTTTGAAATCAGGTTTGGTTTTTATTACCTCTTCTTCATCTTTTAGGATCATCAGATAGTCATCCTTGCCTTCAAACACAGATTCATAATCAATGTTGAGCTTATTCAGACCATCTTCGTAGAATACTGCCATTACCTCATCAGCAGGAAGAGATAATTTGTAATAGTTCTCCTCTAGTTTCTCAACCACTAACTCTCCAGAAGCAGTATGAAAAGAAATGGTTTTTATTGAGTGATCTAAATCAGAAATGATAATATGACCTGTTGCTAATGTGGCATGACCACACATTCTTACTTCCGACACAGGTGTAAACCATCGCAAGTTGTATTGGTTGTTTTCATAAACACAAAACGCAGTTTCAGAAAGATTTAATTCCTCAGCAATATTTTGCATGAGTTCATCAGAAAGCCAGTTTTTTAAAATGCATACCGCTGCTGGATTTCCACCAAAAGCTTTGTCACTAAAAGCATCTACTTGATAGAGTGTAATCTCCATTTTTAAGTTTTAAATAAATTTCCTAATATTTCCCATTAGTGCCCAATCCCATTGTTGTTACTAATATTTTTCATTAATCCATTAAGCAATAGATTGATTGCGCTTTGTCCTGCGTTATTCATTTGATTTTGATTTTCAATAACCAGTTGCCTACCAAGACTTTCTACTGCTTGATTGGCAATATTTTGTTGTAGAATCTCCAAAAAAGGGTTACTCATGGTCAGTTTTTAAAGTTTGGTAAAATATTTGCAATATACATATTATAATTTTTCATAATATGAAAACATAAGAGGATGAATGCAGTAATTTTGGTTTTTGGCAGTCTATTTCCGACGCTGTTTGGTGTATCCAATAGTCCGGTTACAGCCACGCAATATATTGAAAAATATAGAGAATTGGCCATTTCTGAAATGCACCGGACCAATATTCCTGCAAGCATAAAGATGGCTCAAGGCATATTAGAATCTGGTCTAGGAACAAGTACTTTGGCTATACAAGCCAATAACCATTTTGGAATTAAGTGCGGATCATCATGGACAGGCGATACCTATTTTCGTGAGGATGATGATTATCGGAATGGAAAATTAATTAAATCATGCTTCCGCAAATTTGATAGTGCTGCTCAATCCTATATTGCTCATTCTGAGTTTTTAATGAGCCAACCAAGGTATAGTAGTCTTTTTAATCTTTCTCCTTTGGATTATAAAGGCTGGGCTCATGGTCTCCGAGCTGCAGGTTATGCCACTGATAAAGCCTATCCTGCTAAATTGATAGAAATAATTAAGAAGTATAATCTTGATGATTTGGATCATGGTCAGCTCATAGCTGCCGAGCAAAAATCAGTCAACAAAGAAGTGGATAGAAATAGTAACAGCTCTAGCGACAGAAATAAAACGGAGAAATCCGAATCTTCAGCAAAGGACAATTCTAGAAAGTCTTATTATACCACCTCAGAAATGAACAAAACCAAAATTGTAGTTTCAAATGGAGAACTTAGTTTAAGACAGATTGCAAGGGACCATAAAATAGATCTTGATGATATAAAAAAATACAATGAAGATCTTAAACTTCGATCTACATCTCAAAAAATTCCAGAAGGTGAGGTTGTATTTCTTGAGAAAAGAAAGAAAGGCTACTTTGGCTCTAGCAAACACCACGTTGTAAAAAATGGCGACACCATGCAATCCATTGCAAGAAAATATGGTGTCAACTTGGAGTTTCTTTATATTAAAAATAGAATGCCATTGGATTCTCAACCGTTGGTAGGAGAGAAAATCTTTTTAAAGGGAATTGTAAGATTAAACAATGCACCAGAGTTTAGAAAAAGAGGAGAAAGGAAAAGAACCAAAAAGGACGTATTGTTTTAAAAAATCTTTCAGCATTATTTATAATTTTATTGCATGGAAAAGCAATTAGTATTATTTCGTAGATTTTGTAATATTTTACTTTTGGGACTAATAACCATTGCTTATTCCGATGATCTAAAGGGGCAGGGTTTTTATTTTGGGCCCAAGGGTGGATCTGTTATTGGATTTCAAAATTGGAATGGATTTGAAAGGGATCCTCTATTTGCCTACTGTGGGGATATGTTTATTGAGTCTTTGGATGAGAGTGGGTCTGGCAGTTTGTTCGCTAGTATTGGCTACCATGTTCGGGGCAGTGCTACTCGGATTATTAACCCTATCGCTGGTTACAATTATACCCAAGGATTTAGATTTAATAATATCTCTTTGATGGTTGGGGCAAAGAAAAAATTTAAAAGCTCAGGAAGTTGGGATTCTTATTATCATGTAGGTATTAGAGGTGAATATACAGTAAGTACAAATTTTGGAGATCAAACAACTTTGATTAATAGTGGATATTTCCCATTTGAAGAATTAACCAATAAAATCAATTATGGAATAAGTGGAGGAGCAGGAATAGAGTATGAACTGAATGAGTTTATCACACCATTTTTCGAATTTACCTTGAGTCCAGATGTATCCTTTCAATATAGGCAAGATGCAATTCCTAATGTAACCAATCCTTATACTGGACAGCCAACGACTTTACCTGAACGCCAAATTAGGAACTTCAGTATTGAAGTAACTATTGGCTTGAAGCTGCTTAGAAAGGTTGTCTATGTTGATTAATATCTTGTCTTAAAAAGATAAGTTGCATTTATACTTACATAGTGAGGTTGCTCTTTAAACCCACTAACCCGATTTTTATAATAGATAAATTCAGAGACGCCATTAAAGTGATACTCATAGCTTAGATCTAAAATGAAATTATCTACACGATATCCAGCAATGATACTTGCCGAAGGCTCGAAGGCACGAAATTGCTCATCTATTGTAGGATAGAGACCAAAAACTTTTTCTTCACTTACCAAAAATGAAAAAATGGGACCTATTCCTAACTTAAGAGACTTGTACTCTAGCCCACCAACTAAAGGAAAACGAATAAAACTAACTCCTTTTGCATGTGTACTTAATTTAGGATCTGCATCAGTCAAATAGTTTTCAAAAGTAAAGTGAGTTCTTCTATAGGTGTATAAAGCTTCCAATTGTGCAAATGCAGAAAGATAACGATTGACAAAACCGTTGGTAAATTGATAGTAGGCTACGGCTCCCAGAGTTGGAAAAACTTGTTGCCGATTTAATTCCAACCTATAGATTACATAGTTTTGACTATTGTCATAAAGTTGTTCTGAAGAACCAACAAAAGATTTGGAATAGGAGGCTTTTACCCCAAGCATAAGTTGTCCTGAAAGATTTAAGCAACTGAAAAAGAATAGGCATATTATGAATGCTTGCTGCATATACCAAAGATATGAATTATCAAATATCAAGATTATGGTATTTACAATAAAGTCGTTTTTAAAACACTCTGTGTTTTAGTGCTTTTTCTGATGGGCGTACATGGCAGCTCCTATGATGCCAGCGTTGTTTCTAAGTTTTGCGTCAATCACTTTAAGGTGTGGTTCAAACTTATGAGCATAGTTTGAGAATTTCTTACTGATTCCTCCACCAATGATCATGAGATCAGGCGTAAGAACTCTATCTACATATTGGAGATACTCATTAAGTTCTTCACCATACTCATCCCAATTAAGATCTCTAGACTTCCTAGCGCCATTGGAAGCATAATGCTCTGCCAATCCATCTTTATAAAGTAAACTTCCAAGTTCTACATTTGGTAAAAGAACGCCATCTTTAAATACACCAGAACCTATACCCGTGCCCAGTGTCAACATAATAACAGTACCACTTACTCCTTGACCTTTGCCGTGTTCAATTTCTGCCAATCCTGCTGCATCTGCATCGTTAAGGATATGACTATGAAATCCAGTATGTTTTTTAATAAGTGCTTGGATGTCTACATTAATCCAACTTTTATCAATGTTGTTGGCTGAGCAACAGACATTATTTTTGACAATAGAAGGAAAGCCAATCCCTATATCTCCATCTTTCCATTCAAGATCCTCAATGATGTTATTCATTACTTTGGCAACATCATCAGGCATAGCCGGCTTAGGTGTAGCGTATTTAATTCTATCAGACAACATGGAGCCATCTTCGGTATTTACTAATGCTCCTTTGATTCCTGTAGCACCTACATCTATTGCTAATTGTTTGTTCATTACTTTATCAATACTACGTCTAAAATTTTTATATCCTCTTCTGGCCTATCTCTAGCCAGCGTTTTGCTTGTTGCAATGGCATCTATTATTTCGAAGCCTTCAAGCACCTGACCAAAGACGGTATAATTAAAATCTAAAAATGGAGTACCACCTACTTCGTAATACTTTTCTCTAATTTCATCGGAATAAATAACTCCTGTTTGTTGTTCCTGCTTGTTTAGGCTTTGCTCTGAAACAGGTCCACCATGTACTATGTAAAATTGACTTCCTGATGATTTCTTTTCCGGATTGACCTGATCTCCTTGTCGAGCAGCAGCTAAGGCTCCTTTAAAGTGAACCAGTTCTTTGTTGATTTCTGCAGGAATGGTATAGCCTGGGCCGCCTGATCCAAGGTTTGCATTTTGTGCTGCATTTTTTGAATTAGGATCTCCTCCTTGAGCCATAAAACCTTTGATCACCCTATGAAAAATTAAGTCATCGTAATAATCCTTTTTGATGAGGGAGAGCATATTATCGCGATGTTTTGGTGTTTCATCATATAACTTTATGACAATATCTCCTTTGGATGTTTTCATCAATATTCGGCAGTCCTGTGGTGCATCAAAAACAACTTCTTGTTTAGTGGTAGAAGTTTTATTTTTTGATTTAGCTTTTAGGGTTACCGTATATCTTCCTGATAGTTCGTAGTTATGATTTGGATTTGCCTCATCAGAAGTTGATCCATCACCAAAATCCCATTCGTAGGACTCAGCATTTTTTGAAGTATTTTCAATTGAAATACCAGATGGAGCAATTTCATCTTCTTGTGTAAGAACAAAATCTGCAATAGGTTTTGCGCATGAACTTGCACACAATACACAAATCAATAAAAGGGATTCTAGTCTTAGCACGTCTTTATCTGATTTAATTTCTTAAAGAATTCTAACTTTCATTTTTACATCTTCAAGTGGTCTGTCACTTCCATCTTTAGCTACCTTGGCGATTCTGTCAATTACATTCATGCCGTCTACCACTTCTCCATACACTGTGTAGTCCATATCCAGTCCAGGAGCACCACCCAATTTTTTGTATTTTTCTTTTTGTGCATCAGAATATGTTATTCCTTTTTGTTTTTCATAATTAGCAATTGCTTGATCTGAAAGTGGTGATCCATGGGTGATATAAAATTGAGAACCTGAGGATCTTTTTTCTGGATTGGAGGTTCTTGCAGCAGCCAATGTTCCTTTAAAGTGAGGAGCACCAATTTCTGCAGGGATAGTATATCCAGGTCCACCCCCTCCAAGTCTTACTCCTGGAGCAGCATCTTTTGAATCAGGATCTCCGCCTTGGATCATAAACCCATCGATAACTCTATGAAAAAGCAATCCATCATAGAATCCTTCTTTTGCTAGTTTTATAAAATTTTCTTTATGACCCGGAGTGGAATTGTACAACTCTATTTTCATATTTCCGAAATCAGTTTCTATTAGAGCGTATGTTTTGTCATCTCCTTTTTTTCCATTACAAGATATAAGGCATAGACTTAAAATAATGAATAGATAATTTTTCATAATCTTAGTTTAATATTATTCAAATTCAGGATTGTTGGTCCTAAAATATTTTATCATTTTTTCCTTTAATAAAGTTTCTTGTTCCTTTACTCCTTTTGTTTTAAAAGGAATACCCACATTCCAGTGTGGCCATCCATCAGCATCTCTTCCTTTAAATTCATAATATCCATCATCTTCCAACAAGCGACATGCAGCAATGTGCATTAGGTCTTGTTTTTCTTCCTTACTAAATTCTTTTGGACCTGTTCCTAATTCTTGGACACCAATTAGGAAAAGTATGCTTCGCATATCAGGAAGTTCCTTCACTCCTAATTTATCTTTTATGTAGTGTCTCACCTTCAAAAAGAGAAAATCCAACTCCCATTCTTCCATTTAAGGGCTTTTTTTGTGCCACAAAGATATAATAATCAAGGTAAAATATTACGATCACTTACTGACTGAAGTTTATAGCCTCTCTTCCTGCTTTTGCTGAAGGTAAAATACTTGCTAAAAGGCCTAGAATAAGGACTGTTAGACCCACAATGAAGAAATCTGAAAGCTTTAATTTGATGGGATATGCTGATATCATAAAGCCATCTGGGACAGATATCAAACCATGAGAACTTTGAAGATAATACAGAACCAGTGCAATAATGAAACCCAATAGCATACCAATTATTGAGATCATTAATCCAATAGTAAAGAATATTCTAGAAATTCCTTTTTCATCAAATCCAAAAGACTTCATGATAGATATGTCCTTTTTTTTGTCCAATACAATCATCCAGAGACAAACAACAAGATTAAAAACTACCAAGAGTAAGGTTAAGCTTACGATTAAATAACTCACCCATTTTTCGATATTCATAATTTTCAAAAAGGCTTCATCTTGCTGGAATTTATCTTTTATGATGATCTCGTCTTTTAGAATAGCTTCTAATTCACGTCTTATTTTTTTATCATCTATGCCTTCTTTTGTTTTCAACTCGATGGCCGTATATTGATTTTTTGAACCCATTAATTTTTCAGCAAAGCTTAAAGAACTGATAATATATTGGGCATCAGTTTCAGACCTCACCGAAAAAACACCTGAAGGATATAGATCACTAAACGTAAAATCACTGCCCCCAATAAGTTTTTTCTTTCTAGAAAACATATATACGGTGACTGGGTTCAAACGGTCATTGATATTGATATTTAATTTGACCTTCATGCCTAAACCAATAATCCCATATTTAATTTGTGGATCATTAACTTTATACTTTCCATTTAGCATAAAACTATCGATAGAAACAACATTGTAAAAGTCTTGATCCACACCTTTAATCATTCCAACCTCTTGTGTCCCTTTATACTCAAACAAGGCCACCTCTTCGATAACCTTAGATGCATGCATAACTTCTTCTAAATTTTTGATTTCCGTCATCATAGAATCTGTTGGAAAGAAGCTTTTTCCTTGCGCAGGGATGATTTTGTAAGTTGGATTAAAAGCGTTGAACTGTCCTGAAAGGAGACTTTCAAAGCCATTAAAAACAGAAAGAATAATTACCAAGGCGGCTGTACCTATCGCAATGCCCAATATCGATATGCCAGTAACAATATTGATTACATTGGTTCTTTTTTTCTTGAACAGATAACGTTTAGCTATGTCATAGCTTAGATGCATGCAAGTAAGTTAATGATTCGCGAAGCTAATGATTGCATTTGGATTATAAAAGATCCTTTTGTAAGGCCTTGTAAAAGACCGATTGTATCCTTGGTCGATACTCATTTTTTGAAAATTTGGAGTTATTCATAGATGGAAAGGTCCTATTTGATAAGAAAATATAAATTAAGTTGGTTTCAGGATCAGCAAATACTGCACAACCCGTAAATCCAAGATGTCCAAAGGTTGAAGAGGAAGCAAGTTCTGACATATTTAAAGTTCTATCTTCATCTAATTCTTTCATGTCAAACCCTAAACCTCTTCTGGTAGATCTTGGGTGTCGAGAAGTAAATTTTCGAATGGTATAAGAATCTAAATATTGCTCCCCTCCATAGGTTCCTCCATTCATCAACATTTGCATTATTATACCTAATTCTTGCGCATTGCTGAACAATCCAGCATGGCCTGAAACTCCACCCAGCATGGCAGCACCCATATCGTGGACATAGCCTTGTACTACTCCATTCCTAAAGTAGTTGTCATCTTCTGAAGGGACTATGATGGATTGATCAAATTTCTTGATCGGATTAAAACCAGTTCTTTTTAATCCTAAGTTTTTATAAAAGTTATCTTCAACAAAATGATCTAATTTTCTTCCACTCATTCTGTGAATAATCTGATGGAACATATAAAAGCCCAAATCACTATATCTGTAATTATTTTTTTCTCTCAACTCACAACCATAAATTCTTGAATAAATAGAATCCTGATAATCACAGCGCAGAAATAAATCTTTTGTTACCTCTAGACAAAAGCTATCTGAGTAAGATTCTCTATAATATTTCTCACTAGGAAAAGTTTTTTTCTTTTCTTCTTCTAGTGTGTTTTTATAGAAAGGAATCCACCCTGGAAGTTTTGCATGGTGAGCCAATACATCGTGAAGTATTAAATCACCTTTGTTGCAGGTATCTATTTCCGGAAGGTAATGATCTATTCTTTGATCCAAGCTAATGGTTCCTTGACCCTCTAATTTCATTACAGAAAGCGTAGTAGCCAATATTTTAGTAACTGAAGCAACATCATAAATGTGATCAGTCTGTACCTTTTTCTTTTTATTAAATGTGTGATAACCAAATGCTTTGTCGTAAACAACTTGGCCATCCTTTATGGCTAATATTTGACAACCAGGAGCGGCCTTTTCTTTGATCATTTCTTCAACGATTGTCTCTATTTCCTTAAGGGAGTCAGAATTCATTCCAACCTTTTCTGGGATACCATATTTTAATCTACCCAAAGAAGCAGATACGATCCCATGTCGATATTTAAAAGAATCACCCACAGAAACAGGCAATAGTCCTCTAAAAGGATTTGCTCCCATGATCGCTTGAGCAGTCACATCTTGGCAAATATCATCCTCTTCGTAGGCTTGCACTAAATTGGGGATGCTTTCAAAATACTTCAATATGTATGGAGTACCAAAGTTGACAAGTGTAAGCTTGTTTTGACTATTCAATTTAAAAATAAGATCCAATTGATTTTGACTGAGTCCATATTTCTTTTTAGAATGAATAGACAAATCATGCAGGCTTATTATGATGTGATCATACAAGGCCAACTTGTTTTTAATCTTGGTTTGTTGTTCCTCACTTATTGTTTTTCCAAGGGTTATTTTTTCAACATGGGTATAAGAAGAAAATCTATTCTGAAAAGATGTTAGTTGGTCTGTTCCTAAACTAAGAATGGCAATTTTTTTATTATTGAAGTCTTTGATTGGAAGTGGGATACCATCGTTTTTTACGAGGGTAATGGCTTCTTCGTAGAGTTTTGTTTTTAAGGCAATAGCTTCATGATTGTTGATGTCTTTATCGATCATGCTGATATTGGTCACCTTTGGTTTTTTGTCCAATCCAATCAGGTGTTTGTGGTACAAAATCTTTTTTACCTTGCTTACAATCTGATTTGAATCTATGATACCATCGATATAGGCTTGTTTTACACCTTTGATGGCTTCATCCATATCTTCTGGAAGTAGGATCATGTCATTTCCAGCCAACAAGGCTTCCACGCTAGCTTTTGCAGATCCAAAATGTTTTGCTACACCCTTCATTTCCATGGCATCGGTAAATACCAAACCCTCAAAGTTTAATTCTTCCTTTAAGATATCGGTAAGAATATTTTTTGAAAGAGATGCAGGACGGTTGGTTCTTTTATCCAAAGCAGGAATTTGCAGATGCGCGGTCATGATGCTTTTGACACCTGTTTCGATGATGGTCTTAAAAGGCATCAATTCAAGGCTATCTATTCTGTTCCGTGAATGATTAATAACAGGGAGATCATAATGACTATCAACTCCGGTATCTCCATGACCAGGAAAGTGTTTTGCGCAAGCAATAATTCCGGCATCCTGCATACCTTTCATATATGCAAAACTCTTGCTACTTACATTAAATATATCTTCTCCAAAAGACCTGTTGTGGATAACAGGGTTGTTGGGATTGTTATTAACATCTACAACCGGTGCAAAATTGATTTGGATACCAATTCTTTTACAATGTTCTGCAATTTGCTGACCCATCTCATAGATGATGTCATTGTTTTTAATAGCCCCCAAAGTAAGTTGTCTAGGAAAACTAATAGAGTTTTCTTTAAACCTCATTCCAAGCCCCCATTCACCATCGATGGAAACGAACAATGGAATTTTGCTTAAATCTTGATACTTATTGGTGAGTTCAGCTTGTTTGCTAGGAGTTCCTTGAAAAAAGCAAAGACCACCGACCTCATATTTTTCTATCTGTCTTTTTACCTCTTTGATATGATCTTGACCAAGGTTAGAGTGGGCTCTGATCATGAAAAGTTGCCCTATCATCTGATCGATGCTCATTTCACTGACCTTATCATTGGACCATAAAGTAGCCATCTCTTCCTTAGTAAGATATTCTGGATTCGAAAAAGAGGATAGCATAAAAATGGATACTAATAATAAGTATTTTTTCATTTTTGTAAATGGTTTAGGGCTGATGGGTCAAGGCTTATGGCCTGTTGAAAATTAAATTCAGCATTTTGCATATCTTTTGAAACTTGGTAGGCAGTTCCAAGATCCACATAGGCTTGTGCTTTTGATTTCTTTTGTTCTGGAGTGAGATCAGTTTTAGGCCAAAGTGTAAGTGCTTCTGAGAAATACCTAATGGCCCCACTTTGGTCCCCAGACAAACCACTTGCAACGCCTAATAATCTAACGGTTGTATAATCCTTATTGTCTATGTCATAGGATCTTTTTAAATACTTTAACGCGGACACCATATCTCTTTTTTCTTCTCCATAATAACGTCCTGTTTCGCGCAATGTGATGCCTAAATTTTTAATGATGTTTTCATCATTGGGACTAATTCTTAAACCTTGTTCATAACTTGCGATTGATTGATCGTAATTTTTCAATAGGTTATTGGCATTGCCTATTAAAAGATAAGCATTCTTATAATTAGGGTGAATTTTTATTGCTTGATTGAGATAGCCTAGTGCTTCATTGAGCACTTTTGTTTTTTCTGGGCCCTCTGACATTTTACCCGCTTTCGCTGTTAAAGTTCCACCTGCTGCATTTAATAATTTGGCACTTCGAGTAGAAGTTTTAACATCAGTTGTAAAAAGTACAAAGTCCTCTTTCCATACTAAGTTTCTGGTGATGGTTTTAGCGCTCATGGCAAATAGGATGAGTGCTAACAAGGAATACATCAGTTTTTCATTTTTTAGTTTTGTGAGCATCACAGCAACAAACAATGAAAAACCTATAGATGGCATAAACATAAATCTTTCACTCATGTTGGTTCCAATGGGAAAAACAATATTTGAAACGATGGACAGAGTGATTAAAAAATAAAGGATCGAGAAGCTAACGAGCTTGTTTTTTTTAAAATATTTTATCGCGGTAAAGGCCATAATAAAATACATGACAAGACTTAGGATGACGGTTATGTCTTTCCATGACATCATATCAACGTGACGTGGGTAGTAGTCGTGGGTTAAGGGGTGTGGAAAGAATAATAGATTGAGATATTTACCTAGAGTATACATGATGGTTGCTAACTTTTCAGATAGATCAAAATGTACATATTGATTATTGACAATTTTAATGAATGGATTGTTCATAAGTTCCATAGGAGCCTCTGACCCTATTCCAATGCCTGAACCCAATATGCTTCCTCTGATTAAAATAAAAATGATGGAAGGAACAAGAAGAGGAAGAGTCCGGAATGCTATTTCACCAAACTTTAGATCTCTAAAAAGATATAGCGCCAGCGGAATAACGGCTAAGAAAGTGATGGTGTTTTCCTTGCTCATCAAACCAATAAAATAAATCAAACAGGCCCAAATGAGCGGAATATAGGATTTTGTCTTTGTAGACTTCAAGACCAAGTATAAGGTATAAAGGGATGCAAGCAGAGCTACAATTTCATCTCTCCCTTTGATGTTGGCAACCACTTCAGTATGGATTGGATGAACTGCAAAAATCAAGCCTGCAAAAAAAGAAATTTGCAGAGCTTGTTTCTCAAATTCAGACTCTTTAAGCAAAAGGTATAAAGTATTAAAAAACAACACGGTCAGTAAGGCAAAAAGAAGAACATTAACAAAATGCCCAATGTAGGGAGTCACTTTTTTGATATCTGCATCTGCTCCAGCGAACATTTTATAGATCTCCCATTCTATTGCAAACATAATCGGAGTAAAGGGTCTATATCTCCCTCCCGAAACCAAATTTGCTTTTCCTTCCTTTTTGAAAAAACCAAAAAAAGTGTCATTTTTCAATAAGCCAGGGATACCAGCAATACCTTGTTCGACGAACATATTTTCATAAATGACGATAGCGTCATCCTGGGTGTATTTGTGTGTCAAGGTATTGGCATACAATAGAAAAGCCAAAGCGAATAGAATCACTTTGATTTTACTTAGAGTTAAGCTAACACCAAGTACTTTAAATGTTGCTTGTTTTTCTTTTTTCTTGGACAAGGTGTAGAATTTGAACAAATATACAAATTATAAAAAAACGTAATATATAAGACTTTGTTATAATATGCTTTAATTCAATAAATTAGGCAATTTTCAGCAGAAGTGGACCTAATTTTAAAGCATTTTAATTGCCAAGGTGTTATTTGATAGAAATATTAAGATGAAGAGAATATAAAATTGCACTTGAATATTAATTTCCCCAAGAAGAAGACC
>JAHDIE010000095.1 GCA_020630955.1 Saprospiraceae bacterium
ATTGTCTTCAATTAGTGATAATTTGTTGCAAATTTAAAAGTAATATTGATTAAACACTTCAAATACCAAATAATCGCATAATCTGTGTGTTGCTTACTTAAAAGGGATTCACTATATCTTCTAATTTAGCATCTATCACAGACTTATAACTTAGGTAAATCGCAAACGGACATAACACTAGACATGGCAACCAAGCAGCTAAAATTGGGGTTAGCACTTCAATACGATTTAGTTTTTCACCCATAATATTTAGCATAATAAAGAGCATGAAAAATACAATCGAAATCAATAACGGATACCCATATCCGCCTTTACGTATAATACTACCAAGTGGAGCTCCAATAAAAAAGAAAATAATACAAATTAGTGCCCAACTAAACTGTTGATTCAATCTTAATAAATAAGCTCTTTTCGAACTTTCTTTTATTTCTACTTTTCTGGTATTAGTAGCAAACAATTCCTTTTTACGAATGACTTTTTTATGGGTTTCTCTAATGTATTTTTTGTTGTCCTGTCCATAATAATCCAATATTGAATTATAGGTTTTTAATGGTTTTTTAGATTTTAAAAATACTGATTTGGGGATATGACTCTTATTGTTTTTCAAATTTGATTCTTGGGTATAGTCTGAGTTCAATATTTTACTAAAAGGCAGTGTTGTAATATTTCTAATTTTATCAATAGTTCTATTGATAGAATCTATTTCAGTTTTCAACTGCCAACAATTTAATAGGTCTGCTTTATTTCTATTTAGATTTAAATCCATTGCTTCCATATCAAATTGAGTTAAATCAAAGATTTTATTCCATTCTTTAAATTTAGTTCTAACTATTGGATACGATTTGTTCTTTGTTTTACTGTCGAATTCTGATCTATCTTCGCGAATCTGTATTCCATCGATCAATTTCATTATAAAGTAATTACCATCTGTTGAGCCATACATCTCCCCTTCCTTGGCAGAGACCAAATTTATCAAATTTTCGTTACGATGAGGTTTTGAAAGGAATCCAGATTTTGACCCAGTATGATCATATATCAATACATCAGAAATATTTTTACCATTCTCATCTTTTTCACCAATTCGAATAACATAATCATCGAAATCTTTATTAAAAACACCTTCTTCAAAACTCAACCCAGCTTTTTGAGTATTGACAGCATTCAATCTATAAAAAAATTTATAATTGGCCGTAGGCCTAAGAAAATTAGAAGTCAAAAGTGATATTACTGCCGTAAATAATGCAAGAAAAAGTCCACCTCTCATAATTCTAAATAAACTCACTCCTGCGGATTTAAAACTGGATAACTCATTTTTTTCTGACAAATCACCAAATACCAAAACTGAAGAAATAAGCAATGAAATCGGAATTGCCTTAGGAATAATCGTAATTGCAAAATAAAATATTAACTCCAAAATAATTCCTACAGAAAGTCCTTTACCAATAATGTCATCAATCCTCAACCAAAGAAATTGCATAATTAATACAAATTCTGCCACTAAAAAGGAAAGTATGTAAGGAGCGATGAAGCTTTTTAAAATGATCTTATCTATTGCTTTCACGTAATGTTTAGTATCATGATTACATTGGAAATAAATAAAACGGTATAACCTTGCTTTTAAACTATTCTAAAAATAATTTAACCTATTTGTAACAAAACTTAAAAACGCCCCGTCATCTTTATGTAATGCTTATAAATCTTATTAATGCAAAACTTAAAACCATATAAAGACAAGCTTTACAGATTTGCGCTTAGGATTCTGAAAAACTCTATGGACGCTGAGGAAACCATTCAGGATTTATTGGTAAAAGTCTGGCAAAAGAAAGAACAATTCGCTTTAGTCGATAATAAAGAAGCTTGGTGTATGACAGTGACGAGAAATCTTGCTTATGATAAAATCAGAGCAAGAAAACAAAACGCTCAAGATATCGAAGAACATTATTCTATAAAAGATACTGCTGCGCAACCAGATAAAATTTTAGAATCAAAGGACGAATTAAATCAAGTAAAAGCAGTTATCAATAGTTTGCCTTCAGATTTATCTGAGGTAATACAATTAAGAGAAATCGAACAATTGACTTATCAAGAAATCGCGGAGATCACAGGCTGGAATTTAAATAAAGTAAAAGTATCCATCCATCGAGCAAGAAAATTAATTAGAGAAAGTATGAAACAGGCACAACTATGAAGTTTGAAAATATAGATCAATTATTGGAAAAGTATTGGGAAGGTGAAACCAACTTACAAGAAGAAAAAGAATTAAGGGCTTATTTTAATGCTAACAATATAGCTGAGCGACATAAAGAATCTGCTTCAATATTTCAGTTTTATAAATCAGAATCTTTGATAAAAATGCCTGAAATAAAATCAGAAAGCAACAAAGTTGTACAACTGAAAACAGCACGTAAAAAACCTTTCTATTTCTATCGAATTGCTGCCATCGGGTTAGTTATGTTGGCATCAATTATTGGGATAAATAAAGTTACACAAGTAGCCCAAAGTACGAACTACCAGATTACAGAAGTAGAAGATCCGAAGCAAGCTTTGTTGATCACAAAACACGCTTTAGCTTTAGTAAAAAGTAAAATAAATACAGCAAATTCAGCAATAAAAGAGAACGTTCCCAAAGTTGCATTAACAAACATTATTAAAAATAAAATTAAATAAATATGAAACAATTAGTAGTTGTAATAATAGCATTATGTATATCATTCCAAATGAATGCGCAATCTCAAGAAATTGAAAACTTCATCGCTAAATATAAAGATCAAGATGACTTTACATCAATC
>JAHDIE010000062.1 GCA_020630955.1 Saprospiraceae bacterium
CAAAAATCAACGCAATACAATCAATTTCTCGTTTCTACTAAATCCTTCAGATTCCAAATTAATCAAGTAGATTCCAGCAGGATAATCTTTAGCATTAATCTCAATGGTTTGGTTGCCAACAAACTCTTCTTGTAGAAGTATTTGACCATTCATATTAATTAAGTTCATTTGGTATGCTTTACCATATGTGTTCGAAACGGTAACAGTACTTAATTCTTTTGTAGGATTTGGAAGAATATTTATCTCAAGGAAATCTACTAACTCTTCGGTTGAAGAGACACCATTTTCATCAATCCCTATATTGAATGCTGTAATGTCAATCCAACCTCCATTACCATCTATGCAAGTAAAAGTAAATTGATCTGTAATAGCTGATGGATCGGTATTGAAGTACTTTAAACTATAACCACTATTTAAGTTCTTTTGAGTAAATTGAGTACCAACTTCAACAGCTTGCCCAGATAACTCTAGGTACCCATTTGTGGGTAGATCAACCAATGTGAAAGTAAGTTCTTCTGGTAGATTGTCAGAATCCTCAACTTCCAAATAGGTTGAATTTATAAATGCAGGTGCTCCTGGCAAAACTAAAAGTTCTTCATTCCTTATCAGCAATGGTGCATTTAATACAGCGTTTGAGCAAAGTTGTAATTCAAACTCTTCGAAAACACCTCCATTTCCATTGGAGGCATCATTGATATTGAATCTCCAATTTCCACTGATCTCTTCTCCATTAAAAATTGATAGTGGTTCTTCCGGCATGTAAGTTTGAGAAAATGGACAAGAAATGGTGACTGGTGATGCATCATCGAATCCGCAATCAAAATCTTGAGCACTAAAACATTCATTTGATACCAAAATTGCAGATGAGCCTGATGGGCTTATTATGGAAAATGTAAGATTGGATAATTTTTGATGTTTCCCTTTTACATTTTTTATGGTCACTACTGAAACCATGCCTTGCTCTGGAACAAATATTTCAGAGAAAACATCACTTGGTGCTCCTGGAGAAATATTCTTCGGAAGATCCTCAGCTACCAAAGTATTGCAACTTAATGCTACCGTCCCAAAAGTATTTAACCTTAGTGTTTCTCCATTACCACATTTGTTGAAAGGTGTAATTCTCCAATAATATAGGGTGCTTTTTTCAAGGGCTTCTTCTGGTGTAAAACCATTAGCCGTTACATTTTCATCATAGATCACTGTGCTTTCACCAAATGCTGGACTCGTTGCTAATTCAAATATATATCGCTCTGCATTTCTTGCTTCTGTCCATTCGAAAGTTGGTAATTGTGATACACTCGATGCACCATTTACGGGAGTGGTCATGGTAAGATCATCGAATAGAGTAGATGTTACATTAAGATATATCGGTTGAGTTATTGTATCGGTTCCACTTATCGATTGTAAGATAACTTCATATTCACCTGTATTGGTTGCTTCAGTGATGTCAAATGACAAAACAGTCATGCTATCTGGTTGAATGACAGCATTGGTAAATTCGGCATTGGTACCATCAGGTAAACCTGATAATATCGAAAACTCAACTGGATCACTGTATCCTACAAAGGCAGCAGATTGAATTTCTAAACTTTCCATTGCTGGAGAGCATACGTCGAAAAAATTGTTAGAAAGATCGTAAATATAAGTTGGCTCTGTCGGCTCATTAATAATAAAAGAACTGTTAGACATATCATAAAATATATTGTCAGCAGCTTCAACTTTTACTCTTGCCTCCAAAGTAACAGCATTCGGTATTCTCACTACCTGTTGCCCATCATTAGGTGTGTTTCTTGCCAGCACACGATCGAATGTCAAACCATCATTGGTCGATAATAAAATATTTACAAATTGACAATTAACGGGTTCCATATCTGTGTTGCTGACATCCCACAGTACTTCAAGCTCCTGTCCTACAGTTGCAGTAGGCGCATTAAAGTTTGGTTGAGTAACAAAAAATGGTCCAGCATCTGGGGCTACATGAAATTCAATTTCTTGCATAGCAACAGATCCCACTTCGGGATTTCTATCTCTTACCACAAATTGAAAATTTAAATCTCTTGCATAGGTCGGCAGAACTTCTACAGGTCTATTGGTATTCGCTCTTACCCAACTTAATCTAGGAAAGTATCTTTTGGTTTTTTCATCTGGATAAACGGGAACAAAACTAGGTGCATTCCCTGTTGGTGAGCCCAGTGGACTTGATGGCCCTAAATTAAACTGATCCCAAGAATACCACATGTCATCATCATTCTCATCAATTGCTGAGGCATCTAAAATAAAAGGTGTGGATTTTGGTATATAAAACCCATCTTCATAAGGCATAATAATTATTGGTTCCTCATTATTGGTTGGAACTTGGACCCCACATGAAGGATTGTCTTCTCTTACGTGTCTTGTTATTTCTAGAATAGTCCCCACTGAGAAATAATCGTCATCAACACCAGTATTACTTGTACCACAAGCCCCAGAATAAGAAAGAATGGTTGATCCACTACCTGGTTCATAGGCTGAACCTGGTGCTAATTGTGCAGTCAAAAATTCTTGGCTGTCTGGATCGTTGCTTTGACAGTTATTCCAGGTATGGCCTGCACTAAATTGATGACCAACTTCATGGGCCATAGTTCCTGCTGCAAAACTACTTGTGTTAGCCCCTCCGATACAACTTACACCGGCTGCCTTGTTGCTATTACAAGCACTACTACCTTGTGCAATTCCGCCAACCATCACACAATTTCTTGTAAAAACATGACCAACATCAAAATTTTCATTCCCAATTGCATTGCCAACTGCAGTAATATTTTGTCCCAATAAAGCACCGCCCATATTGGTATTAATATATGGGTCATTATCTGGATCAAGAAAAATGATGTCATCATTGTTTTCAATCAACTCAAAGGTCATTCCACAGTTTAATTCATAGACTTGATTCAGTCGATTGATGGCAATATTAAATTGTTCCATAACAGCAACAACTGTCCCACCTACTATATTCGCATATTCTCCTGTGCATGCTAATGCAAATCTGTATTTCCTTAATTCTAATTGAGCACTTCGTTTTGTTACTTCAAACTCCTCCTCAATATCTTGAAAACTAGACATTGGATCTTCGGTGGTTCCACATCTAGGATTATAATCTTCTGGTATTTCTTGATTTTTTATATAATAGCTTTGATAGACTGCTGGATTATCTGGAAATATTGGATCAATATAAATGGTTCCTTCGGAAGTATTGATAACGGCATGAAGTCCCGCATCACTAAAACTGATCCTTGTAAGATATTTCCCATTTGTCGAAAGGCCTTTGTAGCTATTTATGTTAGGAAATTTAGCAGCCAATTTCGGAGCCATTACTGAGGCTTCCCACATATCAAATTCAACCAATTCGCCTGATGGAAATGGAATAGAAATAATCTTACTTTTTCCTCTTTTTTTACCTATTGCTTGTTTTGGCGCTTCCGCAAATTCCTTTTTCAGTTCTTCAGCATCCAATGCAAAAGATTCAAATTGGGTTGGGAAGATTGTTTGTTCGCCACTTCTGAAATTTTCAATAGAAGATTTCTCTACTTTGGTCCAGTAGTTTTGAGCTTGTATATCCGTAAAAATTAGCGTGAGAAAAAGAATGCTGAAAGTAAAACGCATTTGCCTTAGGTTTAATAATAATTAAATTGTGAATTACAAAGATAAAATTGTCAGGAAATTTATGCCGCTAAATATTGTATTAGTGGCGACTCCTTCGACTAAAATAAGATTTTCATTTGCCCTGAAAAGGTGTGTACAGTACGGTTGAAGCCCGATTTTCTGCCATTGTAGGTGATTGTAGCATCAATTTGTTTTTTAATGCGCTGTGTATAATTAATCGACCAAACCCAATTTACCCCCTGTGTAAGCCCTTGTAACATTTCTAATTCCACAGGTGAACCCTTTTCTCCATTAAAGTCATTTAGTACATAATTAAGACTTGCATTCAGGTTTGATTTTTGTAATCTTCGCCATGTAAGTTCTCCTCCAAAGTCCTTTGTTAATCCTATCTCATTGCCGGTGATATTCTGTTGATTTGAGTAGCTGTAAGCCAAAGACCAGCGTAAATTTTTATTCATTCTAATGACAAGTTTTGGAGTAATTCGGAAAAAATTAATATTGAAATTTTTCGCTTCATAATTCTCAGCTACACTGGTTTTTATTCCTCTTTCTCCTTCAAGAGAAATGTCTGCCTTTTTCTTAATATTATACCGTGCTTTTGCAAATTGCGCAGCCCTTAAACGCTCTTCAAATCCACTGATCAGAACTATTCGATTTTGGTTTTTACGCCAACCAATTTCTCCATTAAATATTGCAGAACCTTGATTTATAAAAAGGGTATGATCAAAGTTGTTGCTAAAACTCACAATATCTAATTCATCGAGACTAAAATTAAATGAATCTGTAAATCGATTATTACTACCAGAAGTCTTCTTTAATAAATGGTATCTGCTTCGCCAAAATAATAACTTCATCCAATGCAAATATTTAACCTCACTTGACAAAAATTTTGAGGGTTTTATATCCAGCAATTGTCTAAATTCTGTCTTTGCTGTTCGTATAAATTCATTGTTAAAAACCACAAATCTTTCGTAATTTCCAAGGTCCCCGAATGGTGCAATTTCAAATTCATTTACTTGTTGGATGCTATCCTGATTATAGTCATTCCAAATGTAGTTTCCTTCCCCTTGCTGCACCATTAGATATCTATATTCTTGCTTTGGCTCCTGACCTGATCCTGTCTCATAAAGGCTTTCAGATCTTAGACCTTGATTTAGAATATTGAGCGTATAATTAATGCGCCCAAAAAAACTTGCGTTTGGATCAGCTTCAATAATATTTGCATCTATGATTTTAAAATCTCGGTAGGTTGTATTTAGGTTAAGTTTAGACCATTTTTTTTCTAGCCATTCTACATTCAGCTTATATTCCATGGTGTTACTTGCCAGTCCAAACTCCTCCTTATTCTGTTTTATGCCCCAATCGTTTCTTCTGTTTATAGTAAATTCTGAACTAAGTTTTTCGGATATTTTTTTTCCAAAATATATCCCCATTCTTTCGAAGTTAAAACTCAGATCTTCAAGTTGATTTAAAGATTTTTGCCATCTTTCGTTTTGTTCTTTGTTATAATAAGCTCCGTAACTCCAACCATCCTCACCATACTTATTGTTTATCTCAATAGAAGGTAGATAAAATCTGCTTTGTAGATTATTGGAATTAGCACTAAGAAGATCTGTCGATGTTGATATGTTCCAATTAACATCATCATATAAAAAGGATAAGTTATTCTTGTTCCCTTTGTAATTTTCAAATTGTGAAAAGTGATTGTATTGATATTGAATTTTTAATTTTGATTGGTAACTCAAGATAAGATTTGCCATACCTAATAGTTCATTATATCTTTTGTCATCTTGATCCAAGCTCCAAATTCTGCTGAATTCTTGAGCACGATAAGGATTCAATGCACTAAAATTATGCTGTGCATATTCAGTAGAGACATTGGTTGTAAAACGCCATGCTGAATCTGCTTTTAATGGTCTTGATTGTTGATGTTTTAGTACAAAGGCCATCCCATTATTGTCATCATTATCAATATCAGAAAACCTATTTTGATCCGTTCTGCTGATGCCTACTTCTGCGCCAATGCTTGAGTTTTTACCAGTTTTATAGTTGCCGAATAGGTTTATTAATTGTCTTTGCTTTGGTGTAACCAATTGAATGGTAGGAGAGTAGTTGCCTTTTCCTGTCCCCACATATTTATACACTCTTTGATTAATTGCGATTTCTTCATCTATAATATAGTCCCCATCAGCAAAAGATTGTTCAGAAAAATTGGCACCTACAGAATTCTCATCTGGTTCATGAGTATATTCTAAATAATTTAGACCGGTTATTGGATCTATTTTTAGGTTATAATAAACAGCATTGCTGTCCTCTGCATCTGGAATAAAAATTCCGCTGATTACAGATTGATTAGGATCATCACCACTATTACTTAGAATATTTAACCTTGTAGAATCTAAATCAGCGAAACCTGCAATACTGGTATTGTCTTGCTCCGAATATAAATTAACGCCAAAATTCCACTTTTCTTCAGAAATGGCAACTTCCCCTGCATAGACAGTTCTTAGGAAATTCTGGTCTGTATATTCATATTCAACAATAATTCTGGAAAACTGATTAATGATATGGTTGATGGTAAATTCGATTTCAGCGCTATTGTAATCTATAATGTAATCATATTGTTCGCCTCTTTTTAATAATTTACCATCCGAATAAACCCGTTCTGTTCCAGATAGCACAATTAAGAATCGTTCGCCATCATTTCCTGTAAGTTTGTAGGGACCTTGATTCCCCTCTGTGGTAATTAAGTTTTGTCTGGCAAATTTTCCTCTAGAGACAGCATAACTAATGTCGCCATCTATCACTTTGTTTTGAAAAGTACTACTATGTCCAAGTGAGGCACCTTGTAATTTTTTATAATATCTCGTGAAGTATAAATCTTTCTCAGAAAGTACATAATCTCCTGCTTTTAAGAAAGATCGATCCTTGGACAATTCTATGTAGACTTTGTCAAATTCTCTTAATTGTTGTGTATTGCCTTCTGCTTGAATAGGAATATTATCATCTGAGATTACTCCTTTGATCTTTAATCCACCTCCTAGATCACCCTGTAAGGTCATATCAAAATTAGAATTGAGAACAAGATCTTGGCTATTTCCGACAGATAATCCTCTAGAAAAACTACCTCTGTAATCCATTTTTTTTGAGGCGATAATACTATTGTCGTCGCTATTAGATCGACCTAAGTCGTAGGCAATATCTATTACCCGATCATTAAATTCTATCTGTGTTGAATCAATTAGGCAGAATTTTTGCTTCAATACATTTGAGAAAAGTCTATATGATAGTAAAATACTATCGTTTTGACTTTTACAGATCGAATTTGGACTAATTTTTATGGTGTTTTCACCTATTTTTATTCGGTTTTGATCGACACAAATTGCAGGATTTATTTTAACTGAGCTAACTATAATGGGACCATTGGTATAGATTATGGTGTCATGGGTGCTAGACAACTTAATTTGAGTAAGATTTGATAACTCATTTTGACAATAGACATGATTCATCACTCCTACTGTAAGGAGAATGAAGAATGTGTAATGTATTTTATGCGAAAGCAATTGGTTTTTAATTAAAATATTGATTTAAAATGAGTTAAATATTACAAAAATATTATATATATTTGTCAATCTACATCAAATTATGTGCTTATTTTCAAATAAGTAAACGCTCCCATTCCCATTTATAGTCGGATAAATCAATTTTGATAAAAAATATCTGTGAATAAACTTATTTATGGTAACTGAACTGACGTTTTATTATCTATATTTGCAATCTGGAAACCAATCGTGAAACTCAATAAACCCATAGGGCGTAAATCACATATGTATACTAAATATGCTTACTTGTGTTGGGTGATTGCTTTTTTTGCTTGTATAACTGGAAGTCAAGCACAAGAAGTAAGAACTATTGATGGAACTGAGAATAACCTTAATAACCCTGAATGGGGTGCACATGGCTCTCAGCTTCTGAGAAAAACAGTCGATTACCTCGACGGGTCATCTATTATCAATAATGAGTTTAAACCAAATGCAAGAAAAGTTAGCAACACTGTTTTTAATCAAACAGGCCTAATCAACGATGCAGATAATCATTCTGATTACGTTTGGTCCTTTGGCCAATTTTTGGACCATGATATTTCTTTAGTAGAAGTAAATCATCAAGAACCTTTAGGTATTGCTATTCCATTTGATGATCCAGTTTTTAATGTAGACACAATAACAACCTTTAGATCCTTAGCAATCGAAGGCACAGGAATAGGTCCAAACAATCCTAGACAATATAGAAATGAAGTTACGGCATTCTTGGATGCTTCAGCCGTTTATGGCTCTACAATTGAAAGAGCTGAATGGTTAAGAACCTTCAATAATGGTAAATTACGTACCTCAGACGGGGATTTACTCCCTTGGAATACCATAACTGGAGAATATAATGATGAGTTTGATCCTTCTGCTCCGTTTATGGAGGATCCATTGAGATCTGGCGATAAGATGTTTGTCGCTGGTGATGCTAGAGCCAATGAAAACCCACTATTAATAGCTCTGCATACAATTTTTGTTAGAGAACATAATAGACTTTGTGACGATTTTAAAGCTTCCAATCCAAATTGGACAGATGAAAAGCTCTACCAAGAATCTAGAAGAATGATTGGAGCCTATATTCAATCAATCACCTATGAAGAATGGTTGCCATCTATAAATATTTACATACCTGAGTACAATGGATATCGGCCAGAAGTTGATCCAGCAATTACCAATGAATTTTCAGCAGCTGCTTTTAGAATGGGCCATACGTTGGTAAATGGCCAGATTGTTAGAATGGATAATGATGGAGAACTCATTGATGAAGGTAACCTGTCTTTGCGACAAGGTTTTTTCAAGCCCTTGGAAATCTTGTTTTCGGGAGGAATTGAGCCTTTTGCTAAAGGGATGGCAACTCAAGTACAACAAGAAATGGATGCCAAAGTCATTGATGATCTGAGAAACTTTTTGTTTGATGGAGGTTCAGGAAATGGGCTAGATTTAGCGGCCATAAACATGGCTCGAGGAAGAGATAGAGGGATTGCAGATTACAATACATTAAGAGAAACGTATGGTTTGGCTCGACTTAATAACTTCAATAACCTTACAGATGATCCAAATCAAGCTGCCTTGCTAGAGAATCATTATGGTACCATCGATAACTTGGATCCTTGGGTTGGAATGTTAGCAGAAAAGCACATTCAGAACTCAATGTTTGGTGAATTGGTCAGTATAATTATTCAAGATCAATTTCAAGCTTTAAGGGATGGAGATAGATTTTACTACGAAAATGATCCTGCACTTTCAGCTTCTAGAAAAGCAAAAATAAAGAATACTCGTTTGCATGATATTATTATGAGAAATTGCTCAATTGATGCAATGCAAAAGAATGTATTCACAGCAATGCCTCATAATGATATACCTGAGGGTCCTGAGTTGATTCCAACGCACTTAGAAGCAGCGTTATTCCCGAATCCTGTTGATGCCAATACTCAATTAAAAGTATATGGACAGAAGGACGAAGCAGTTACTGTGCAGGTATTTGATATGCACGGAAGAGAATTGTATAAACTCTCAGACTTCATCGTTGAAGGAAACAATTTCTTAAATATTGCTCTAGAATCTAAAGACTGGACCAAAGGCTTCTATACCTTGGTGATTAGAACTGAGGATAGCTTTAAAACACTGAAATTTACCATTCAGTAATCTAATATTAATTTTCTTTAATACATTTTCTACCCTAAATTGGGTATATTTTAAATAGTATTGCTACTTTAGGTATGTAATACATTTACAAAAGTGATCATCTACTCTTGTATTAATTTATTATACATCACTACCTATTTCAAAGAATTGAATATTTATATAAATATGGTATTTCAGTTCTATTTAGCTGGTAGCTAGAGAGTAGTGTATTACAATAAAATATAATGTGTTTTATCGTAAAAAAACTACCCTAGATTGGCACTGGTTTTGCTTTCTAAGGTGAGGACACAAGGTTTATTCATTGTGTTCTAACGAATTTTTATTAATTAGATTAACTTATATGCCAACGATTAAAACTGTAATTGTTGATCCCCAATCAATGTTTGTTCAAGGTCTTCAATGTTCATTGAAGAATCAAAATGAATTTGATGTTGAAGTACTTGCCACACTTAAAGATGGAAGAATTATTAGACAAGAACTTTCAAAATTTCCGGAAGTTAATCTGCTCATCATTGAACTTAATTTGAAAGGAGAGGACGGTCTTGAATTAATTCCTCTTGTACGAAAATATTTTCAGGATTTGAAAATTTTAATATGTACCTCTTATGACGATTATAGATATGTCAAAGAAGCTTTAATAAACGGTGCTGATGGATATATTCTTAAGTCAAATACAATGGAGGATATGTTTCAAGGCATTAAAGAAGTGCTTGAAAATAAAAGATACATAGCCCCTGGGCTTCACATCACTCCTCCTAATAAGAAAAAAGTCGACAAAAGTGCAGTAGAGCCTAAAAGTAGATTCGAGGATAGATTTATAATTAAAAGAAAACTGACCAAAAGAGAACACGAAGTGCTCTCACTTATTGCTCAGGCTAAGAACAACAAAGAAATAGCAGAGCAGCTTTACATAAGCGACCAAACAGTTTGTGTTCATAGAAAAAACATCATGAGAAAATTAGGAGTTAGAAACACTGTTAATTTAATCAAGATGGCTTTAGAACATCAGCTTGTTCAATATTAATTAAAACATATAGGGCTACCTCCCCCGGTACTTTTCCCCACCTGTTAGCTGAACATTTGTAAAATTTCAAGAATTATTTACGAAAGTAAATAAGCTAAAACCGATTTTAACAATGAAATCACTAATGTTTACACTAACTGGGTTAACTATAGCAAAAAGAATTGCTTTTTTGTCTACCCTATTAATTTTTGGCCTGTCAGGTGCATCGACTTTAGAAGCACAATGTTCATTAACTTGTGGCGACAGACAATTATCTGTCAATGGAAGTTGTGAGGCAGAAATTACTCCCGCGCATATTTTGACTGACAATCCGCTTGATGCATCTTGCGAATATAGAGTCGTTATTAAAGATTTGGATGATAACCCTATTGTATCATCTGAACTTATAGCAGGAATGTTGGTACATCCAACAATTTCTTTGAGCGATGGGTCTATATTTAAAGCAAGTGTTGAATACACAGACGCAAATGGTGATGTCTTTTCCTGTTGGAGTTATTTGACGCTAGAAGATAAGCTTCCTCCTATTGTAAGCTGTTTGGAAGATGTTACAGTTGCATGTACTAAAAGTCACTCGGATGAGCTAAATACATCAACAACACAATGCCATATTGCTGAGCAAACAGAAGACCTAAATGCTGATGCAGATTTTTATGATTTTTCATTAGATCTTGAAAACGAAGCGTTGCCTTGGGAACTAATTACTTCTGCAAGTTTTGAGCTCGATTTTACAGGAAACCCTGCTTCTTTCAATGCAACTTTGCTAGGGCCTGACGGGGAATCTTATGCAGCTTCTTATACGCAAGCCAATGGCCTTGATTTATCGGCCCTTGAAGGCTTACAGGCAACTTCAACGAGATTAAGTGGGACATGGAATATAAGTATCAATAGCAGTGCAGTTTCAGACATTACAAATGCAGAATTTTGTATTACTAGTAATTCTTTATTTGCAGATTCTCCTGATCTTTCAGACAATTGTTCTGAAGCTTCAGTTGATTTTCTTTTCGACCAATTGAATGATATGGAATGTGAAGGTCAATCGGATCCAATTTGTGCTTACGAAAGAGTTATTTCTTACCGAACAGTGGATGCCTCTGGCAACTTTTCACCTGCTTGTAATTTTACAATTTGTTATAACAAACCTTCTGTTTTAAGCGCAGATTTTGTTTTTCCTCCAAATGTTGAGTTGGAATGTGATTTAGAAGACGATGACGGAGATGGAATGCCTGATAGCCCTTATAGTTCTTGGGATCTTAACGAAAATGGTTATCCAGATCCATCTGATGCTGGAGTTGGTTACCCTAGTATTGATGGCGAAGATTTGATTCCTGGTGAAGATAACTTATGTAAAATTAGTGTTGCGTATACAGATAACCAGATAGATATATGTGATAATGGTGCTGCGTATAAAATTATAAGAACATGGACAATCTTAGATTGGTGTGAATCAACCTCAAGAACATGGATTCAGACGGTTAAATATAGTGACAATCAGCCTCCATTTTTGGTTTGTCCTCCAGATACTTTGACATTTACGGCAAGTGGAAATAATTGTACTACCAATGTAGTTTTTGACCCATTAAGTACAACAGACGATACAGGAGTTCAATTTTTATTTGATTGCTCTGCTGTAACTTTTGAAGTTGAATACCTTCTTGCAGATGAAAGAGATGTTGATGATGTAGACCAAGCGTTTAATCCTACAATTGACAACGGAGATGGAACATTTACTGCACCAAATATTCCTACAGATACCTTCTGGGTTAAATATATTGCTACAGATGGTTGTGGCAACGCAACAGAATGTAGGTTTGAAGCATTTATAAAAGATAACACGGTTCCTTATGCTATATGTGATCAATTTACTGCCGTAGCATTAAGTGAAGATGGATGGGCTAGAGCAAATGCTATTTCATTTGATGATGGTTCTTATGATGCTTGTTCGGATGAGGTTTCTTTTAAAGTTAGGAGACTTAATACACCTTGTAGTTCTGAACCAGACTATGAAGGGAATGATACTCAGTTTGGCGATTTTGTGCAATTCTGTTGTGGTGATTTAGGAAGTGAATATGTTCAAGTCGAGTTACAGGTTACGGATGCCTCAGGAAATACCAATACCTGTGTCGTAAACGTAGAAGTTCAGGATAAATTTGGTCCAGAAGTACAATCTTGCCCACAAGATGTGGTTACCATTAATTGCACAGAGTACAGCGATACTGAATTGTTTGGATTTCCAAATGCGCCAGTAGTGACCGCTAATACTTGTAGTGCGGGAATTTCTGTTCAATTTGAAGATAATGCAGATATTGATGGACAATGCAATACGGGTACCGTTACTCGTAGATGGTTCTATACCATAAACAATGAGAAATTTTATTTAGATGAATGTGAGCAAACATTAATTATAAATTCAGATTTCAATAATGATATTGATTTTCCTGGAGACATTGACATAGATTGTTCTGAAATATCAACAACAACAGGGGTGCCTACCATTGATGGAAACCCTGTAACAGATTATAATGGTTGCGCCAATTTTGCGTATACTTCCGAAGATCAAAGATTTTATAATGTTGATGGAATTTGCTTTAAAATTTTGAGAAGACATACAGTAATTGATTGGTGTGCATATGTTCCGAATTCAGGAAGCACAACAGGATATTATTCAGAAACACAGGTAATAAAAGTTTCAAATACAGCTCCAGCCACTATTCAAGAATGTGCTGATGAAGTTTCTCAAACATTGGATGAGACCACTTGTATGAACAGTGTGAGACTTAACGTTCCTTGGGGCTATGATGAATGTTTAGAACAACCAATTTTGCCTCATGATATGGCGTATAATGTAGTATCTTTTGGTCAGATTGTCGAAGAAGTAGCTTCTATATCTACGACGGATGGAACCATAACTTTGCAACCACTTCCAAAAGGAGTACATAGAGTAAATTTCTTTATTTACAATAGTTGTAATAATCCTCCGGCCACTTGTACTTTAGATGTTGTCATTGACGAGACAGATACAATCAAGCCAATACCTTATTGCTTGGGTGGCATCACGACTGTTTTGATGACACAGCTAGGAGAATCATTGCCAGGAGTAGAAATATGGGCATCTGATTTCGACTTAGGAAGTACGGATAACTGTACGGATCAAGAGGATCTTGTTTTCACCTTTGAAAACGGAAGTTCGTTTATGGATCTTGGTTGTGAAGATGAAGGTCTTATGACCTTACGCATCTATGTTACGGACGAATGCGGAAATTCAGATTTCTGTGAGACATCTATTAACATACAGGCAAACGGGATAATATGTGACACTGTAGTTGTGGACTCCACAGACTTTGATCCAAATAACTCAAGAATAAATATTGCTGGATCAATCTTCACTGAAAACTCAGAGATGGTAGATGGTGTTGATGTCGTACTTAATGATATGAATACTGGGTCAATGGAAATGATTGAAACACTAGATGGTTCATATCTATTTGACGATGTTCTTTCGGATGATGAATACATGATTCAAGCTGAAAACGATGTTGATTATCTTAATGGTGTTTCGACCTTGGACATAGTACTTATACAAAAACACATATTAGGAATAAGTCAATTAGATAGTCCTTATAAGATTATTGCAGCCGATGCTAATAATTCTGAGTCAATATCTGCAGTTGATTTGATACAAATCAGAAAATTGATATTAGGTATTTACAATGAACTACCTTCAAATGATAGTTGGAGATTTGTGGATTCAAAATTTGTTTTCTCAAATCCTAGTTCACCTTGGCCTTTTGTAGAGTCGATTTCATTAAATGAAATGAGTGAAGATGAAATGAATAATGACTTCATTGCAGTGAAAGTGGGTGATGTAAACAATAATGTAATTCTTTCTAATGTAAATGCAGAAAATGTTGAATCAAGAAGCGTTAAGACGATAGAAATAAAAAACCAAGAATTTTCAAAAGGAGATCTTGTTTCAATTAATCTGCAAGCAGAATTTGACGATGTCATAGGTCTTCAATTTGCCTTTAATTATGACTTTCACATGTTAGAATTTGTTGGTATAGACAGTAACAAATTTACCGTGAGTGAAAACAATTACAGTATGGAAAATCCAGGATTGGTTTTGTTCTCATGGAATGATTATAAGGCTCGTAGCTTTAAAAATGCTTTGACCATTGAATTTGTTGCAAAGGTAGATGGTTCCGTCTCTAATTCATCATTAAGTTTCGTAAATGAAGTTCTTAATGCAGAGATGTACAATAACGATCATGAAATTAGTAAACTAAATCTTCAGGTTGAAGGAAACTTAGCTGAGAAAATTGATCAGTTGAGATTGTTGCAAAATAAACCAAACCCATTTAGTGATATTACTAATATTGGATTTTACCTTCCAAAAGATGGCAATGCCACAATTAGTATAATTGATCTGTCTGGTAAATTGATCTATAAGAATAGCGCTCATTATCAAAAAGGATTCAATGAGTTGAATATAAACTCGAATGAAATAACAGCAAGTGGTCTTTTGTATTATCAGTTAGATACCAAATATGGAACAGAGACCAAGAAAATGCTTTTAATTAAATAGAATTTATAATTTAAAAATATTTATGCCAAGGGTAGGAAGTACCCTTGGCATCTTTTTATCTATGAGCATCTTTTTGAATGATTAATACGTTTTCATTATTGAAAATAACTGCTCGTTTGATAGCTTATTAATACGAGGAATGTTAATTTTGTCCTCTATACATTAAAATCCCGATGATGCAAAAACACATTATCCTTATTGTTTTCACACTACTTTTATCTTTTGGTGCAAATGCACAATTAGAAGTGGGCTTTTCCTCAATAGATGCGCCGGTTCCTGGAGGTACAGTAGATGTGGATGTTTCAGTTTCAAATTTTGAAGATATTATCAGTTTACAATATTTCATCCTTTGGGATTCATTGGTTCTTTCCTATGATTCAGTTTTCAATGTGACAGACCAATTAGAACAATTTTCGATTGGAAATATTGGAACTCCTGAAACCATTCTGAATGGCGAAGATGGAGAAATGACTGTTTCTTGGAGTCATTCAAGTACCAACGAATTCTCACTTCCAGATAATACTTTATTATTTACTGTTAGAATGAATGTTGTTGGGTCAGAATGTGATTCTACAGCAATAACTATTGGTAATATCCCTCCTTTTCAAAATAT
The DNA here is from genome assembly GCA_020630955.1 of Saprospiraceae bacterium. GTDB lineage: Bacteria > Bacteroidota > Bacteroidia > Chitinophagales > Saprospiraceae > JAHDBF01. Next base: position 15,588 of record JAHDIE010000062.1, read on the forward strand.
TGAGGTGATCAATGCTGATTTTGATGATATTGGCGCTACAGCTGTTCCTCTTCCCTTTGCTTTACCTGGCACCGATTGTGGTTCAGGCGGTGGAGGCGGCGGCGGCGGTGGAGGATCCACTGATATCGTCCTAAGAAGCTCCAATGAAAGTGGTGATAATGGCGAAAACGTATGCGTTTCAGTAATTGTTGACAATTTTAATGATGTTCAGACCGCTCAAGGGAGTATGATGTGGGATCCAAATGTATTGTCCTATACTGGAACGGCAAACAATATTTTGCCCGGTAATGCCTTCGGAGAAGGGGAAGTAAATCAAGGTATGCTGGCATTTAATTGGTTTGATGGTTCTGGAGTAACTCCTCAAAACCTTCCAAACGGAACAACCATTTTTGATGTTTGCTTTGATATTATTGGAGCTCCTGGTTCTTCATCTATCATAAAATTTACAGATAACCCTACATCCATTGTCTTTTCTGACTCTAATGATGAAGAATTACCATTCACAACTTCTACAAGCACAGTTTCTGTTAATTCAGATGGCGGCGGCGGCGGTGGCGGTGGTAATGAAGGAGATTTGATCTTAAGATTTGATGATATTATTGTGAATGAAAACTCAAATATCTGTATTCCTATGGTCGCAGATAATTTCACCAATATCCAAACTGTACAGGGAGGTATTATGTGGGACCCAAATGTTTTAACTTATACAAATATCGATAATAGTGCTTTGCCTGGTTTGGCTGAAGGAAATGGTGGGGTAGCTCAAGGAATGTTATCCTTCAACTGGTTTGATGATTCTGGAATTACTCCAGTTACCTTACCAGATGGTGGAACAGTCTTTGAAGTTTGTTTTGACGTGATTGGGGCGCCAGGCTCATTCACAGATTTGAAAATAGTTGATCAGGGAAACGTTTTTGTAGAAGCATCTGATGCTGATGGAAATTTAATCGATGTTACAACTGATCCTGGCGTTGTTACTGTCGGGGGTGCTGATTTATTCACAGTCAGTTGTGCCAATACCAGTATAAATGCTGGGTCTAATGGATGCATTGATATATTGGTTTCAGGATTTGAAAACATTGCATCGGCACAGTTTTCAATGACTTGGAACGACAGTCAATTAACCTATACAGGTGTTGATAATCTTAACACTTCCGTAAATGTGCAACCCGGTCAATTTAACCAGGTTG